>DATEDZ010000014.1:0-26297 GCA_035281385.1 Polyangiaceae bacterium
CTCGCAATCGCAGATGACCGCGCTGGCAAGCGCCGCTGGCAGAGTCAAGCGGAGGCGAACCGAGACCTGGCCGCACTGGCTCGCGCGGACGCCGACCGCGCTCGAGCCGACGCCGACCGCGCTCGAGCCGACGCCGACCGCACTCGAGCCGACGCCGACCGCGAGCGCGCCGCGCGCGAGGAACTGGATCGTCAGCTCCGCGAGCTCAAAGCGCGGCGCTAGCCTCGAGTTTGACATTCGCTACCTCGGGCGGCGACTTGGTCGCCACGGCGATAGTGACGATCTCGGCGCGCAGGCGGGCATCGCCAAGGGTGTCCCGGTGGTGCCGATTCGTTGACCTCAGGCGACTCACCCGATTCCACATTCGCTATCTCGCGCGGAGGCTGCGGGTCGCGGGCTGTGGGCTGCGGGCTGGAGCGAGCGCACTGTTTCTTAGCGTCACGGCCGGTGAAGCCGGTGAAGTAGGGAGAGCTACGCGCCGTCGTCGGCTCGCCTATGGGTTGCCCATACTACTATATATGGCTATACTTGTTCGATGAAGACGACGCTCGACATTCAGGACGTGCTCTTGCTCCGCGCAAAGCGCCTGTCGAAACGCACTGGAAAGCCGCTGCGTGCCCTCGTCGAGGAAGGTCTACAGCATGTGCTGTCGAATCCGAGCGGCGCGGCCAAGAAGTATGTCCTCCGCGATTGCCGCGTGGGTGATCCTGCGGGGCCGAACCCGCTCGAGAGTTGGTCGTGGCAGGACTTGCGCGACGAGATCTACGGAGAACCTGGCCGTCGATGATCGCGGTCGATACGAACGTGCTCGTCTATGCCCACCGCCTTGAAGCGAAGGAAAATGCCGCGGCCTCACAAAAGCTAGCGGAGCTCGCTTCTGGCAGCCAGACTTGGGCGATACCCTGGCCGTGCCTCTACGAGTTTTTCGGCGTGGTGACGAACCGACGGATCTGGAAAGACGCGGCGAGCTCCCAGGCTCAAGCTTGGCAACAGCTCGAGGAGTGGACGGGGTCGCCATCGGCGCTGCTGCTCAGCGAAACGGACGACTTTGCTCAAGTGCTGGCCGAGCTTCTGGTGCGCCCCAAGGTGGTCGGTCCGGTCGTGCACGACGCTCGCGTCGCGGCCCTCTGCCTCGCGCACGGCGTGGAAACGCTGCTCACCCGCGACCGTGACTTTTCGCTCTTTCCCGAGCTTTCGACCGAGAACCCGTTCGGAGATTGATGAGCGAGTTGTCCGTGCGCCAAACCGGCGCAGGATCGCTGCGGCGTCCTTCGGCAGGAGGCGCGTGCCTCCTCCCCCGCCAAGAACCGGGCTCTTCTGTCCCGTAGCAACCGGCCCACACCTCGAAAATTCGGCTGCTCGCGCTGCGTGTGGTACGGCCGAGCGTATGATCGGGGCGCCCCCCGCGCAGGACGAGCAAGCCCGAATGTCGGGCGCGCGCGGCGATTTCGTGGCGAGCTTGCCGCGCCGGCTCGAGGTCCTGCGAGGAGCGCTGCGGGCGGTCGAGGATCAGCCTCGCGATGCGGGTCGCATCAACGGACTCTTGCGCCGGCTGCACGCGCTGGGCTCGGCGGCTCGGGTGCTTGGCTTTGCGAGCGTCGCGGAGGCCCTCGGTGAAGCGGAAAAGACGCTGCGGCGAGTGGCGCGCAGCGGGCCGGCCCCGACGGATCTGGCCGACATAGCGCGTGCGCTCGACCTGTTGCCGTCGCTGGTGCTGGGCGCCAAGGTCTCGATCCGGGCGGTCCCAGAGCCGACGGCGGTGCCGACCCGTGACTTTCCACTCAGCGTGCTGGTGTTCGGGCCCGAGCAGCTGGCCGAGGCGCTGATGCAGCAGGGAGATCTGCGCGTCGAATGCGCGCGCACCGAGGAGCCCGGCAAGGCCCGCGAGCTGTCGCGGGTGTTCGGGCCGGACGTCGCGGTCATCGACGCCGACCGCAAGGGTGCTCGCGAGCTGGTCGAGCTGTTCGTCAAAGATCCGATGGTCGAGCCCATCCCGATCGTGGTGGTGGGCGACTTCGCAAGCCCCGAGAGTGCCACCACGTTCATCGGGCTCGGCGCGACGCGCGTGCTGCCCAAGCCGGTCAGCCCGGACTTGCTGCGCCGCACCCTCATCGAGCTGCGCGACCACGGCACCCCGACCGTGCACTCGCGCGAGCCGCTCGGTGAGATGAACGTGAGCCAGCTGGTCGATCGGCTCGCGCTCGAGCTGCGCCGCGGTCTGGTCGAGTCGGTCGATCCCCAGGCGCGCAGCTCCAGCGTCGGCTTCGGCGAAGGCACCGACATCATGAGCGCGGTTTGGGGCACGGTGGCGCGCCTGCGCGAGCTCGTGACCCTGCGTTCGGACGGCAACGTCCGCTTCGAGCAGACGGGACCAGAGGGCGCCGTGCCGCTGGCGCCCTGGAATGACGATCGGCGCGTCGGCGAGCGCGGTGGTCGCGACGGCCGGGTCGGCGAGGGTGTCTCGCTGCAAGGTCGCCGCGTGGTGGTGGCCGACGACGACCCGGCGGTCGTCTGGTTCCTGAGCGGCATCCTGAAGACCGTGGGAGCCGAGGTTCACGAGGCGCACGATGGAGAGCGCGCCTTCGAGCTTACGACGTCGCTGTGGCCCGACCTGGTGGTGAGCGACGTGCTGATGCCCAAGCTCGACGGCTTCTCGCTGTGCCACGAGCTCAAGCGCGACGTTGCGGTGCGCGACGTGCCGGTGATTCTGCTCTCGTGGAAGGAAGACTTGCTGCAGCGGGTGCGGGAGCTGGGCGGCGACGCCGACGGCTACCTCCGCAAGGAGGCGGCCGCATCGACCGTCGTGGAGCGGCTGCGCGAGGTGCTGCGAGCGCGGGCGCGCGTCGAGCAGCGCGTGGCCAGCGGGGGTGAGGTGCGCGGGCGGCTCGATGGCCTCACGCCGCGCCTGGTGCTGGAGCTGACTTGCCGGGCGCAGCGTAATGCGCGCGTAAGTATAAGAGATTCCTCGTATTTATACGAAGTGCAGGTACGCGCCGGTGCGCCCCGCACGGCCATTCGCAGCGCCAACGACGGCAGCTTCGAGCGGGGCGAGGGCGTGCTAGCGATGCTGCTCGGCGTGAGCGCCGGACGCTTCGTGATCGAGCCGGACGATTCGCATTGCCGCGCCGAGCTGTCCGGAACCTTGCACGAGCAGCTGGCGGCGCCGGTCGCGCGGGCTCGCGCCGCGCAGCGGGCGCTTTCGGCAGGAGCGCTGGCCAGCGTGACGCGTGTGGCCTTCGATGCGGCGCGCGTCGGGGGCTACCTCGAGTGCACGCCGGAGCCAGCCCAGAGCTTGCTGCGCGAGCTCATCACCGGCGCCTCGCCGCGCGACCTGCTCACCACCGGTCGCGCACCGGCACGGCTGCTCGAAGCGGTGCTGTCCGACTTCGCGCGCCGCGGCGGCGTTCTGATGGTCGAGACGGCGAGCGGCGTCGAAGACATCTCGCAGACGCGCGTCCCGCCCGCGGTCGCGCCTCCGCTGACTGCGCTTTCGATACCAGAGCCGGAGGCAGGTCGAGCGGTTTCCAGCGCCTCTCCCACCACGACGCCGGGTCTGGCGCCGCCGGCGCCGCTCGTAGCCACGCCGGCCCCGTCGGTAGTGCCCGCGCCGGAGCCCGAAGCTCCGCCGGTTTCGCAGCGCAAGCCGCCGGCCATCTACTCGCAACCGCCTGACGCCGAGCTGGCCTCGGCCGACGCAGGCTGGTTCACGTTTCAGATTGAATCGAGCGGCAAGCCTCCCGAGGCTCTGCCCCTGCCCGAGGTCGCGCTGGACGCGCCCCCGGCCACCGATTCAGAGCCGGTTTCGAGCATGGCTCTCGAGGCGGACGCCGCGCTCGCCGAGCCGATTTACCGCTCGGACCCACCGCGCGCTCGCGCAGACGATCCGCTGCGTCGAACACTGAGCTCATCCTCCGCGCCTCCCGCGGACGAGGACAACGAGCTGCCCGGTGCTTCGGTTCCGGTCGAGCGCGGGCATCGCCCGGAGTTTCGCGCCGACACCCTCGGCAGCGCCGGCAACGAAGCGGCCGCCGCCATCGCGGCCGTGGCCGCCGCCGATGACGTGGAGGCGATCGTCGGGGCCGAGCTTTCGGACGTGGAAGCGGTCGATCCCGAGCCAGTGAAAGCCGCCCCGCGCCCGGCGCCCAGGCGGCTGCGTCCGGTCTCGCCGGACGCCCCGCGCGTCGTCGAGGACGATCCGTTGGCCCAGGCGCTGCTCGTGGACACGCCGTCGCCGGCGGCCGTGGCGCCGATGCCCGAGCCCGAGCCCGAGCCGGCTGCAGCTGCCCCCGCTGCGGCTGCACCCGCCGCCGCTCCGCTCCCTGAAGAAGCCCGCGAGCGTTCGCCCTGGCGATCAGATGTCTCGACCCAACCGCCGAAGGCAGCCGTCAAAACTCAGGTCATGGCGGCCGCGAAGGCGCCCGCCGCCGCAAAGCCTGCTCAGGCGCGCGCCGACAGCGATGCCGGTGGGCTCGGTCGCACGTTGCTGTTTGCCGTGATCGCTGCTGGTGTTTCCTACTGGGGCGTGACCGCGCTGTTCGGGGGCAAGCCGGCGCCCCCCGCGCAGCAAGCACCGTCGGCCGCGACGCCCATGCCTCTGCCTGTGGTTTCGAGCGCGCTGGCGCCCGCGCAGCCCAAGCTGAAGGTGACGGTCAGTGAATCGGCCCTGCCGCCTGGCACGGAAGTGCCGCAAAACAGTGGGCTGCTCGAGATCCAGGTCCCCGATGGCACCGCCATCCGGGTGGACGGCGAGTACCTCGGCATGGGTCCTGGTCGGCGGGTGCCACTGACGCCGGGCTCCCACCAGCTCACGCTCGGCGACGGCGTAGCGCAGGAAGTCTCGGTCAAGCAGGGCCAGCGCACCCTCGTCGTGGCGACCGACTCTGCGGCGCCGGCTCCCGCTGGATCGCCGTGAGGGCGGCAAGGACTGCTCTCGCGGCCCTGATGCTGCTCGCCGAAAGCGGCTGCCGCTGCGGCGGCGACCCGGGGCCGGGCGGTGCGGCGTCGAAAACCGCGGCCGCGCCCGGGCCTGCGGCCGGGCCCGAACCGGCGTTGCCCGGACCCGAGCAGATCGACCTGCTCAAGGAGCTGGGCAACTGCGAAATCGAGCACCATGGCCGATTGCTCGACTTCGGCGGCGCCGAGCTGCCGCAGCGCGCCTTCGCGGCGGCGCTGGCCGAAACACCCGCCTCCGTCGATCGCGGTGGCGACAGCTACGAGCGGCTGCTCACGCGCGAAACCCGGCTCGATTTTTGGCTCGATGAAGCCAGTAGTAACCTGAGCGTGACCTTGCGACTGCACCCGGTGAGCGCCAAGGGAATCACGGTCGCGGTCGACGACAAGAAGCTCGGTCAGCAGAAGCTCGTTCCGAACGAGACCCGTACGCTGTCTTTTCCAGCCTCGACCACGCCTGTGTCACGCGGGCGGCACCGTCTCAGTCTGCGCTTCACCGGCGCGCCACGTGGCTCCAAGGAGCCGCTGGCCGATCTGGATTGGGTGCGCATCGGTCCGCCGCTCGAAACGGGGCTCAATTACGCGGCGCCGACGCTGCGTGACGTCGTGAGCGACGTGGTGCTCGACGGCGTGCCCAAGCGCGCGATCGTGCTGCGTACACCGAGCGTGGTGCGCTGCTTCATCCGTCCGGCGAGCGACGCGAAGCTCAGAATAGGGCTGGGTTTTTGGGGCACTGGTCGCGGCACGGCCGAGATTGCGCTCGTCAGCGACGAAAAGCCGCCGCGCGTCCTGTCGACGCGCAAGCTCTCGGGTGGCGACGGGGCGAGCTTCACGCCCGTCGCGCTGGATCTCGCGGCAGCGGGCTCGGAGCTCGTCGGCCTCGAGCTGCGCGCCACGGAGGGCACCCGGGGCGGTCGTGTGGTGTTCGGCGATCCGAGCATCGGTCGCGCAAAGCCTGAAGTGCCGCACGTCCCGGCGGCGCAGACGGTCGTGCTGGTCGTGCTCGCTACGGTCGATCGCGGACGCCTACCGCCCTGGGGCCCTTCGGCCAGCATGAGCGCGCTCAGCGATCTGGCCAAGCACGCGGCCGCTTTCAGCGCTCACCGCGCCCCTTCCGGTGTGCCCGCAGCTTCGCTCGCCTCGCTGCTTTCGGGCGTGGCGCCAGTCGTGCACGGCATTCAGGCTCCCGGTGACCGACTGCGCCAGCGCGTCGTCACGCTGGCCGAGACGGTGAAAGAGGCCGGCGGCCGCACCGCGCT
The DNA here is from genome assembly GCA_035281385.1 of Polyangiaceae bacterium. GTDB lineage: Bacteria > Myxococcota_A > Polyangia > Polyangiales > Polyangiaceae > PMG-095. The sequence goes on from DATEDZ010000014.1 coordinate 6,210, forward strand.
ATTCACCGGCGTGCCGACCAGCTTCGCGCCGTTCGGTTTGGCGGCGGGCTTCGACGCTTACGAAACCATCTCCCCCGTGCTCGATCTGCCCGCGACCGAGCCGCTTTCGCGCGCGCAGAGCTTCCTCGAGGGCGAGCTGGGCGGGGGTGGCTCGGCGGCTCACTTGGTGGTGGTCGTGCTGCGCGGAGGTCACCCACCGTGGGACTTGACGCGCGAAGAGACGGCGCTGCTCAAACCCCAAGAATATGCGGGCATTCTCGACCCGCGCCGGGCCGGCATCGTGCTCGGGGCGCTGCGCGAGAAGCAGCGCAAGGCCGCCCGCCGCATCGGCGACGACGACTGGATCCGCCTGCGCGCCTTGCACGACGCAGCGCTCGCCAAGCAGGACACGGCGCTCGCCAAGCTGATCGCGATGCTCAAGGACAAGGGCGCCTGGAACGATACGCTGCTCATCGTCACCTCCGACGTCGGGCTGGGCAACGCTCCGGACATCCCGTTCGATCCGATGGCGCCGCTGACCGAGGATCGCTTGCTGCTCCCGCTCTTGATGCGCTTTCCGGGCGACGCGCTGGCGGGTCGTGAGGTCACGCTGCCGACCAGCGTGCCGGATGTCGCCTACACGGTGCTCAAGGCACTCGGGCTCGATGTTTCGCGCCACCACGGCAGCGATCTGTTCGCTCGAGCCAGCGGTAGCGCTTCGCTGGCCGGCGCTACCGATCTCGCCACCAGCGCCCAGGACTATTCGGCGCGGCTCGGCAACTGGCTACTGCGCGGCTCTGCCGGCAAGGTGCCGCGGCTCTGCGCCCAGGACATCGACCCCGCCTGCACCACCGACGGCTTGGATCAGAAGCCGCTGGCCGCTCGCGCGCTCTGGCTCTCGGCATTTGGCGTGGCCGCGCGCCATGCCCGCGAGGCGGCTCAGCTCGGGCCGCGTGAGCGCGCCGAGCTCGATCCCGAGACGACCGCCGCGCTCACGGTTTGGGGCGATTTGCGCTGAGGGAATCGGTGCATCGCAGCCACGGCTGTGAACTGCGACCAGTGGACCACCAGCATCGCTATCAAACCAAATCAGAGAAAACGTCAGCCGTTTCTGCGTTGCGGTTGTTTCTGTAGTCCGGCGACCACAATTCGAGCTCGTTAGGAAACCGAACGGCGACGACCTGACGAAGGTCGTCCTGAAGATGCAAACGAAGGCTGCGATGCAGGCGGACACGACCATCTGAGCGAACTGCGAGACGGCAGAACCGGTCGTCAATCGCACGAAGGAGGTTGAGGTCGTCCCGGGCGGGCTTCGAGACGTCGGCCACTTGGAGAACAAGCTCCTTACGGCGCTGAAGAACTGCGCGGCTCGCTTCCCACGGTTGCAAGCGAACCCGTCCCGGTTTTTCGAGCACGCCGAGCACGTCCCCGACTGCCCAAGTGAGACCGTCTCGAAGCCGGGCCGGAAGGACGATTCGGTTCTCGCCATCGAGTTCGGCAACCTCCTGCACCACCAGGTGCGGGCCCGAAGGCGCGATGAGCCACGCTGGAGGGCGTCCGGTCTTCATTTCTGTCCGGAAATGGCAATAAGTCTGCTGTGTAACCCTGCAAGGCAGTTTGCTGGCGAGCTATGGAAGGATACTCCATTATTTCGAATACTTATGCTGCACACCAGGCACTGGACATTTGTCACGTTAGGCGCTAGAAAATGGGTTGTGCTGAACGAAAAAGTGGAAACAAGTATTGACCTTACGGGCAGTACCAGCACGGTCGGCGCGGCACGGCCAATGCTTGGGCCAGGCCAGACACGTCCTCGGGCCCCAGGCGGCCATCATCCTGCCGAAAGCGGCGGGACGAATGGCCACGGAAAGCGCTGTTCATTTTCTGTGGAGGAAAGATGACTGGTCGAACCACAACCGAATCGCTACGCTCCGAACCCTTCGGCGCACCAACGCGCAAGAAAGAGGTGGTGATGGACACGAGCGTTTTCTACCGAGGTGTGCTCTTCGCACTTCGCGAACGCCATCGGACCACTTTCATCGCTGAGGGAACCAAGTTCCACGCCGCGTTTCGCGCAATGCTTGAGACGGCAGTCCACGAACCGCCATTTGCTGCGGCGGCAGAGCGCATGCTCGAAAACTTCGATCCGGTCTTTGGCGTTTTCCCGGAGGCAACGGAAATGCTTCTAGAGGGTGAGCGTGACTTCATCGTCGCACTGGAGAATCCACGCCTGCGCATTGCCCAGTTCAAGTTGGATGAAGAGGAAGCCCGTAACGAGCTGAACGAGCTCCCCTCAGCCGACGAGTTTCGGAAACTAGCCGCGCACTTGGATGAGCGGCTCGGGACCTGACTTCGCCTCCCCAATCGCGCTGCCGGCGAATCCAGCAGACGCTCTGGAGGGGGAACTCCGGGAGACATGCGAAAGATGGCTCAGACCACATATTGATCGCATCTCCCGTGGCGTCGTGCAGCCACGCCCCAAGGTGATCAACGACGCGCTTTGGGGCTCGATCCACCTCTTCCCATGGGAGGTCGCGATCCTAGACAGCCACTTGCTCCAGCGGCTCCGTTTCATCCGGCAGCTTGGAGTCATTCACTGGATCTACCCAACGGCAGGTCATTCGCGCCTTGAGCATTCCCTTGGGGCGCTGCACCAGATGGGTGAGTTAATCGATGGACTCGAGCGCAGCTCGGGTCGCGCCGGAGACCTCGCTGTTCCGGACGTGGACGCAAAACTGCTCCGCATAGCTGCGTTGCTGCACGACTGCGGGCACTGCCTGATGAGCCACGTACCGGAGCTCATCATTGACGACTTGCCCGGAGTCCAAGAGCTGATCCGTCGAATGAAGACTGACTACCGGACACGATCGCGACCCGCAGCGAGCGAGGCCTTTGCGGCGGTATTCATCAGGTCCCCGGCGTTTCAGGAACTGCTTGCGCTTCCGCAAGTGGGCGCTGACTTTATCAAGGACATCGACTCCGCGACGCGCCAAATCGCTTCCCTCGTGGTCGGAGGACCGGCGTTAGAGGGGCGGGCGTTTCTTACACTCCTCATGAACGGCCCCTTCGACGCGGACAAGCTCGACTATATGCCTCGCGATTGTCTCATGGCAGGAGTCCCGTGTGCAGTTGACGTTCGACGCATCATCGAAAAGGTTCATTGTCTCGATGTGCCCGTCACGATGCTCAAAGAGCACGGTCTCGAGGAGCACGCAATGTGGGCGGGAGCCGCCGAGGACTCACATGTAAAGATTCTTACGCTCAGCTCGCCAGGTGCACGAGCGTTGGAAGAGCTGGCGATTACAAGGGGCATTCTGTTCGAAAAGGTCTACTTCCATCACAAGGTGCGAGCGGCCGAAGCGATCGCCCGAAGAGCCCTGCGAAAAATGGACGCACTCACCATCTCACAGTGGCTCGAACTTTCAGATGATGAAGTGATCCTGGATCGTCGATCGAGAGATCTGGCGGTAATCCGCGAACGTCGCCTACCAAAGCGGGCCTTGTCGATCGCAATTCCGGAGTTGGACGATCCTGGTCGCCGTGCTTCCTGGCGCAAGCTGACCGGCAGCCTAGATAGGTTCGGAGAAGCTGTGCAGAGCGAAGCACTCGCGATTGCTGCGCTACTAAAGTCCGGCGGCGAGGAGCTAGCCGCACAACCCGTCGAGGTCGATCTCCCCCCAATCAAGAAGTTCGAACTTGACCTTCATGCGTTCGTTGGCGACAGCGTCGAACAGTTCGCACAGGTAAGTTCGATGCGAAGTGGTCAACGGCCTGAAGCGGGAAAGCGCGTTGGTCGCCAGCAGGTATGCGTGTTCGCACCTGAAGGAGCAGTTCTGCAGACGTTCATTGCGGCGAAGAAGGTGCTTAGACAGACGTATGCATGGAGCGTTGGCGCGGACGCATACCGTGCCACAAGACTCGATCCCGAGGCGATCAGCGACGCCGAGGCTGAACTCTTCGCTGCGGGATACTACTCTGCCGGTGAGCCACCCGAGACTACTCCTCCTGCACGATTGGTGTCACATCGAGAGGCTGCGCTGGAGGCATTCCTGAAGACAGCATGGCCGAGGATCGAGGACCTGGCCGTCAGCTTTGGTCGGTACCAGTCAGGCAAGTCCGCGCCGGTGTCACCGATGGCAATCGCAGATTTTCTACGGCAGTTCGAGACCGAGCGACGCGGGCGAGCCGGTCTTCGGATGCTCGAGGCTGTCGACTTCAAGGATCGCGGCTTCTTCGTCCAGGCACTGACTTCGCGCCTTGAAGCGGCCGGCGCCGACGTGGAAACCGTATGCCCTCTTGGCAGCTCGGGCGACAGCAGCGCACTGCTGATGTACCTCATGAGTGATGTCGACCAAGCCCTGCAGCGCTGTGTGAAGTCCTTTGAGATCGCGCTCGAGGCAGAAACCAATGGTCACCTCGTGCTCTGGGACGACTTCTGTGGCGCGGCAGGCCATAGTCTCACGACATTGTGCCAATGGCTCGGATTGACACATGAGAAGGCATTGTCCGAACACCTCGCGGAGCAGTTGAATCCTGCAAGGACTGAAAGCCTGAAGCGGCGACGTATCACCATTACTTTCGCGTTGGGACGTCGATCCGGGATCGAATCGCTTCGCTCGTACTTGACCGCCCTGAGTCTAGACAATGTTCAAGTTCTAGATCCCTACGAATTTGTACCAGAGACCATCCCTGTCTTCGCCGAGGGAAGTGTGATCGCCGATACAGCGGCGCGAGATGATCTTCGCCTTTTTCTACAAACCGCGGCACGCGACGCGCTTTCACCGCGCCTTCGCCGGTCACATCGTGCTTGGTCAGAAGACATGCTCGCGGACCGTGTCCTCGGCTATGGCAACGGCGCCAATCTGCTCGTCTTCTACTACAACGTTCCAACTGTGACGCTCACGGCACTCTGGGTAGGCGGGGAAGGAGATCAGGGCTGGAGACCATTGTTTCCGCGACGCGAAAAACCCGATCTCGTCAAACCAAGCGCCTAGTGTCCTGAGTCTGCGACTCGTTCAGAATTCGGCTGCGCCAGGAGCCGCTGGGCGTGCTTCTGAGTCGTCATCCCTCTCCGACGAGGGTATCCCCCCATGGATTCACTTTTTCCAACGAATCATGGACTCAAGACACTAAGAGGAGCTTCACTTTGTGTACGAAGTGAATCGCACAGGCTAGGAGGAGCTTCACTTTGTGTACGAAGTGAATCGCACAGGCTAGTGTCCTGAGTCCGCGACTCGTTCAGAATTCGGCTGCGCCAGGAGCCGCTGGGCGTGCTTCTGAGTCGTCATCCCCCTCTGACGAGGGTATCCCCGTACGGATTCACTTTTCCAGCGAATCATGGACTCAGGACACTAGGCCATCGACGGACGCCGACCCGTGGATCAAATGTCCGCGCGGTCTGGGGCTTGTGCCGCGCCGAGCCCAGCGACCATCCAAACCACCAACGCCAAAGAGGCGACCTTCTGCGCGGCGGGCAGCACGATGGTCTCGCCTGGGATAAAATAGACCACTTTGACGTAGAGCACGAGGTTGATGGCGGCGGCGAGGATCAGCACCAGCGCGCTGAGGGCGAAGCCCGGCATCTCGCGATGGTGGCGTAGGGCCCAGCCCGACACGACGCATCCGCAGACGAAGCCGAGCCCACCCGCCGTCAGCACGGCCGGGGCGTGCAGAGCTGGAAAGCGATCCGAAGGGATCAGTGCCACGACAGCGGTTGCCAGCGCCGAGGTAACGCCGGCCACGCGCAGGAAGCGCGCGCCGAGCGGCGATAACAGCCGTGCCGCTTCCAACCAGAAAAACGCCTGCGACAGCGCGATCGCGCCAAAGCCAACTTGCGCCAGCTGGACCGAGCGCGCGTTGGGCAAGCCGTTGTGCGCCGGCTCGCGCAACAGATCACACCAAAAATTCGCGAAAAAATCGTGCGACGGCGCGCGCGGGTAGAGCCAGCTGCCACCCGCGTAGCTGAACATCGCAAGCACCATGGCAGCCCAGAACAGTGCCAAAAGTCCGAGCGAAAGGCGTGCGCGAACTGACCAGCGCCCGAGCGGCATGATAGGCGCTCACGTTCCGCGGCGCCCGCCCCACAGCGCCACGTGCAGACGATCCGAATAGCGTAGCCCCAACTCTTGCGACCAGGCCGCCACGATCGGCGCCCGGGCGCGCAGCTCTTCGCTGGTGGCGGCCTCGGGCATGAGCAGCGTGCGCTCGCGCGCGAAGCCGAAACGCACACGCAGCGCCTCGGCTTCGGCCTTGTCCTGCTCGCTTCGCACCACCAGCTTCAGGTAGGCGCGGCCCGTGTCCCGTAGCGCGCGCAAGACTTCCGGCCGGATGCGCAGCGCCTCACTGTCACCCGCGCTTGCGAGCTTGGGCGACACGTTCCATTGATCGATGCGCTCGAGCAAGCTCGGCAGCGGCAGGCGAGTACCGTTGGTTTCCACCTCGATGAAGATGGACGCGGGTACCTCACGCAGCGTTCGCTCGAGTGCGCGTTGCTGCAGCAGCGGCTCCCCCCCCGTGAGCACGACGTGGGCCGAGGGCGCCGAGCGGATCTGCTCGACCACCGCGGCGAGGGTCGTTTCTTTCACCTCGCGGTCGTAGTCATGCTGCTCGAAATCCCAAGTGTACTTGGTGTCGCAGTAGTGGCAGCGGAGATTACACAGCGCCAGGCGCACGAAGCGGCACGGCTTTCCGCTGTTCGGGCCTTCACCTTGAAGGCTGTCGAACACCTCGGAGAGCCGCAGCAGGTCTGCGCTGCTCGTCTCGACCGCCGTCAGCACGCTCACAGACTGGTGCGAATACGGCGGCCTGTCGATGCCGGCGTCGGTGCTGGCGCAGCCGGCTTGGGCTCGGGCTTCGGCTCGGGCTTGACCGCCGGAGCAGGAGCCGGCGCGCGCCGGGCTGGCGCGGCCGCCACCTTTGCGCCCTTGGCCGCTGCTTCCGCCGCCGCGGCCTTGGCCTTGGCTGCCTCGGTCTTCACGTCGGCGGTTTCTGCCTTGGCCTTTTCGGCCTCGGCCCTGGCTTTTTCGGCGGCCTCGTTCGCGGCTCTTTCGCGCTCGGCCTGCTCCGCCTTGGCCTTTTCGGCTTCTGCCTTTTCGGCCTCGGCCTTGCCCACGGCGGCCGCCGCGTCTTCTTTACCCTTCGAAAGGCTCATCGCGGCGAAGGCGCCGCCGCCCAGCACGAGCACGGCCACGACGCCCAGGGCGGCCAGCATCCCGGCGTTGCTCTTCTTCGGGACCGCCTCGCCGGGGGTGTAGGTGCCCGTGTTCGTCCAATTGCCCGGTGTGCCGGTGCCGAGCAAGTGCGCCGCAGCTGCCGGATAGGAACCAGTACCCATCGGCGCATGTTGTGCGGGCGGCGCTTGATAAGCGCCTGTGCCCATCGGCGCATGCTGGGCGGCAGGCGCTTGATAAGCGCCTGTGCCCATCGGCGCATGCTGCGCGGGCTTGGTCGCCGAAGGGTTGAGCGCGGCTGCGAGCTGCGGGCCTGCGCCGGCCACCCACTGCTCGAGCGCCTCCTGAAATTCGCGCGCCGTTTGAAAGCGCGCCGAAGGCTCACGTGCCATCGACTTGTCGACGATGGCCGCGAAGCTCGGATCGATACCCGGCACGACCTGCTCCACCGGCCGCGCTTGCTCCAGAACGATCTTGAACAAAAGCTCGTTGAACGTGTCCGCGTTGAACGGCACTTCACCGGTAATGGCCTCGTAAAGGATCACACCGGCCGCATACAAATCGACGCGATGGTCGAGCTCCCGCGAGCCTTTGGCCTGCTCGGGCGCCATGTAGTACGGCGTGCCCATCACGGCGCCGGTCCGGGTCATGCTGAACCCGCTGTCGCCGCTCATCTGATTGAACTTCGAGATACCGAAGTCGAGCAGCTTGACGAAGTCCGCCTTACCACCGCGGCTCTTGAGCAGGTACACGTTGTCCGGCTTCAGGTCGCGGTGGATGATGCCTGCGCCGTGCGCCGCCGACAGCGCCGCGAGCAGTTGATGCAAGATCGGATAGCATTCCGTGGGCGATAGACGGCCGCGCGTCCGGATGCGACCCGACAGCGAGTCGCCATCCATGAACTCCATGACCATGTAGCGGTCACCGCTCGGCAGGTTGCCGAGGTCGAGCACCTCCACGATGTGCTCCGAGCCGATACGGCCGGCCGCCTGGGCCTCGCGTTCGAAGCGCGCCACCGCCTCACCGGTTGCGGCCACCGCGGAGTGCAGCACCTTGATCGCCACGCGGCGATGGATGCGCATGTTCTCGCCCTCGTAGACCGCGCCCATGCCACCCTCACCGAGCAGGCGAACGATTCGATATTTGCCGTCGATGATGTCGCCGGTGCTGAGCATGCGCGCGTTTTCTCGGAGCTAGGGCCCTGGCTTCCCTCCAACCTTGGGTCCACGAGGGAGGGTCTACGGTAGCACGGGGTCCCGGAGATTTCCCAAAAGCCTCGGGAGAAGCCGTCCAGACCACTCTTACGCTCGAAAGGGCCAAAAGTTCCGGAGCGCGGGGCTGTGATAGAAGACGAGACCATGACCAGCGCGCGCGCTGACCGAGACGCCCGGGCCATTCGTCCAGTGGGAGTGGAGCCGGGTTTTCATCGACTGGCGGAGGGCTCGGCCCTGTACCGCGCCGGCGGCACCGTGGTGCTGTGCACGGCCTCGATCGATCCGGCGGTGCCGGAGTTCATGGAAGGTCGCGGCAAGGGCTGGATCACCGCCGAGTACCAGATGCACCCGCGCGCCAACCCCAAGCGCCGCGAGAATCGCGACGGCCGGGACCGCCCGCTCGGAGGGCGCGCGCGCGAGATCCAACGGCTGATCGGACGCGCGCTTCGCGCGGCGCTGGATCTGGATGCCTTCGGCGAGCGCACCGTGCACATCGACTGCGACGTCTTGGAGGCCGATGGCGGCACTCGTACCGCGTCGGTGACGGGCGGCTTCATCGCGCTGGCGCTGGCCGTGGCCAAGCTCGGCGCCTCAGGCAAGCTGCGAGGTCCGGTGATCCGCGACCAGGTGGCGGCGGTCAGCGTCGGGCACGTCGGCGGGGCGCTGCTGCTCGATCTCGACTACCGGGAGGATTCGAGCGCGCGCGTCGACCTGAACGTCGTGGCCACCGAATCAGGGAACATCGTCGAGATTCAGGGCACCGCCGAAGGCGCCGCGGTGCCGCGCCAGGAGATCGAGAAAATGACCGATCTGGCCCTGGAAGGTATCGCGCAGCTATGCGAGGTCCAGCGCCAGGCGCTGTCGATGGCCGGCGTGGAGCTCGACCAGCTCTTGATCCGAAAGACCTGAGCCCTCATGGCGCTCGGCCTCGCGACGTTCGAGACCGATCTCGACGGCGCGCTCGAGCTGGGCGGACGCGCGCTCACGCTGGCAGAGTCGAGCGGTCGGCCGCTGCTGGTGGGGGCCGCGTTCGAAGCCGACGCGCTGGTGCTCGGTGCGCTGCAGCGCGAGGACACGTTGCGCCAGCGCTCGCCGGCGCGTTTCGACGTGCCCATCGCTCGGCGTCTGACGACCGGAACCGAGGCGCAGCTGAGGGGCCCGACTCTGTACCACGCGCTGGCGCTGCCTCACGTGGCCGCCCTCTTTCCGGACGCTTCGTCGCGCACCTTGCTCAATCGCAACCTGCGCGCGCTGCTGCGCGGGTACACCGCCGCCGGCGTACCGCTGCGCTACTTCGGCACCGAGGTGCTGGTGCTGCTCGGCCACCCGGTGGCCCTGGTCGGCTACGACCAGAGCACCTCGGGCGCGGTGCTGATCGAGGTGCTGCTAGGGCTGGAAACGGCCAGCGTCGTGCGCCCGGCCCTGAAGCGTGAGCCACCGGCGGCCCTTTACGGGCTATTGCGCGGCCGGCCCGTGCCGCGCGACTTACTCGAGCGCGCCCAGCGCGGCGTCGTCGAGCGGCTGGGCGTCGCGAGCCACGATGTCACGAGCGAGCTGCCCTCGGTCGCTCGCGTGGAGCGCGATCGCGATCTCGGCCACGGCGCGGTCGCACCTATCGAAATCCCGCTAGGCGTCGTCGAAGCTTCGATCGAGCCGCGCGCCAGAGTGACCGGTGACCTCCTGGTGAGCACGGCAGCTGTACGCGAGGTGGAGCTGGCAGCGGACGCAGCCTTCGCGCCCGGAGCATCACTTACGAGTAGCGGCATCCTGACTGCCCTCGATGGCGTTCCGCTTGACGGCGCCCGCGCATCGGATGTCTTGGCCGCGTTCGAGCGCGCCTCGCAGGGCCTTTATTAAAACTGAGTCATTCTAGATGTTTAGCTCGGGCATCGAGATCCTTGACATATAGTATGCCCGCGCTAAGCATATTATATGCAATCGCGCACGACGCTGATTCTGGACGACGCCTCGCGCGGCGCCGCCAAGCGCCTGGCGGCCAAGCTGCAAGTCTCTCCTTCGGAGGTGCTGCGTCGAGCGCTGGTGCACTTCAGCGACCATGTGCTGGGTGTCGCTAGCGAGCGACGGCGTCGCCGCCAGCGAGCGCTCGATCGGCTGAGCGTGTTGTTCGAGGGCAACGACGCGGCGGCAGAGGTTGCGCGCTTGAAGGACGAGGACGAGTTCTTTTGAGTCGGTTCCACCTCGACACCGACTTTCTCGTCTACGCACTCTCGAGCCGTGGCGTCGAATGGCGGCGACTCGCAGCCATCGTCGACTCCGACGCGATGCTCGAGATCAGCGCGCTTTCGTGGTACGAGTTCTGCCGCGGTCCGCGCACGCCAGAGCAAATAGCTGTCGCCCGAGGGCTGTTCGGTGATCAAGGCATCATCGCCCTTACCGAAGCCATCGCGGAGCGCGCGGGCGAGGAATTCAGGCGCTTGGGGAGTCCCCGTCGTCGCGCCGCAGACGTAGTGATCGGCATCACGGCCGTCAGCTATGGCGCCAGGCTCGTCACACGCAACCGCACTGACTTCGAGGATATTCACGGTCTAGAGCTCGAGGCCGTGAGCTGACGGTTCAGCTCGCAACGGCTAGACGCACGCTGCAACTGGCCTCGACTTTGGACCAGTAGGCGGACTCGGCCGTCACGAGATAACCGAGCGAGGCGATCAACTTCTCCATGGCCTCTTGCTTCTTCGCCTTCTGGACCAGCTCGTGGATGACAGCCGATAGGTTTCCCCGATACAGGCGCTTGGCGCGTCGTCGCAGAATCGCCAGATCTTCCGCAGCAACCGACACGCTAATTTTCACGACATCGATGCCGTTCCTGCGTTTCACCCTACCAAGGTAGCATGCAAGCGCCGTCGCCCGCGGCAGCCTGTGATGGGTTCGTCAACCTCGAGCCGACTTTTCGGCGCGCTCCATGGCGCCGCGCACACCGTAGAGGGTGCTTTCGTCGGCAGGTAGCACCGGGCCAAGCGCGACGGAGGCGAGCAGCGCGGAGAGCTGAAGCTCCGCGCTGCCGGTCACGTCGGCTTCGGGCGTGATGCTCCAAACCGCGGGACACTGCGCGGCCAGCAATGACATGTTGGTCGCATTGCCGCGCGCTTCGGCGGCTTCGGCCGCGAAGCGATCATCGTCGGTGCCGCGGCGCGAGTCGATGCGAAAGGTTCCGGAGCCGGGGTAGCGCGCGCTCGAAAGTCGCATGCGGACCTCGGCCACGCTCACGTCGGGGCGCGTCACCGGTGAAGCCGAAAGCACTTCGAGCTCTGCCGCAAAAAAGCGCCGCGCATGCTGCAGTAGCTTGGGCAACGCCCCCACCAGATCCTCTTGCTGAGAGAAGACGCGCGTGACCAAGCACCGACATCGTACGCTCCCGCGAGCGGCGCGTCACCGTAAGGCTCAACCGCAGTCGCGCTCGGGCTCCGAAAGCAGGCTGGCGCTCGCTTCGGCACAGCTGTACGCGATCGGACACTCGACCACGGCCACGTACGGCCTGGCTTCCGCGTTGAGGGTCACGATGGCACTCCCCTCGGGATGTCCGAAGTGATCGCGCGAGAGCACGCCGATCGCCACGCCCGCGTCGAGCGCGAAGCCAGCGGCTTCCGCCAGGCCTTCGTAGGTCCAGCGTCCGTCCGGGTCGGCGAAGAAGTCGACCGGGAACTGTTCGAGCGGGACCGCGTAGCAAGCGACCCGGTAGCCGCTCGGCGTGACGAGCAGCTTCATCGGGGCGGGGTCGAGAGGAATGAGGCCTTCGGCGAGGTTGGGGCGAGCCATGAATCGCCGTTACCAGGCCACTGAACGGAAAGACAGTGAATACTGTAACATGTTGAATATGCTCGCGAAAAAGGCAGACGCCATCCCCCGGCTATGCTCCGCCCATGCGGGGCCATTTTCTCGCAGTCTTCACGCTGCCGCGCGAGGTGAAGTTTCGATGACCCCCGAGAATGGCGGGCGCATCGAGCTACGGCTCGGCCAGGCCACGAGCGAGCTGGCCGAGTACGAGGCCCACCTGCAAACGCCCCACCGGAGCTGGCGCGCGCGGGTTCGTGTCGGCGCGAGCGCGGGGGCGCAGCAAGTCGACTTCGGGGTGTGGCAGGCCGAGCCGCCGTCGTCGCCGCCGGAATGGCTTACTGCCGACGCGCGCGCCGCGCTCAAGGCGGCGCTGCGTACCAGTCAAGCCGAGGGCCGCTGGCCGCGTCGCATCACGCGCTGGCGACCGGAGCCGAGCGCCTGATGCAAGCTCCCTCGGGTTTGGTCACGCTGCTCACCGATTTCGGCCTGCGTGATCCGTTCGTGGGCGTGATGAAGGGCGTGCTAGTGGGCGCGCATCCAGCTCTGCGCGTGATCGACATCACGCATGGCATCGCGGCGGGCGCGGTGGCGGAAGGCGCCTTCTGGCTCGAGCGCAGCTTTCGCTACTTTCCGGCCGGCACCGTGCACTGCGCGGTCGTGGATCCGGGCGTCGGCTCGGAGCGAAGCGCGGTGGTGATGGCGGCCGAGCACCACTACTTCGTCGGTCCGGACAACGGGCTCTTGGCCGAGATCAGCTTGCGCACCGCGCATCACGAGGTGCGGGCGATCGATCTAGTGAGTCACGGGCTGAGCCGAGCGAAAAGCACGTTTCATGGCCGCGACGTGTTCGCGGTGCTGGCGGGCCGCCTGGCGGCGCGCGAGCTGCCCTTCCACCAAGTCGGGGAGCTCACGCACCTGAGTGTGCCGAGCCCGGTGCCCGGCATCGTCAGCGAGGCCGATGGCTTCGTCGGCAATCTGCTGACCACCGATCACTTCGGCAACCTGATCACGACGCTGCGCGCTTCCGAAGTGCTCCCCGCCGTAGACTCCGAGTTTCGCCTGCAGATTGCCGGCCAAATGCTGCGCTCGGTCCGAACCTTTGCCGACGCGCAGCCCAGCGAGCTGGTGGCGCTCGTAGGATCCTTCGACACCATCGAAGTCGCGGTTCGGGACGGCAGCGCGGCGGCCCGGCTCTCGCCGGTGCCCGGCTCCAGCGTCAAGGTTTTTCCAAGGCTGGGTTAGATCGCGGCGAAAAACTCGGAAGTGCGCGGAAGCAAGTGCCAAAGGCTTGCTTAGCCGGAGGAATTAGCGACGGCTCGACGCGGGGTGATGCTCGGACGGAAACTAAATCGGATCGGGCTGCCAACGCGCACCTCGAATTGCAGCTGGCCGCCGTGGCGTCGATCGGTACCGCTGTATCGCGGGCGCTCCAAAGAGTGCCGTGGGTACTTGCTCCAGAGCAGGCGACGCGCGCGGGCTTGGCTCGAGCCGCTCTGGCCCCCGCGCTCGAGGGTGGAGCTCATGGTCCGAGCCGAAGCATGCCGGGCTGACAGCTGAACCGCGCTACTCGCACGACGTAGCGCGCTCCTGGCGCCCGCGATGGCGTGGTTGCCTGCTTTCGGGGCTTCGGAGCGGGCGAGGCTTGGGGAAGCCCCGCATTTCCGCTCCTCCGCCTCGGGCGCCGGCGCGGCGTTTGGACGAGCGAAAAGTGCGTGGAGAGGACGAATGTTGTTGACGAGGTTGCGGAGCAAGGTCCCGCGTTCGAAGCTCGCTCGCGCGAGCATGCCGGCTTGCCGCGTCTCAGCTGCGCTGTGGCGCGCGATCAGAAGCATCGATGACTTCGCACGCGTTCCGGCTCGCGAAACGTGCTGCTGGCGGCCCTGAGAAGCTCGGAAATCGGCGTGCTATGCGAAGAGGATGTCATCGCTCTGCTCACTGCCTGACTCCGAGCTCGTGGCGCGTCTGCCCCTCCGAACAGGTACCAAGAGAGTCGCAGCTCCGTGAAGGCGGAGCCGAGCGCCCGGTACACCTCAACGTCGGGCGAGGGCATCGCTGACTGCCCGCACCTTGGCAGCGAAAGCAACAAGCTCCCGGAGACTTCGGGCGCGCTCTTCGGCGGGGGCGCCTTCAGGATGCAAGCGCGAGAACCTCACGCGCAGCTCGCCAAGCCGAGCCAACTGCCCCGCGGGGCCGCCCTTTAGAAATTGCTCTGCTCGCGTGCGGCGCTCGGCATCCTCGACCAAGTCCCAGCGTCGGTTGCGATAAGCGCGGATGGCGGCTGAATCCACCGATCACGCCATAGCATGGCTCCTTCGCGGGTGCTCGCCGACCGAAGGCGCGCGTCACCGGCGGATCTCAAGCTTGTGCAGGCGACCCAGCGCATCGCCTGCGACGGCGTAGCGGCCGTCGGGGGTGATGCCAACGCCACGGAATTGGCTGTCACCGGTGTAGGAGGCGAGCCGATCTCCGGACGCGACATCCCACAGCTTGAGCGTCTTATCCCATGAGCCCGAGACGCACGTCTTGCCGTCGCCGCTGAGGGCCACCGCATTGACCGCGCCCTGATGGCCTTCCAGCGTGCGCAGCAGCTTGCCGGTGCCCAGGTCCCACAGCTTGAGCGTCGTATCCCCCGAGCCGGAGACGCACGTCTTGCCGTCACCGCTGAGGGCCACCGCATTGACGGATAGCCCATGACCTCTGAGGTTGCACAACAGCTCGCCAGTACCTAGGTCCCAGAGCTCAACCGAGCGTGCGCAGCAGTTTGCCGGTGCCCAACTCCCACAGCTTGAGGGTCCTATCCCACGACCCCGAGACGGCTGTCTTGCCGTCCCCGCTGATGGCCACCGCCCTAACCGCGCCCGCGCCCGGATGGCCTTCGAGCGTGCGTAGCAGCTTGCCGGTGCCCAAGTCCCACAGCTTGAGCGTGTTATTCCCCGCGCCCGAGGCGCACGTCTTGCCGTCACCGCTGATGGCCACGGCAGTGACCGCGCACTGATGGCCCTCGAGCGTGCGCAACAGTATGCCGGTGCTCAGGTCCCACAGCTTGAGCGTGTTATCCCCCGAGTTCGAGACGCCCGTCTTGCCGTCGCCGCTGAAAGCCACGGCAGTGACCACGCCCTGATCGGCTTCGAATGTGCGCAGGAGCGGCCCGCCCGGGGGTGTGAGGCGCGGCCAGCTCGGAACGAGGGCCGGCGGCCGCTCGCTCGCTCGGGCTGTCTCCACGAGCGCGCAGAGCTCCGGCGCCTCCTCGCCACCGAGCCTTCCCGCAAGCTGCGCCGCCAGCTCCTCGGGGCGCGCCGCCAGCACGTGGCTCGACAGCAGGAGCGCATCGCGCACCAGGCCGTGGGGCTCTTCGCGAGCCGGCGCAAGTGCCGCAAACTCTGCGATCACCGCGCCGATGTCCGTCGCCCTGAGCTTGGCCGCGAGCCAATCGTAGTCGAGCAGCAGCGTCCGAACGGTCGCCCGCTGACCCGCCCCGACCAGGTGGTATAGGAGGTGTCGCCACAGGTAGTCCTCCGACGCGGGCAGCGCGGCCCAGCGGGTGGCAATCCGGTCCGCCGGCAGCAGCGCCTCGAGACACGCATCGAGGAGATGGGCGTGCGTCCCCGCCACATCCTCGGCCGTGATCTGCAGGTAATCGCGCTGCAGATCGTGAAGCGCCACGAGCGTGCGTGCGCCGCCGGCGACCAGGGTCAGGAGCGATTGGCTCGCGAGCTTGCGGAGCAGCTTGCGCGCCGTCGCGTCATCGAGCCCCGCGCGGCTCCAGAGCCGCACGATGACCTGCTCGGGCACTGGCGTGTCTTCGGGAAAGATCGAAAGGTCCCGGTAGCGAGCGGCCTCGGCTTCGGGCAGCACGCGCAGGCTCGCGCTGAGCGACTTGAACACGCTGCCGTACGGGTGGTCGAGAAACTCGAGCTTCGCTCGGGCGAGCTCGCCGCCGAGGTCCTTCCACGACAAGCCGTCGCGCACCTTCGCCGCTGCGAGCGCGAGCGCGAGCGGCAAGTAGCCGCACTGCTCCGCCACCTCCGCCGCCTCGGCGGGCAGCGGTGTGGTCGCTCCCGCCCAGCGCGCGAGGAGCTGCTGCGCATCCTCCGGCGCCAGGACGTCGAGGGTTTGTGCGTGTGCCCCGAGCGCCGTCAGGAGCCGGGCGTCGCGAGTGGTCACGAGCAGGCGCCCCCTCGGCCCCAAGACATCGAACGCCTGCAAGGGCTCGAGCTCCCAGGGCGTCGTCAATCACGATCAGGCAATTCCGCTGCTCGAGCACCTGTCGCAGGCGTCTGGTTGCAACGGTCACGCTCTCGAGCGCGGTGCGCTCGCCCGTCACCGCCTCGAGCAGATCCTGCTGGAGGCCAAGCACGCTCGGCTCCTGCCCGAACGTGACCCAGTAGATCCCGTCGCGGAACGCGCGGCGCACGTCCTCGTCCCGCGCGACCGCGGCCGCGAGCACCGACTTGCCGATGCCGCCCATGCCATGAAGCCCGGTGCCGCGCGCCGCGCTCACGCCAACGCTGGGTCGGTTTAGGTTCAAGAGCGCCGCCTTGAGCGACGAGGAAGCCCCGCCTCGCTGCAGGAAATGCGGGGGCAGCTCCGGGACGCCATGCATGGCCCCGAGCGAGGCTCCTACCGGAGCTCGCACCGGCGCCACAGGCTCCCGGCGAGGAGCCAGCGGCACCTTCTCCGCCACCGGCTGGGGGAACGTGGCCGCTAGCGCTGCCACAACCTCGACCAATGCCCGATTCAGCTCTCCTCCGCTCAGCAGATCGAGTGGCTGCTCAGGGGGCCTCGCCCATTGATACTGGCCCAGCTCCCCCATCCGCGGCAGCGCCGCGTCGACCGAGCTCACCGGAACGCAAAACAGCCGCACCCGGTCGGTGACAGCGTCCGCCAATAGCAGGGGAAGCTCCTTCTCGTCGATGAAGTCGGACGCGAAGAAGTGTTGACTGACGAGCAGCACGGCCACGCGCGCGCGCGCCAGCGCATTTTCGATCTTCCGTTCCCAGCGGTCCCCGACCTCGACATACGGATCTGCCCACACCTGGAGCTGCCCGCTCCTCACGTAGGGTTTGAGCAGCGTCAGCAGGCGCGGCAGCCACTCGCAGTCGAGGTGGCTATAGCTCACGAACGCCAGGTCGCGCTCGTCGCCGGAGTCGTTCGGCACGCTCACGCTTCGTGATAGTACACAGCTCCGCCGCGTCAGTCTCCCGGCTGCCGATCGGCTGGGCCACGCCCAAGGATATGGCGTCGGGCTTTTGCGGCAGGTCGCCCCCGAGGTGGGCCTGTTTCTGTCGATCGACAGCGACGAAGAAGTGTTCGAGTGGTCGGAGCTCGACTCGGGCGTGTTCAGTCACGAGGCGCGCTCGCCGCACCACCTAACTAGGCAGCCGTTAGGTTCAACTCGACGCGACACCCGAGGGCGCGCGCCACCTTCGCCAGCATGGCCAGAGTGGGGTTGCCGTCGGGGCTCTCGAGATGGGCGATCTGTTGCTGGGACACCCCAGCGCGCTTGGCCACCTGGGCTTGCGAAAGTCTAAGCTCTGCACGCCGCTGGCGAATCAGCACGACCGCCGAGAGGTGGGGGTTAACCGTAACCTGCCGGCCGCGCTTCGCCCTGGGGATCGGCGGATTGATACCCGAGACCAGGCACGCCTCGAGCCAGCCTTGGAGCGCTTCGTGTGCAGACCAGAAGGCGTTGCGTGATCTCGCCCATTTGCAAAGTGGGCGGCTGGGCGAGATCCTGGAGACTCCCCATCCTGGTGACTACCGACAGGCGCGTCCTCGAATCGCCTCGTTGCTCGGCCCTGGCATACAAACTTGATAGCTCCCGCATGCTGGCATCGGGCTCAGCGGCTTGACCAAGGCGCCTTCAGGCCTCGTGCCTGCCGGCTCCTTTCTCGAAGCGAAGCACGAACCGCTGGTCAGCCGAAACCGCTGAGTAAGAGGCTCCGATCGTGCCCAAGTGGGCGTTTCTTCTTCGTCGCCAACTGCGACCAGGTCCACCGGTTGCACTGGCCAAGCCACCGGCGGTCAAGCCACCGGCTCCGATCGCCCCCGGTCGCCATCTCCGCTGTCAGCGTCGGCACCAGGCTTCAACTTTTCGGATCGGAGCCACGACGATTGGACCCAAGTGCGCGAGAACGCTGAAGTCAGTTGAGCCCCAACGATCCCGACCGCCGTCGATCGCTTCGGAATCGGAGGCGCTGCCTGGCGCCGCGAAGGCCCGACCAGTTATGCTTGAGGCGAGGTCGAGATAAGGACGGCCATGGCATTGCCCGCGAAACAGGAGATTCGCCGTCGTCTTCGGGACAGCTACGACCTAGACAACCTCTACCGGGAGACCATGGGCACATCGACAGGCGATACAAAGGAGAAGCCGCTCCGTGAGTTGGCGGCGCTGCTGGAGGCTACCGGCACGCCCTACGCGTTGATCGGAGGCGTCGCCGTGCAGCTCTACTCGCGCGAACCTCGCTCCACCAAAGACATCGACATTGCGGTCCCAACCTTCGCCGACATTCCTCGTGAAGCCCTCGAGCGCGCCGGGTTTGCGCACGAGCGAAGGTTCGCCCACAGCGACAATTGGCGAGCCCCAGGTCCGGGCGCCCGAAAGGATCGCGTCGCCGTTCCGTTCTCGGCCGAAGACGTCGGGATCGCGACCGCCGTCGCGCGCGCCACGTACACCGAGCTCGACGCAGGCTTGCGCGTGCGCCTGGCCACCGTCCCCGACCTTGTGATCCTCAAGCTCGCGGCCGCCGCCGAACCCCGCCGGCGGGCCTCGAAACGCTCTCAGGACTGCACCGACATCCTCAAGCTCATCGAGGAACACCCTGAGGTCCGAGCGGCGGTGCCGGACATCCAGGCCCGCATCCTGCAGCTCGTGACTCAGATCGCGACGGCGAACGTCGACGTGGATGTCGGCGAAGGCGAAGAGTGATCGAGGCGCCGTCAGCTGGTCCGATGGGGGACGCTAGAGCCAAGAAGAACAAGCGCGGTTTTCTGCGTCTGGTCGCTATTTCCGAACATCCGACAAATTCCCGATCCGATCTACTGCGCGCCTTTTTCGTGATCAACCCGCGCAAGCCGGGCGGCCGCCGCTGCGCCACGCCCAAGTCACGCTGGGCCGAGTGGATCTCGATAGATTTCGGAGACCGAAACTTCGCAATCGATGCTCGCGAGCACCACGGTCTCCCCGTCGCGCGTGATGCGGCGCGACCAGGTGCCATCGGCCTCTCGCTGCACGACCTCGATCTCACGCCGGTCGTGCGCCACGAACATCACCTCTTGGACTGACGGGACTTGCTTGTAGTTCCCCAATTTTTCGCCGCGATCGTAGTCCTCGGTCGATGGACTGAGCACCTCGACGAGCAGCCTGGGGTTCAGTGCGGTGTGGCGTTTGGGATCGTCGGGATCCAGCTCGAGTTTGCCGCACACCACGGTCACGTCCGCATAGGTGCCGAGTCCCGTGGCTCTCACTCGGACGCGCAGGTCAGGACTGTAAACCCGGCACGGCTTGCCTGAGAGCGCGTTGCCGAGCAGCCGTGCCACATTGGCTGTGACACCCGCGTGCTCCGGCGTTCCGCCTGACATGGCGTACACTTGGCCAGCGATGAACTCGTGCTTCGTGCCGCTATCCTGCTCCATACGCAGGTATTCATCGAACGTGAAACGGTGATGGGCGGCGTGCACCACAGCTTGGAGCTTAGCACGCTACGCTGCCAGATTGCCCGGTGCTTCCGCATAGGGCTTCGGTGGGCTGCCTCGGCGCTCTTCCCAAGCTAGCGGCCGGGAGCCGTGTCATTCGTAATCAACTCCGCCCTAAAGGGCGGAGCTTTGTGGAGCTCGACGTGGAACACGCAGAACAACCACTTTCCCCTTTCGACGGGTGCTCTGGGGCAGCGAACCCTCCGGGGGCAGAGCCGAGCGATTCGCACGGCTTTTCA
>DATEDZ010000015.1:0-105678 GCA_035281385.1 Polyangiaceae bacterium
GAGGCGGAAGCAGCTGCCGCAAAAACCAGCGTCAACTCGCTGATCGCGAAGCGCGTGGGCTGACTGCTGGCTAGAGGCGTTGCTGCGGGGTCACTCGAAGGATACCGCAACTTCTGCGTCAGAAAAGCATCTGCGCGCCCCACAGGATTCGAACCTGTGACCTACGGCTTCGGAGGCCCGCGCTTTCTGAGCGACTTTGTCGAGAAGAGTGCGGTTTGGGGGCCAGCTTGTCCAGTTCTTGTCCAGCGCCAGCGCTGCCCCGGCGGAAATTCGCTCGGTGGCAACTCCGTGATAACCTTGAGCTGATGTCCGAAACACGCGACGAGACGCCGACCGAGCGGCTCCGCATGACCTTCGAGCTGATCGACGTTGCGGAGCGCATGCTGCGTCAGCGTCTTCGACGTGAGGCGCCCGAGATGACTGAGCAAGCTCTGGAGGCGCGAGTCAGGGCTTGGTACGAGCGGCGCCCTGGCGCCGAATTTGGCGACGGCGAGGGGATTTCAGTGGCGTGGCCCCGTCGCTGAACGCCGTCGAGCGTGCGCTCAAGCGCATCATCGAAGAGCTTCAACAGGCAAATGCTCCGTGCGCTCTCATCGGCGGCCTCGCCGTTTCCGCCCGAGCGGAGCCCAGAACCACGCGCGACGTGGATCTCGCGGTCTCCACGGCTGACGACGATAGCGCCGAGCAACTGGTCTTTCATCTTCAAGGCCGCGGCTATCTTGTTGGTTCCGTCCTTGAGCAGACGCGAACGGGGCGAATCTCAACCGTGCGCCTCAGGCGTGACACCGAACGCTCTGTGTTCATCGACCTGCTCTTCGCGTCCTCCGGCATCGAGCCCGAGATCGTCAGAGACGCGGAGGAACTGGCCGTGCTCGAGGACGTGATCGTGCGGGTTGCGACTCGCGCCCATCTGATCGCACTGAAGGTGCTGGCGCGCGACGATCGTCATCGCCCTCAAGACTGGGACGACCTTCGGGCGCTCCTCACCGAAGCGTCCGACCACGACGTCGCAGCTGCACGGGAAGCGCTCGCTGTGATCGAAAAGCGTGGCTACAATCGCGGTCGAGCGCTGGCCGAAGACCTAGCTCGCGCGTTGGCCGATACTTCCCAGAGTTGAACCCCAGCTCTGATGGCGCACCCGGGTTGATGAATTTAGAACTGCGGTTGCCGGCGCCCTGAGCGGTGAGTTCCGCGATGGTCAGCCGATCGGCGCGTGGTGGCTGAGCGACCCCTACTCGCCCCCGCTCGCTTGGCTCACCCGGGTTGACGGCTGTGACGGCGAACAAGCCGACCTTCGCGAGCGGGTTCATCCCCGCAGGTTACTTGGACGGTGTCCTATCCGCAGCAAACACGAGCCCGGCGGCGGTCACGGCCTGCTTGACTGGGCCCAGATCCTGTCCGGGCGCAATGCGGCTGAGCCGCGCCGGCAGCTGTGAGAACTCTTCCAAGACCGACGCCGCTCTCTCGTCGGCGGTGATTTGCCAAACGATCGCGTCGCCGGTGTGGCTCACTTCGAACTTGAAGAACCGACAGCACTGATGCTCGTTCTCGGCGAGCCTGCGCAAGTCGTCCTCCAGTCCTGGCTGGGACTCGAACACCCAGCGAAACCCACGCGTGAACCGTTCAGTCCGACGCAAGTGTGCGAAGGCGGCCCGGTACCCATTCATCTGAGCTTCGATCGTCGGCTTGTCTCGCAGATCAGCCGTGCAGACCACTGGCTCATCGGCAGCCGGATCCGCGGACGTGAAGATGGCCTTGCCTGCTTCGGGGCTACAACCGCAGCTGCCCTCCGTTGAACAGGCGACGTCACAGCCGCCAGTCTGCTGGGCCTTCCGCGCGCGCATGGCCAATACTGCCAGAACTCCGACGCCTACGGCGCCAGCCACCACCAAATCCGCCCCGGGCCGGATGTAGCCGGCGATGGTCGAGAGCAAGCTCCCACCGACGCCGGCAGCGGCGAGCAGCGGCAAGGCACAACAGGCTGCGCACGCGCCGAACGCGGTGAGACCGGCAAGGCCAAGGCTTCGCTTGGTGACGGCTGGATTTGAAACGGACAGGTTGCTCGAGGCCATTTTTCCTTTCTCGCGGGCCTGGTAGCCACGCCCCTGTCAGTAGGCGGACTCACGCCGGCCGTGACGCGGTCAGTCGAGAATTTCGCGTCACGCTTGGCGACCTTCCGCCTACCGTAGTGCCCTGGTCCCACTGGTCGTCCTGGATGCTTCCCGAGCGCAGAAAAGCCATTCATGACGCCATTCTGAGACTGGCGGACGGCGACCGCTCCGCAATGCCGCAGCTCGTCGCCGACCTCTGGCCTGTCCTGCTCGCCTTTGCAAAGCGCGGGCTCCGTGACCAGCAGGACGCGGAGGACGTCGCCCAGGAGGTGTTCCTCCGCATTTGCGCGCGCGTCTCGGAATTCGACCGAACGCGAGACGGGGTCTCCTGGGCTTTCGGGATAGCAGCGTTCGAGGTCATGACCCAACGTCGCCGCCTTCAGCGCCGGCGTGAGTCGTACAGCACGTCAGGAGTCGCGGAAGGCGGCGAGACGGAGGGCTCCGCCGAAGACGATGCCCTACGCGCTGAGCTCAGGGTGCGGCTGACCGAGGCGCTCGGCCAGCTCTCCCCGGAAGAGCTAGCGAACCTTGGACTGGGCGAAGCGACACACGCTGTCGCCGCGATACCAGCGATGCGAAAGCGTCGCCAACGCGCACTCGAACGCCTGCGGATCGTCTGGAGGAGAATCTATGGTGAACCTTGAAGCATTGACCACCCGAAGCCTGCGAGCCTACGAGCTGGGGCGCCTGCGTATGGCAGTGAAGGTCGCGCTCATCGTCGTCCCCATCATCGCGGTCTGCATGCTGGAGCCCGTCGGCCGCGAAACCTGCGCCTGCTGCGGCGCCCTGCTGCTCGCGGCTGCGATCTGGTTGCGCTTCCGAGACCGCGCTGGCGTGGACAGCGTCTCCACGGGCTTGCTCGCGGGCGGTATCCCGCTGGCCGTCGCTCTAGCGCTGACCGAGCTGGATCCCGGCTGCGCGAGTGCTGGCCCACTCTCGTACTGCACAGCGTTCTCTGTCCTGATCGGCGGTGCTGCCGGAACCATCGTCGCACTGCGGGAAGCTGCCGGCCGAGATTGCTCGGGTCACTGGCTGCTCGCCGC
Organism: Polyangiaceae bacterium; assembly: GCA_035281385.1. Classification (GTDB taxonomy): domain Bacteria; phylum Myxococcota_A; class Polyangia; order Polyangiales; family Polyangiaceae; genus PMG-095. The sequence goes on from DATEDZ010000015.1 coordinate 3,155, forward strand.
CACCATTGCTGGCCTCGCTGCGAGCCTTGGTTGCGCTCGCCTCGGCGTCGCCAGCATCGCAGCTGTCACCTTCGGCATCATCGTCGGACGCGCGGCGATGAGGCTCGCTCAAAAACCCGCGTGATCACTCGAGCGCGGCGTGAGGAAGGCACTAGGCATTCGGGAATGTACGCCCGTTCTGCCTGCGGCGGTGTCGAGACCGCGGCCTTCGCGGCCTCCCGCTCGGGCTGGAAGTCGGGATCAATCTCTCGAGGATTGACTGGCTCACACGGGAGCAGAATCAGGGGCTTCCCCAGGCTCATGGCAAGCTCGAGCGAAGCAGAGTCAATCTGCCTGTCGCCCGTCAAAATGTGTTACACTTAGCGAGTGAAGGTCGAATGGGACCCGCAAAAGGCTGCGAGCAACAAGCGAAAGCACGGCGTTTCGTTCCAGGAAGCGGTCACGTGCTTTGCAGATCCGTCAGGCCTGCTCCTTGAGGATGAGGTACACCCCGACCGCTTGGCGCTCATCGGCGTATCGGAGAAGTCCCGCGTCCTGTACACGGTGTTCGCCGAGCTGGCAGACGATGTGATTCGGATCATCACCGCGCGAAAAGCGACGACGCACGAACGGAGGCGCTATGAAGAAGAAGGCGAATAGGCATCCCCGTCGCGGCACCTCTTGGAGCGAAGTGTCGGACATCGATTTCGGCGCCTATCAGGCGAAGCAGAACCGCTTCGCCAAGCGCGTGAAGAAGGAAGGCATCCTACTCGTTCACGATGCGCCCTCAGCAGCGTCGCTGAAGGCCATCCCCGAAGCCGACTTCGGGCGGGTCAAGGTCCGGCGAAGCAACTACGCCGAGCGCATTCGGACGGGCGGGCTCACGTTACAAGTCGGCCGTGGGCGCCCCCGCGGTGGTGCCGAAACGGGTCCCACCGTCCTCAAGTCCGTGCGGCTGCCGCCGGCGATCTGGAAGGAGTTAGAGAAGCGGGCTCGCGCAGAGGGCGTCGCGGTCCACGCGCTGGTGCGGAAAGCCATCCTGGCGCTGCTCCGCCGCGCCGCGTGATCACTTCCACCCCAAAGCAAAAAAGCCAACATTGGTTGGCAAGCAAAGCCGTGTTCCTCGACAAGGAACTGTGGCAGCACTTCGGCAGCGAAGAGCGAGTGCTCGAAGCGCTACGGATGTTGGTGTCGCTGGCCGAACGCAGCTCAAAGTCCGTAGCTTAAGGGGAAGTAGTCCGATGAGCGCCTCCGAGCACGACTGGCTCGTGCCCCACGTCGGAGCTCACAAACATTCGTCGAACCACCGAGGCGAGCTTGAGCGGAGCAAGCTCTGTGGCTGCTTCCACTGCCTCGCCGTATTCCCACCATCGCAGGTCCCCTCGCACGCAGGTCGCCACATGCTTCTTCCACGTAGCTGCATCCGCCATCCCCATGCACTCTGCACCGCTCAGCCGGTCATGCTCAAGACGGGGTTCGCGCAGCAGGTACGCCGTGTTGCGCGGCGAGAAGGCTCCCGACGACGCGCTGGCCCGCGAGCTGGGCGCGATGGGGCTGCTCTGAATCAGTGCGCGCGCCGGTAGTGCATGGCGACCGCGCCGCTGCGGAGCGGCTTCGCCGAGAGCAGCTCGAGCCGTCGCGTGCTGGGCAGCCCGCTCTGGTACAGGGTCGGGCCGTGGCCGGCGATCCTGGGGTGGACGAGGAACTTGTACTCGTCGATCAGATGCAGCCGGTCCAGCTCGGTCGCGAGCTTGCCGCTACCGAGGAGCACGCCGGCCGGGGTCGCGTCCTTGAGCTTCTGCACGCCCGCGTGCAGGTCGCCGGCGATGTGGTGGCTGTTGCTCCACGGGAAGTCCTTTCGCGTCGACGACACCACGTACTTCGGCTTGGCCTCCAGCTTGACCGCCCACTCGCGCATCGCCGGCGGCGCCTCCTCGTCGCCGCGGGCGACCGCCGGCCAGTAGCTCTCCATCATCTCGTAGGTGACACGGCCCCACAGCATCGCCCCGCCCTCGTCCATGAGGCGGGTGAAGAAGGCGCGTGTCTCGTCGTCGGCGATTCCCTCCTGGTGGTCGACGCAGCCGTCCAAGGTGACGTTGATGCTGAAGGTCAAGAGTCCCATGCTGTCCTCCGTTCGAGATAAGAGGCGAGACGCGGTGCCGGGTCGATGAATTTAGAACTGCGCTCGCGAGTGCGGCGTGAGCTAACTGGTTGCAATCTAAAGGCAATCAAGCACGGCCTACCGGCCTACCGATCCAGTCGAAGTGTTGATCGCCGTTCTGAAGAAGGCCGAATGCCAGGCACAAGGTCCAAACGCCGTGCCCCGGTTACTGCGTGCGCTCAGTCCAGTCGTCCTTCACGCCAGTTCTCTTGATGGCGCTGCGCCGCCAATCTCGAGATACCGTACTTTTCCGCTAGGTCCTCCACGCTGTGGCTCGCAGAAAACGCAGCTCGGGGAAGCAGGAACTCCGCGGCAAACGCATTCGCCTGCTGCGTCTTCTGCTACCGAGACTGCCGCCCGTGCGCACAGCCGAATGCGCCGGTGATACTCGGCCCATCCGCGAGAAGTCGGCCGAGTGCCGCTGCAACGGCGAATCGTGTCGGAGTGAATCCCCACTCGCCTTGCGAATAGTACACGCTGGCCCTGCCCTGAGTGCTTACAACGCCAGCGGTTCGGAACAGGGGCGGGCCGTGGAACGGCTTAAGCGCTACGTCGAAACCATCCAGCACCTCTCGCAAGTCTTCAAGTGGGCGCGCACCCAAGCCGAGAAAGGCGCGAGCTTGATCTGCCAAACGGTATCCACGCTGAAATGGGAGCAGCATGCGATCCGCGGGCTTGCTTGCCACCTTGCGCCATCTATCTCCCTGCGCTCGCTCCCTTTCAGCATCAACCACCGTCTCAGCAATCGACTTGAGGTCACCTGGCGAATGGACGATTTCCGAATCGGTAAGTACCCCGGACAACGCAGTCACTGCCGCCCCTAGTGGTTTGGCTACTATCTCCCAGTTCTCGGCCGCGACCTGTCCGAGCATCAGTTGCAACCTGATATCGTCGCGCTTCGCAGCTGCCTTCTTATCTTCCAAACGGGCAGCAAGCCACTCGCCCCACTGCTTGCTCGCGTCAGCCGAGGATGCACGCGCTACTACCTCAGTGACGAACGCGCTTAGAACCTCGGACAACTCATCCTTTGGGACCCAAACAGGCTCTGGCCAGGCCACGTTAAACCGAACCGACGCCTGATATGCTCGCAGCGGCGGCGCGACGAACACGCCCACGACCTTGTCCTCTGGCAGGAAAGAGATGGTTGGCAACGCTAGATCGGAAGCGCCATGACCGAGCGTGTGCCTATGGAACCATTGGGCATATACGGGGTGGGAAACGGTCGGATCCGATCAGCGACGGGACACGAGAACTTTCGTACGCTGCCTTGGCGAACGGCGTGTGGATCTCCCACAGAACGTTTAGCCAATTGTCCACGAGCCATTCGGCGATCCCGTTGAGTGGGCCACTAACCGCTAGCGACGAAGATGCCGCATCGCCTCGAATGTTGTTGGTAACGCAGGTGCCACCGACGAGCACCCCTAGCGCTCCAAAGGTCGCGCGCTCCGGGCCGAAAAGGTCCTCATCGGGAAGGGGCTCGACCCACTGATGACGGAACTCCAGGCTAGTCATTGCCGGGCCCCGTTGAGAGATCCTCTATAGACCTGGACGCGCGCTGCGCCAGCTCATCGAGGAGGGTATGAGGTTCCTCGGGGTAGCAGTTGTAAGCGGGCTCAGGCTCATTGGTCGAAACGCCGATCAGGTACCAGTCGTTTATCGCATTCCAGACCACCTTCGGTCGCTCGAAACTGTCGCGCCCGGCTTCTTCATCAACGAGTGCTTCATCCAGCAATGCTTGCCGCAATCGAGCATCCGAGAGCCACCCAGGGCATCGGGATTTCCGATCCGCCGTCCCACGGAGGAGGCCGGGATCGCTAGCTCCGTGCGACTTGCAGCGAACGACCGGCATGGCTGCGCGTAAGCCTAGCAGGTGGTCGCGGCGAAGACACACCCCCCTCCCTGACGGACCGCGGCCTGGTGCAGCCGAGCGCCGTCGGCCAGCACGAGGAGAACGCCGAGATTTGGCGACGCCCCCAGCCTACCTCATCCTGCTCGTCCACGATGCGCCCTCAACCGCCTCCTTGAAGGCCATCCCCGAAGCCGATTTCGGACGCGTGAAGGTCCGACGCAGCAACTACGCGGAGCGCATCAAGGCTGGCGGCCTCACTCTACAAGTCGGTCGTGGGCGTCCGCGCGCTGGCGCCGAAGCGGGCCCCACTGTCTTGAAATCCGTTCGGTTGCCACCTGCGATCTGGAAGGAGCTTGAAAAGCGAGCCCGCGCCGAGGGCGTCGCGGTTCACGCGCTGGTGCGGAAAGCCATCCTGGCGCTCCTGCGAAGCGCCGCCTGATCGCTTCCACCCACACGAAAAACCCATCGAACGATGGGCTTTCGTCGCTTGGCGCACCCGGGTTGATGAATTTAGAACGTCGATCGCTGCCATGCCTCCGACCTCGCGGGCAAGCAGCCGAGATCCAACACTTCGCCATCTTGCCAGGAGCGAAGCTTTTCGGCGTCGGCCCACGGCGAGCCACCTTCGCTGACGATCTGGGCCGTGAAGGCCCGCATTCCGCGACGCGCAGGCATCGCCCACCGGCCCAGAGGAAGAGCTTGCGCTCCGTCGCGAGCCCCTTCTCGAGGGCGCCGGCGCTACCCTCGTAGACCGAGCGCTTCAGCGCCCTCACTGCCTCGGGTGAGCGCCGTGCTAGGCGATGCGCAGCCTCGATCGCCATGCCTCTGAGCGATGCGGCCGGCGCGAGGCGGTGGACGAGGCCCACCGATAACGCCTCGGCGGGCGTCAGGGTGCGCCCCTCGAGCATCATCTCGAGAGCCCGCGATGCGCCGAGCGCGCGCGCGAGGCGCTGACTGCCGCCAGCGCCAGGCGGTAGCCCGATTGTCATTTCGGGCAGCCCGATCCGCAAGGAGTCGGAGTCGGCCATATAGCGGACGTCGCAGGCGAGAGCGATCTCGCAGCCCCCGCCGGTAGCGGGCCCATTGATCGCGGCGATGAAGATCTTGTTGCTGCAGTTCATCCGACGGAAGAGGTCGTGGACGCGGTGCAGCTCGAGCAGTCCACGCGCGGGGGTTCGCTCCAGGAGCACGCGGAGCCCCGGGACGTGCTTCATTGCCCCGGCGATCCGGACCAGCGCTGCTGCCACCCATGGAGGCATCGGCGGCCCCACGCCCTCGGCGCCCTCCAGGATTTCCCCGATCTCGTAGTGGGTCACGAAGAGCCGCGCGCGCGCCCGTCAAGACGATCGAGCGGATCGAAGGCTCGTGCTGCAGCGATCGAGTGAGCTCGTCTAGCTCTCTGACCATGCGGCGGCCCATGAAGTTGTGGGCCGGAGCGTCGAAAAGCACCGTCAGCACCCGCCCGTCACGCTCGGTTCTGAAGGTCTCAGGCATTGGACATCCAAATGTTGGTCGGCCCTAGCCTCCGTTCAAGGAGCCCAAACGCACCAACGATCTCGTGGCTCTTACGAGCGCAGTAGGTAAGATTCCGGGCGGCGCAGCCACGGAAGTGCTGGCGAATTGGCTCGTGCGCGTCGAGGACCCGCAGCTCGCGTCATACATCGCGTACAAATGGAGCAAGCGCCCCGACATCACGGCCGCCGCGCGCGAAAGCCTGTTGTCGCGTGTCGACGGGTCAAGACGCCTCTACCTGCGACTAGCCAGCGGCGACCCCGGCGCGCGGGACGAAGCGGAGCCTCTGCTCAACCAGAAGGACATCTCGGCGATATACTGGGCAGCGCTATTGGCCGGTCTACCGCACGTCCCGAGTCAACCCGCGGCCCCGCTCCTCTGGCAGCTTGCCAGTTTTCACGACCCGCGCGTCTACCCCGCGGAAATCATCGTACGCAGGAGCGCCATCGCCTCGTTATTTTACAACGAGCTTCGCGTACGTTATCCACTGCCGGAAGCCGAAGGCGACTGACGCGACCGCTGGCCCCACGAGCAGCGGCGAGCGAGAAGCGTCGCTTCCTCGAATTGGTACTTTCGAAAGCTGATCTCGATGGCGAAAGTGTTCGATATGATTTGAGAAAACCGTTCGCGATCCTCTCTGAAATGAAAGGATCTGCTGACTGGCGCCCCAGTGGCGACGGAAGCAAGAACTTGCGGCTCGTGGTTTCGAACCCCGCGAAGCGACCGGAGCCACCACCGCCGAAGGTACCTGAAATCCCCAGAATCGTTCGGCTTCTTGAGAAAGCGCGGCAGTGGCGCGCGATGCTGGATCGGGGTGAAGCGGCGAGCGCGGCAGCCATCGCGGAGCGGTGCGGACTGTGCGCGGTCTACGTGCGCAACATCCTCTGTCTGCTCCGACTGCACCCGGCCATCCTGACGGCAATCGAAAACCTCCCGGTCGGTGCCGGGGACGACGTGAATGAGCGGTGGCTGCGGCCCATCACGCGGCTACCCCACGCCCGTCAGCTGACGCTGGCTAGCGCGCGGCTGACCCTGGCTCGGGCAGAGGAGTGCGGGTGATGGCCCCCAACCTTGAGACCACCCTACGCGCTCCGAGAACAGGGCTGGCCCGGCGGCGGGAGGTGGTCAAATGAGCCGCGCCGCCGAAGCCCTCGCCTGGGCTCCGCACGCCGACGCTCCCGGGGAGGACGTCGTGCGCCTACCGCGGTATCCGACCGTCGAGGAGTGCGTCGAAGAGCGCCCAGAAGGGCCGTGCTTGCACCGCGAGTGCCGCTACCACCTTGCGCACCGCGGGTATTGGGACCACCAGCTGGCGCCGAACCGCGACTGCTCGCTCGACGTGGCCAACGAGGGGCCGCACACCATCGACGAGGTTGCCGGTGCACTAGGCATGAGCCCGGAGCGCGTCCGGCAACTCGAGCAGCATGCGTTCGAGTCGCTGCGCCTCGAGCCGACGTTGCGGGAGTTCTACGAAGAAGACGAGCTGCCGAGGGCCCGCCCGGCGAGAGCCAAGCGAGGTAAGCGATGAGCGACCTGCTGGCCATGCAGCGTGCCGTCTGGCGCGCCAAGCGTCCTACCACCGAAAAGATCGTCCTACTCGCCATCCTTGACCACTACAGCGACTCCTCGCCTAAGCCGTGGCCGTCGGTCGCGCGAATAGCCGAGTACTGCGGTCTTGGTCGCACCGCCGTGCTCGAGGCGCTGGCGAGTTTGGAGAGCGCGAGCGTGCTCGTCGTGCGGCGGGTGACTGGTTGCGCCAACCAGTACGACCTGTCGCGGCTCGTCAGCGCCCTCGAACCCGTCCGCCAAACGGACCAGTCCGCGACGCAGACCAGTCCGCCTGGCGGACCCCACCAGTCCGCCTGGCGGACCCTAAGGAACCAAAGAAGGAACCAAAGAAGGAACCCACTGCCGTGCGCGCGCGCACGCGACCTGACCCAAACATGCCACTCGTTGAGCGCGCCCAGCTGGTGCTCCGAGATCCGCGCGCAGCGGCACAGCTGCGGCCGCAGGATTGGCCAGAATCCAAACAAATCGCAGCAGCCTACAGTGCGGCCACGGGCAGCCCACGTCCGCTGTCTGAGCTCGGACGAGATTCCGGACTACGCGCCATTCTCGAGCTCATCGCCTCCGGCCTGACGGTTGACGACATCACCTGGCTGGCTTCGAGCGTCCCGCGCGAGGCCTGGTGGCGTAGCGGCGACCGCATCCGCGGGCTCGGAAGCCTATCCGTCGAGGTTGCGTCGAGAGCGCTAGGGCAGCGCAATGCGCCGCCACGGCCGAGCGTGGCCAAGACGCGCGGCAACGACGCGAGCGACGAGGAGCGCCGAGTTCATCGCAACACCTTGCTCGAAAGCGCATCGGTGGGATGGTACGGACCTGAATTTCGACGAGCAGCGCTGAGCGGGGAGAGGCTTAGGGAATTGGCGGACGAGCTGGAGCGGATGGAACGGGAAGGCACCTTGCCCAGGGCGCGCCGCGTACTGCCCGCCTGACCCGTCAGCCTCGAAACCACGCGCACTTTGTTCGCGGTTTGGAGTCAGTCACATGAATGATGCAGACAGTGCAGAAGCCGAATCAGAGAGACTGCTGGCGGAGGCGTTCGATCCCGGAACATTGCGGTGGCTTTCGCCGCGCGTACATCCGGGAAGCCATTGCCTCGTGTTGGGCCCTGGCACGGAGCCCATCGTGCGCTGGCTCGAGCAGGTGGTCGGTCCCGATGGTCGCGTCACCCCGCTGGAGATCAGGCCAAGATCCTGGTGCCAAGTCTCCAGCGAGAGCCCACAGGTCCCTTCCTCCGTGATTCACCAACTGATTACTAATGCAGGGCCGTTCGATCTCGTACACGTCAGGTTCGCCATGGTCCACGCTCTGAAGAAGGACGAGCTCTTAGGTGCGCTCGTCGAGGCGGTACGACCCGGCGGACTGCTCGTCGTCGAAGAGCCAGACTTTGGGAGTGCGCGGGCCCTCACTGGTCCGGAGAAAGCACGGCGATCGTTCAACAACGTGCAGAGCGCCATGGAGTTGGTTTTCGCCACCCTCGGTTTGGACCACGCCATCGGCTCTCGTATCCCGGACCTCCTTCAACAGCACGGGTTCGAAAACATTTCAATCGAGAACGACGCCGCGATCGTCCCCGGCAAGTCGCCTCGGGCCGATGTGATGGCCATGTCCGCGACGCAACTCGCGACGGCGTTGATAGCAACCGGATTCCCGTCGCCGAATGACATCGAGCGCTACCGCGACTTCGCCAACCATCCCACCTGTTGGGCAACGTACCTTTCAATCATTCGCGGCGCCGGAGTGCGCCCCGTGGGGTGACTTGAATGCCAATGCTTCGCCGCCGCCGGCTTGTTAGCCAACTCGCCCAATGGGTTCGTCCGCCTCGTAGATGACGTCCGATCGCATTGCATATTTGGTTCCCTTGAGAACCGGTCGCCCTTCGTGACGAAGCTTGTGCTGAAAGATGGCGACCATGCCGGCCTTTGGGACCACGGTTCGATCGAACTGTTCCTGGAACACCGTCTCGCCCCCGTCGAAATCGTCGTTGAAGTAGACGAGGACCGTGTGCAGCGTGATCTGGCGATCATTGGGCCGGTACCAGTGATCCATGTGGGGTTCGAAACGCTGACCGGGACGATAGCGGTAGAAACGGAGGCGATCGTTGAGCCCACTCAGTCGAAGTGGCCCCATCCGTTCGAGAAGGTGTGAACGCAGTCGGCGGAACAAGTCGGTGGCGAACGCGGGATCATCGCGGATGACGCGGTCTTGATCCCGGTACAAGGGATTGTTGGTGGCAAGTGATGGCGACGACCGTTCGATCAAAGAAACAAGATCACCGCACTCGGACGGCGTGTAGACCTGTTCGACGGTCCAGAGCATCTGCTCCGTTTCGAATCGCATCGGCACGTCGATCGACATCTCGGAAACCTCGCCACGGCCCTTGCAGCTCTCTGGCTAACGTACCGCCGTTCAGCTCCGGCCGCACCACCAAAGGACGACGCTACGACGCTACGGTCGCGACTACCGAGCCCGTGGTACTTCACCACGGCAGGCCGGACGCTTCAGGTAGCAACGACGCTACAAGAGCTGCAACGGCCTGTTGAGTGGCGCTTGCTCGAGAGAACGTCACGACGCATCGAAACGGCCGGCTCCCCTCCGGCAGACTATGAGAGAGCAAACATTTCCGTGGAAAGGACACCCGTCGAACAGCGAGGACATCGGGGTTTGTGGTCCCGGCGAAGCAGCAACCGGGTGAGACTGGCAAGGCACCCGGAATTGCCGGACACGGGGAACAATCGGGCCAAACCACAAGACGAGCAACTGTATGAGGAAGCTTCCCGCAGCGATGGCTGGTGCGTGATCGCGTAGAGATGACCGGGTGCGCGAGTACTTTCGGGGAGATCCGTTGGCCCACGATAAACGAGCTCGCCACACGCGAGGCAAACGAAAGCGTAGCGATACTTGAGTCGGCCGTCGCGAACGAGAGCAGGCCACGGCAGACCGGTGGCGTCCTCAGCATACCGACGCTCCAGAGGGTGGGGACAGACAACCTCTCGACCGTCCGCCAAGGCCACGTAAGTCGACGACGCGATGCTCTCAACGACGAAATCACAGGACGAACAGGTCACGCGAAAAACGCCAGGCATCGCTCAGCTCGTCGCCCCCCAACCTGCATCTAGACTGCGGACGGGGCAAGCATGATCGGAAACGGCGGTTGGCGCGAGGCCCAAGTGCCGAGATTTTGCTGTGCGGTATGGCGATAATGGCTGCGAACGGGGGATGCGGCTGCGCCTGATAATGGCTGTGGGCGGTGAGTCAGGGCGGAGGTCCGGGCAACGGACGAGCGGGCGGAAGGAGGGTGGCCGGCCACGAGCGCTGTGACGACCGGCGCGACGCTCGCCAATACGATACACCGATGCCGCTCGCCATCACGACCGCCGAACGACGCTCGAGCCGAGCTGGCGCCGGTTACTCGGGCGGCCACCACTTGAGGATCTCGGCGCTATGCTGGCTAGCGCAGGAACGATGCCAACGTACCGTTAGAACCCAATGCCTCTCAACGTTCCGCATTCATGGGACGTCGCTATCGCGCGAGCGCAATGTGCTTCCCCGACCGCGATGCACTTGCTCTCGTTCCACGTGGCGCCGAGGCTCCGATTCTCCGAGGCCGACAGGACTCTGTAATTGCCAGGATTGTCGGCACCACCAAGCGAACGTGGGACGATGTGATCTATGTCCATGCCGGTCAGGTCGATGCCGCGCGCAGTGAGCAGGGCGCGATAGGCAGCGGTGGGCATGTTCTCGCTACAGTTGGCAGGGGATGCCCCGCGCACGCCAGCTGCTCGCGCGGCGTCGAGATTTGCGGCGTCAACGGCGGCCGCGATGGTGACCAGTTGCTGGAAGATGCGCCACCGCGTCGCGGCCGTCGCTGCCGATTCTGCTGCAGCAGCAGATGTTGTTGCAGCCCTGCCGTTGATTTGGATGGCGCGTTCGAGCTGTCCCTGGGCCTTCTCGTAGTCTTGCGCGGCAGCTTGAAAGCCTTGTTCGATGTCGGACCAGCTCTGGCTCAGGTGCTTCGAGCGCAGGAACACGGTCTCAGCCTCGTGGTGGTGCTGCCGAGCGGCCGCTTCAACGCGCCGCAAGCGCTGCTCTTCGGGCGCGTTGGAGCACGCGGCAACGATGGTGAGCGCGCCAATCGCAAGCCGAGGCAGCATCAAAGTGCAGCCCTACCTTTGCGAGCCTCGAGCCGGACGTGCGCGACGGCGACGCGGCCATCCCGCAGCAAGCGAAAGTCGACTTGGGTGGCGGGGCGAAGCTCCCCCATCATGGCCTCCAGTTCACCGAGGCTCAGGTCTATGTCCGATGCGGTCAATGCGCCCGCGGCCTGAACGCTTGCCAGTCGGTCACCTACGCGCAACCCTGTTGTCTCAGCAGGGCTATCGGGCACCAGCCCGCTCACAAGCACCCCGGCACGATACTCGACGTGTGCCACAGGAGGGCCCAGATGAACCCCGAGCTTGGGCTTGTCAGCGAGGCGCTGGCGGTCGATGTGGCGACTTGCCGGCGCGCTCATCTGGAAGAGGCGCCCTCCACGTACGACATCCACGCGAACCGCCTGGCCGTCGGAGACCACGCTCAGGACGCGTTCGATGTCCTGGATGCTCGCGACCCCGATGCCTTGCACCGAAGTCACGACGTCGCCGACAGCCAAATTTGCTGCATCCGCATAAGTGCCCGGGCTCAACTGCTCGATTGGCAAGCCATGGGCCGCGATCGCGCGTCCCTCGACGACCTCCACTCCGACAAACCCCCCGCAGCGCGGGAGAGCGTCGAGGCCGCTCTCGTGCAGGACGGTGGCGTCGATGTCGTCAAGGCTAGCAACACACGTTGCAGCTGGGCATTCGTTGCCCGAAAGGACGCCTGCCCCGGCTCCGGCCGCGCAACCTCCCAACGCCCACGGGGCCGCGGTACCGCCGCTCACAGCCGCGACGGCCAGCCCCAGGCCGCAGCCCACTATGCCGCTCGTCGCGGTCCGTTGACTGTTGTGAGCGATGCACAAGTTCCGATCCGCGACGTCCTTCGCACATTGAGCGCGTCGGCGTTCCATCTCTGCGCGAAGCTGCGTGACCTTGGCCCGACACCCCTGAAACTCTGCCTCGGCGCGCGCCGCTTCAGCCCGGGCCTCAGCCTCCGCCACTTCGGCTTTCACCGCCAGCAGCCGACGTTGCGCCTCAGCGATTTGTCGCTCCACGGTATCGAGTCGCGCATCGGTCGGCGACCCCTGCACGGAATCGCACCCGGCCACGACGCATACGATGGCGGCCACTAACGTCGGATACACCCAACCCGAAGAAACGACAGCTGCCGCGCCCATTACCCTCACTCATACGCCGACGAGCCGCCCAACTTCACCCCCCAGCGTCAGTTTTCAACGGGCGATTGCGGTTCGATTTGCGTGGAGCTGGACGGAAAGCCATTGCCGTGGCCCGGAAAGCGCAGATGGGGCCGGTGCCGAACCCGTGTCGTGCGGTTAGTCGCTAGACCACGCGGGCTGAGCTACTGCTAGCCCGAACGACGCGCCACCCCCACGGCCCATCGGCGCAGAGATTGCAGTTGTCGATGTGACTGTTCTCCCGCTTGTGTGCGTCACCGTGGCAAGCGACGAGCACGTAGCCACGCTTCACGTGCGCCACGATGCTGCCTCGAGTGACCCTGTAGTAGCCGGGCTTAGGTTCGATGCTCACGTTCATGCTCAGATGCCCCAAGCTTCTATACCGCGCCGCAGTTCCTCCAAAGCGTGGGCTTGCGCGGCGGCAGTGTTACTGGCGTTGCTGGCGTAGTTGGCAAGTGCGAGCTGTCGGTCCGGCAATGTGGAGGGCTCGGCCGCGAGCTGCTGGGCCTCGCCGGCAATCTCTCGTACCGCGGCCGCTAGGCGGTGCGCACCGATGGCGATTTCCCGTACGGCGTGCTCAAGCTCGCAGAGCTCCTGGAGTGCCTCGGCGGAATCGCTCCGGAGCTCGGCGACAGTCTGCCTCATGGTCTTGCTCTGGCTCATCGTGTTCCCCTGGCACGCACGAACGGCCTCAGTCCTGTGATTCGGCTCGCGGATGCCTCGCCAAGCCAACGTCCCGTGTACGCGGCTGCCGGCGTCGAGTCTCGCGCAGAAGGCTGAATCCACCGGGCTCCGTCAGCCGGCCATCGAAATCCTCGAAGGGCATTCGTCGAAAGGGATTGAAACGTGGCCACTTTACCAAGTAAATAAAATAGGTACACTACAGGGTAATGGTTTATTTTTGACTGTTGCGCGACCGGTGACGGGTGGAATTCACCCGATACCTGCGCCTCGTGGCTGCAAATCTGCGGACGGCTCGTCATCGGAAGGGGCTTACGTTAGATGCTGCAACCCGTGGGCGCGGAGAGTACCGCTACCTGTGGGAGCTCGAGAAAGGCTCCCGGACGCCCAGCCTCGAGAAGCTGTTCCAGCTGGCGCGGCGGTACGGCGTCACCGTCGCCGATTTGGTGTCGGTACCGGGGCAGGAGTTCACGTTGGATCTTAGCCAGGAGGAGCCCGAACCACCAAAGCGCGGTCGTAAGCCCAAGAAGAAGCGAAAGACGAAGGCTGCCTAGCGGTGGCGGCGGCCTTGTTTGAAGGCCCAAGTGGCGACGAGTTCGGTGGCCTCGCCAAGCCGAGCAGCGGTCGCGTCTTCTAGACGCAGGTAGACGCGCCAGGCCTCAACGCTAACGAGGCTCTGCAGCTGCTTTTGTAAGCGGATGATGCGACTTCGGTGGCGCTTCTGGCGCCAATCGTTCTCGACCAATTCTCCCAGCACCTTTGAAAGAGCTTCGGGATTCTTCAGGATTCGAGAGTCGAGCTTGGACGCAGAACGGGTCGTCATATTGGGAAAAAATTCGATGAGGTGGGTTGCGATTCGGAGCGAGCATTCCTGTCGCTATGCGGTTGACAGTGGTGGCGGGACGACGCAGCTTCATAGCGAACCTGCGGCGCGTGCCTCCCCCCGGCCCGTCGTGGGTTCACTTGTTTTTCAACTGGCGTGTCATGCGAGGTTCCACGCATCAAGCCCGCGCTTCAGTTCGCCGAGCGCTGCGGCGTGCTCCTCCGCTGTGCCGCTGGCGGTGCGCGCGTCGTCGGCCACCGTGCGCAGTCGCGCGGGCGACACCAAACCGGGCGAAGCCGTCAACACGGCTGCCCCTCCCGCCATTTCGCGAAGCGCCGCACACAAGCGTTGCGCGCTCGCTAGAATTTCTACGACCGCCACGTAGAGCTCGGTGATCTCCAGGAACGCCTCCGAGTTTTGCTCCCGAAGCCGTGCCAGAACCTCTTTCATGGTCTGTTCTTCGCTTGGCATACCTCCTCGTCGGCCAACGGCGGCCCTTCCCTGCGTAAATTCGCCGCGCTGAAGCGGATTTTGGGGTTACACGGCTGCGCTCGCTCGCCCCATGCGTAGGCATGCGGGGGACGACACGCCCGCGCATCCTGAGGTAGACTCTCGGGTATGGCACCCGAAAGCAGTAGCGCAGCAGCCGCCAAGGCGGCCGGGCCCGAAGTGAGCGAAGAGCTTCGCCAACTCCAGCGTGGAACTCTCACTGTAAGCGAATACCTGGATGCTCATGCTGAGCGCGCCGTCGCGCACTTGCGGGGTCAGGTATCGATGAGGCGGCTCGAGGTCATCAAGAGCGTGCTCCGCGAACAAATGACGACGAGCCCGGGTCTCGTCGAGTTACTTCGACGCGCAGGCGTCGAGCTACCGCCCCCTGACGCCCAGTGATGGACATCGAGTCGACAGGAGGGGAGCGGACGGGCTTGCCCAGCGGGATGCGGCCCGATTCGCCTGAAGCACTGGCGCGCTTCCATCAGGAGCTCGATCTCGTCGATCTCATCGCGCGGCAGGTGACCAAGTCTATCGGGCGGGCGATCGAGTTCGACGATTTGCTCAGCGCGGGCCGTGAGGGCTTGCTCGATGCTGCGCGGCGCTTCAACGCTGGTCGGGGCGTCCCCTTTCGGGCGTATGCCAACGTGCGCGTCTACGGCGCCATGATCGATGGCGTGCGGCGTATCTCGGCCTTGCCACGCCGGGCGCACGAGCGGCTCGCCGCGCTCGAAGCCGCCAATCAGCTCGCCGAAGGCGGACTCCAGCTCACGTTTGGCAACAAGACCATGACGCCGGGCGAAGCCGACAGCGCTTTTGCCGAGGAGCTGGCGCTGATGGCTGCGGGCTGCGCGCTCAGCGAGCTGGGTCAGGTCGACGGCAATCCCGACGGCGCGGCAGAGGTCGACCACGACACGCCAGAGGAGCAACTGTCGCGCGCCGAGCTATTGGCCCGCGTCGAACAGGTGCTTGCCGGGTTTGAAGAGGTGGAGGAGGCGGCGATTCTTCGGCTGGTCTACTTCGACGGAATGACTATCGAGGCCGCGGCACGAGAAGTCGACCTCAATCGGGGGTGGGCCAGCCGGCTACACACTCGCGGCTTGGACCGGCTCATCAAGCGGATGCGAAAGATCGTCTAGCCTGCGGCGCCGGGCGTCCTTCCCACCGTAAGCGCACCGTCGCCTTCTTGTCGAAAGCCGCTCGCGAACGCTTTAGACAGCCACACCGCTAGCTCCATTGCCGCTTCGCCGCGCGCTGTCAGCTCGACGCATCCGAACTTGTTCACGCGCTTGTCGAACTGGAGGCCGCGCTTGTTCATGTAGCGATCCAGGTCTTCGAAGTCGAGCAGCACTGAGTGAGCCTCGTAGTACCGATCGAAGCAACGGCGCAGGTACACGGGCATCCAGACAGGGTCCGCATACAGGCGCCAGGTTTCGCCTTGAGGCGTGCAGAGCAGGTTCAGTACCGCGTCCTCGTCGCTCATCGCGTTTTTGGTGGTGTTCATGCAGGTACCCAGGTCGAGAGTAGCACGACGGCTAGCGTTTCCCGGTGGGTGCGGTGCTGGACGCACGCAGCCAGGGCTGAATCGCCGCCAGAAAATCAGTGGCAGTTTGGTAGCGTGCGCCCGGATCATCCCGGATGGCTCGGCCAACGATGGCATCGAGTTCCGGTGACAAGCCGTGTTCGGGAAATGAGCTGAGCGGCTGGGGCGAGGAGTGACCCGCATCGAATGGCCCACGCCCGGCGATCATGACGTAGAGCATGACGCCCACCGAGTACACGTCCGCGCGTGCGTCGAGGGTGGCGCCGCTCCACGCCTCGGGGCTCATGAACTGTGGCGAGCCGACCATCGTTCCGGTTACCGTTCGCAGCGTGGCCGGCGTCGGTCCTGTGGCATGTGCGCTCGGGAGCACGCGAGCGATGCCGAAGTCGAGCACCTTGACCACGAGCCCGTAGCCCCGAGCTACGTGCAGGAACACGTTCTCCGGCTTCAAGTCGCGATGAACGACGCCCAATGCATGCGTCGCAACCAGCGCTGACAGCACCTGGCTCGTCACAGCGAGCGCCTCGTTGATGGGGAGCCGCCTGCGCTCCTCGAGCTCATCCCCCAGCGTCCGGCCTTGGAGGAGCTCCATGACGATGCATGGACGTCCGTCACTGGAGACCCAGAAGTCCACCACGTGTACGACGTTCGGATGAGTCAGCCGACCCATCGTTTCCGCTTCGACGCGCATGCGGTCGGCGAAAGCCGCTAGATGCGCGTGCAGAATCTTGAGCGCGAAGCGCTTTTTCAGAAAGCCATGCTCGATTGCCCAGACCGCTCCCCAGCGGCCCGCCCCAAGGAAGCCGACGACGCGGTACGGCGTATGAGCCAGTAAGGCCGCAAATGCCTCAGGCGATAGGCCGGCATAGTCCGGATGCGGCGACGGCGGACGTTTCATGTCTCTCTTCCCTTATCGGACGCCGGTCGATGATGGATGCGAAAAATCGACAGGAGGCTCGCGGCGGCCCTCTGACTTCGCGTCGATTATCCGTAGTATCTTCGAAAGAGGCGCTCCACGTGGCGCAGCACGGCGGCTGTCATGTGGGGTTTGAAGACCGCGAAGCCTTTCTCGGGATCGGCTGGCCAGCGCAGGTCGACGTGGGCAAAGCGTTCGGTGTCGAGCGTCACGGTCCAAGAGCCGATAACCGCGGTTCGGGTGACGTCGATACCCTGGACGTTCTCACTGAACAGAGAATGAAGCGCGAACGCGGCCACGCGGAGGGCCTCGAGCTCATTTCCGTTGAGCGCGCGTAGGTCGTCACCCTGTTCGCGATAGCGTGCGCTCGGGCGAATGGTCGGGGCGTCCTCGGGAACCCACCAGCCCGCGTGAAGGAGCGGTTCTCGCTCCTCGTCAGTCATGCTCGGCACGAGATCGAAAGTGAGCGCGTAGCAGGGGGCCGCACCCAGCGAGCTCGCCGAGTTTCGGGCGATGGCCGTTTCGAGCGGAGTTCTGTCCAGGAACACCTGCACCGACGCTTCTCCGGTATCGAATCCAGTGACGGTGACGCCCGCGTTGGTGAGGCCCACAGCCGGCGCTTCGAGGTGGAGCACGGTCGTCACTGGCAAGAACAGCCACGGCTTGAGCGCAAAGAGTTCCGCCGCGATCCGTTCGAGCGGTGGCAGGGCGCAGAAGTCGAGGCTGGCCAACGGCGTCGTTGGCTCGCCGGGGACAGGCACGCCCCGTGCGGCAACGAACCGGTCAAGCTCCGGCGTGGGGGCGCAGACCACGGTGGTGGACGGTGGCATGAAGCGCCTGAGCAATTGCGCCACCTTAGCGTCAGCAATGCGGAGGCGTAGAGGCGCCGGGCCACTCGCTCGGTGCGCGATACTGCTCAGAAGCTGAATCAGGACATTGGTCACTGCGGACCGCTCGCCCAGCACCTCGTCGCCCCGGAGCCAGAGTGCCATCACCTCACACATGCCGGGCTCGGCTGACTCCGACACGAAAACCCCGCCCACCCAGTCCTGGGCGATGTTGACCTGCCTGCGTCGCAGTCGCCGTCCGACGCTCATGGCTGCCTACGGCCTTTGCGCGAGGGTGGCCGAAGGCGCCTCGGGTGACGGGCCGGCAAAGTCCAGGGCAAAGAGGGGGGACGCCTCATATCTCTCTTCCTTATCGGTCGCCGCACGACGTCTGATGCGGGAAATCGACAGGCTGACGCAGCAGTTGCGTCACTGCCAGAGTCGGGGCATGTAGGTGTTGAATTTTCTAGCTAGGGTGGGCCAGGGCTGGGTCCGAACCCCGAGCCGACAGTTAGCCTGGGTCCACGGGCTACATCGCTCAGCAAGCCGCGCCCGAGCGCGTCGATTTCGAGCATCAAGGTTCAGCGATTGTCCGACTAGGTCTATGAATGGCGCTTCCGCACGGTACGTCTGCTAGCTCCGCCCCCGGGCTCGACCTTTTCGAGGGCACGCCGTATCGCACCCTCCGCCGCCTGCGTGCCGGTGGCATGGGCGAAGTGTTCTTGGTGGAGCATCGGACCACCGGTCGCAAGCTCGTGGCCAAGCTCATCCACGCCAAGCTGGCGGCCGACCCCGCTCTGATGGAGAGGTTGCGAATCGAGGCACAATCGGCCGCGCAGATCGATCACGAGTACGTGGTCAAGATCCTGGCGTTTGAAACGACGAGAGCTGGCCGCCCCTTCCTCGTGATGGAGTACCTGGAGGGCCGGACACTCGCTGAAGAGCTCGCGGCGCGCGGACCCCTGCCTGTCTTGGAGGCCGTGTCGTTCGCCTGCCACCTCCTTTCGGCGCTCGTAGCGGTTCACGAGAAGGGGTTCGTGCACCGCGACATCAAGCCCGACAACTTGTTTGTCTGCCTGCGGCCGGACGGCACGCGTTGCCTCAAGTTGCTCGACTTCGGCGTGGTTCGGATCATGCCTGGGTCGAAGGCAGTCGAGCCCCTGCCGCATGATTTTCGGACACGCACCGGGGTCGTCGTTGGCACGCCCCGCTTCGTCTCGCCCGAGGGGGCGATGGGTCAACCCGTCGACCCCCGCGGTGACCTGTACTCGGTAGGCCTGGTGCTCTACACGATGCTGGCCGGGCGCGGACCCTTCGATCACTTCGATGGTGAGCAAATGCTGCTTACCGCGCACGCTACCGAGGATCCAGAGCCGCCATCTGTCTTGGCGAGCGAGCCCGTTCCCCCGGTGCTCGACAGCGTTGTCCTCAAGGCGCTGGCCAAGCAACCGCTCGAACGGTTTCAGACTGCCGACGACTTCCGGAACGTGCTCGAGGCCGTCGTGGATCTACTGAGAAAGCCATCTGGATGGCTGCACACGACAGCCTTCGATGCGTCGCGTATTGCGCCCAAATCGGAGACGCCGACGGCAGCTCGACCCGCACCAGAGGTCCGAGAGCAACCAAGCGAAGTCGCGCCTCAAGTGCAGTCTCCGCCGGAGCCCAAGGTCGCGGCGACGCCCCTGGAAGCGGGCGACCGTCATTCGCGCACGTCGTTGAGCGTTCCGCCCGGCGAGACCAGAGTCTCCCCGGGCGTCGCGCTCGCCGTCATCCTCGCGGCTATCGCGTTGGGCCTTTTGGCTTCCATTGGTCTCGTCTCCGTTTGGCAAAGAGGCCCATGACACCGATGGCCAACCAAGACCAGGGGCCGCTCCAGATCGGCAGCCTCTTCGAGAACAAGTACGAGATAATCGGGCTCATCGGCGAGGGCGGGTACGCGCACGTCTACGAGGGGCGTCACCGCTTCATGGGGCACAGGGTCGCCATCAAGCTCCTGCGCCCAGGCATCGGCGAAGAGATGCTGCGCCGTGCTCAAGCCGAAGCGCAGTTTCAAAAACGCACCCGAAATCGCTACATCGTCGAGGTGTTCGATGCGGACATCACGAGCGGAGGCCGTCTCTACATCGTGATGGAACGGCTCGACGGTCGACCGCTGCGAGAGGCGCTCCTGCAGTACGGACGCCTCACAGAAGAGGAAGTGCTGCGGCTCTTCCTCAAGATCGTGCAGGCAATGCAGGTTGCGCACGAGCACGGCGCCATCCATCGCGATTTGAAGCCCGAGAACATCTTCCTGATCGCAGGCAACGACCCCAAGGTGCTCGACTTCGGCATCGCCAAGCTCTCGGACACCGCGGCTTGGGTAACGATGCCAGACCGAGTGCTCGGCACCATCTACTACATGAGTCCCGAGCAGCTGCAAGCGGACCCCCTCACAGCTCGCAGCGATATCTACGCGATCGGCGTCATGATGTACGAGGCGCTCTATCGGCATCCGATACCGCTGCTCATCACGGCGCCGGACCCGAGTCTGATGGCGGTTGCGCGCATCGTGATTCAGGAAGTGCCGCCGCCACTGCACGAAATGGAGCCGAGCATCAGCCCCGCTGTAGCGGCGTTGGTGGCACGAGCAATGGCGAAGCTCCCGGGGCAGCGATTTGCTTCCATGGCGGAGCTGGGAACCGCCATCGCTCATCTGCTGGAGCCGCACGATGCGCGCCGGGCACGCGCTCGGACACCACTGGTCGAACGCGAGCTTTGGGAACGACCGGTGGATCGGTCAGGACTGAAGAAGGGGTCCGGCACACCCCGAGCCGTAGAGGTTGAGTCCCTGCTTGCTCTCGTGGGCACGCAAGATACGGCGCCCGCGTCGCGCCCCTTGTTTAGCGAGGAGCTCCCTGCCGACTTCCGTCCAACAGCTGCAGCGTTGGGAGCGGGCACGCGGACACAACCGCTGGAGTCCCCTCCGAGGCCGCGGCCCCAACACGAGGTTGCGCCCTCGCCACCCGCTCCTCCGCCGAGTGCCAGCTCCGGAGCAGTCGCCGAGCTGCAGGCGCGACCCTTCCCTGCGCCTCGAGTCGTTCAGCCAACGGCGGCGGAGCCAGAACGACGATCTCCCCCTCCACACGTTGCCAGCGTCGTCATCAATGCGGAGAGCGACGATGTCGAAGAGGCGCGCGCAGCAGGTGTCCCGCCGCCGTTCGGGCTCTCACTCAGAAACCTCAGCGTGGCGTCCGCAGTCGCGCTCGTCACCGCTGCCGCCTTCGGCGTCGTCCTCTCCCCGCGCTCGACGGCTACTCCTGAACCCGCGCCAGTCGTTGTCGCCAGTGCGAGTCCCGTTGTCCCCAAGTTGCCGCAACCGGCTCCACCGGCGCCTCAAACAGTTGGGCAACCCGCGGCTTCTGAAGCGGCCGCCGCACCGCCGCCGCCCGCGGCGCCTTCCCTCGAAGTACCCGTCCCGACCGAGCCCCAGCAAGTAGCCACCCGGCCAGCGCCCGCACGACCGGCAGCACCGAAAAAACCTTCACCGATCGACAAGATAGAGGAGCGACGATTGCGGGTGGCGGAGGATCTGCGCCGCGAAAAACTGAGTCAGGAGGAAACAAGTAAGCCCAAGTTCACCTTACCTCCGCGTGGCCCCACCAACGATGCAGCCCCCAAAGCCGCACCATCCCGAGAGACACTCTTCTGATGCGGGACCAGGAGCTGCCACCAGTGGACGAGCACGAGCAGGCGGATGCCATGTCCAACGACACATTGCCGGGCAACCCGACTCGCCCGCAGACCTTCGAGACCCAGCCGCTGGGCTCGCCTGTCATCAATGACGCGGCACCTTCACAAGAGAAGGTGACCGATGGCGATGCCGAATCGCAGGGCGGTAAGGATAAGAAGAGCTTCAATCCTTGGCGGTTCCAGGCAATCACTCTACCGCCCGATGCGCGGCGCGAGCTCCTCCAAATGGAGCTGCCACGCATTCCAGAGGACCAGCTGTACCATGCAGAGAATCTCCCTGCTTCTAGCGCGACCGCGTCACCCTCACCGATTCAGGATGAAGCAGCAGACGCCGGGACGGAAGCGGAACGACGCGCCGATACGCTCCGCAATCTGCGTGCGGTGGCGCCCGTCAGCTACGTGCGCCCGGCGTTATCGCCGCTCGTGAAGGTCGTGCTGATTGGGTTCGCTCTCGGTGCGCTGCTGACCGTCGGCAGCTACTTCGTTCGAGCTCCTAGCACGGTGCCGTCTGATCGAGCGCCGCGCGACGGTCAAGCCGCGCCGACCGTCCCTGCAGCACCACCGCCGCCGGCCCTGAACGTCGAGCCCCCTGCCACGCACGCAAGCCATGGTGGCAACCTTGCGATGCCTTCGCCCACGACGACGGAGCGCGAGCCAGCACTAGCCGAGTCATCCGCGAAAGCCGAAGACAGAGCGCGGCCTTCCAAGAGAGCCGACGACCGTCGTCGCGCGCGACCTGATGTCACTCGACCTGGTACCCCAGCATCGTCACGTCCGCCTCCAGCGGCGCCGCCTTCCGCGCCCGCTGAACAACAAGACAACGGCAACTGGTTCAAAATTAGGGATTGAGCTTGGGATGAAAAGGCTTCGACTTACGCTGTTTTCGGCGATCATTACGGCGCTCTCGCTGACCGCGCCCGCGGTTGCGCAGAACAAAGCTGACGCGGGCGAGCGAATCGATCGCGCCCGCTCGCTCTTCAAGCAGGGACTAGACGCTCTCGCTTCGCGTAAGTACGAAGCAGCGCGCACGCACCTGCTAGAGGCTTTCAAGCTCAGTCCCTCGTTCGACGTGGCGGGCGCGCTGGGCCAAGCCGAGCTCGAGCTGGGGCGCTACCGCGATGCCGCGGAGCATCTGGAACATTCACTGCGTAACTTCGCCCCCAGCGAATCGCTACAAGTGCGAAAGCGTGTGACCGACGGGCTGGAGGCCGCCAAGAAACGCGTGGGCATAGTGCGGCTCTCCGTCACGCCCGAGGGGACCGAAGTGAGGGTGGACGGCGTCCTGATCGGGAGCGCACCGCTCGCGCCTCAAATCTTCGTCGAGCCTGGCGCTCGGGTGCTGGAAGCACGCTTGCCGTCAGGCGAGGCCGCCACCACCACGATTCGCGCCGCTGCTGGCAGCGAGCAGAGCGTTTCGCTTGCGCCCGAGCGCAAGCAGGCGGCGCCCGTTGCCGTTATGCCCGCCTCAGGCCTTTCATCCGACGTAGTGTCTGAAACGCCACCCGCGCCGCCGGCTTCGGATTCGCAGTCCGGCTCGGGTGTCGCACCCAAGACTTGGGTGCTGCTCGGCGGCGGCGCGGTGACTGCGGCACTTGCGACCGCAGGAATCGTGCAAGTCGTGCGGGGAAGCAACGCGGACGATGATGTCGACTCGTTGCGACGCCGCTCGAACGATGAGATGGGACACAACTGCCCCGCGAATTCCTCCGATCCAACCTGCCAGCAGCTATTCAGCGCGCTCGATCGCCGCAACGGCGCGAACAAGACGGTCCCGTATCTTTTCGCCGGAGCGGGCATCGCTGCCGCCGCTACCGCTGCCATTTACTACTGGATGTCCACTGAGGAAGCGCCCGCTCATCAGGGCGCTCGTGTGGATTTGTTCCTCTTGCCCCACGCTGCGTCGCTGTCGTTCGCGACGCCTTTTTGATATTTGCTACTCAGGAGTCCTCGGTCATGCGCCTCACCAAGCAGCTTCAAATTTCGCTCCTCGCCCTTGTTGCCGCCGTGCCCATCAGTACGGCTTGCGGCCCGACCGAGACAACCTGCGCCGACGGCGTGGGCTGTGTTCCCGACGAAGGAGGCAGCTCAGCCGCAGGCACTCCGGGCGCTAGCGGGAAGGGTGGCGGCGGTGCTGGCGGCAAGGGCGGCGCCGCGGGGGGCGGCTCGAGCGCTGCAGGCGAGGCGGGCAACACTGCCGGCGGCACCAGCGACATGGGCGGAGCGGGCGCTGGCATGGGCGGCGAGGGCGGCTCAGTTCCGATGCTGCCTTGCGACGGCATGTGCATCAATCCTAAGCCGATCTGCGATGAGCCCAACGACAAGTGCGTTGAGTGCTTGAAGGAGCAAGATTGCTCGACTGGCGCCAAGAAGAAGTGCGACGCCACCGCGAAGACCTGCGTCGAATGCTTGGGGGCAACGGACTGCCCGACCGCGGCAGCCGCCAAGTGCGAAAGCGGCGCCTGTGTAAAGTGCACCTCCAATGACGATTGCCAACACATTCCGGGCAAGAAGGTCTGCGACACAGGGGCTGGCGCTTGCGTCCAGTGCACGGCGGCCGACGAGTCCGCCTGCGCCGGCAAGTCGTGCAATCCCGCGACGAAGGCGTGTACCGACACCAACGTCGGCTCGCGAGATTACTGCCAGTCTTGCCTGGCCGACAGCGAGTGCCTTGGTGGGAACAAGGCAGACCCCGACGCCCGCTGCGTTCCGATGGAGTTCAACGGCACGCCCCGCACCGGCGGCTTCTGCTTGAAGCGCTCCGCAAAGACGTGCGCGAAGCCATTTCAGACTCCCATCGCAGTCGCGAGCTTGTCGGGCGCGCCCTCCGAACAATACTGCGGCATCGACCAAGAGAATGTCCGCTGCGAGGCGGTGCTTGACCTAATCGGCGATGCGGCGTGCTCGGACGGTCTAGATACCTCGTGCGGTTGCGCTCGCGACATGGACGGCAACTGCACCAACGCTGGCGCGGGAGGACTCTGTAGGATCGTCGGAGTAAATCCGAACAAATGCACGTACACATGCGGGGCGTCAGCTCAATGCCCGACCGGCTTCACTTGCACCGGCGCCCAACCCTACTGCCACTGAACCAAGACCCCATGCAACCGATACAACATCGGCGCGACGCGTGCCCCAACGGGCTCGGGTGCTGGCACGCCCGGCTTTGGCGCCGGGATGGTCAGCGGCGCGGGCGCAGGCACCGCGGGCGCCGTGAGCCAAACTAAAGAGTTCTGAGCATGAGCATCGCGCGCAAGTTTCGCAGCAGCAGCCCACCGTCGCTCGACTGGATCGCGGGCATGGTGCAAGAGGACGATTTGGAGTCGGACCAGGTGACGCTGGTGTGGATTCAGGGCGACGAGGTGCTCGCGGAACGGACGGTCGTGTCGAGCGACGCCACGGCAGCCTTAATTGGCACGTTCACTGAGGCCCTGGTCAAGCGGCAAGCCGTACGTCCGACGCGCATCCGGGTGCAGGGCGAGGGCATGGCGGAGGTGCTCCGCAGCATGATTCCGCCCAGCATCAGTGTGGTTCGCGCACCCACGCCCGAACTGATTACAGTTTTCGAGCGGCGAGCTGGCTTGCCGGCTGGTTCGTACACTGGGCAGCTGCCGACGGGGACGGCACGTTTTCTGGAAGTCCCGCCGTTAGGGCGCGTTGCCTCGGAAATTTACGCGCAGCTATCGCGCAGGCTGCATCCGTCACGGACGGTCGCGCGGTTTGAGTGCGCAGCGGTTGGCCTTGAGGATGCCGGGGTCGTCGAACGCGCACCGTCCGGCGAGTTGCCGAGCCTGACCGTCTACCGTGACTACGGCGCCATGCTCGAGGCCTTGCGACGTGCGCCGCACAGCGAAGCTTGGGATGCGGAGCTAGTTCGCGACCGCATCAGCTATGTCCGTCGACCGAGCATGACAGAGCATGAGCGGCAAGCGCTGAGTGACATTGGTTGGTATTTCGATCCTTGCGAGCTGCAGTTGCAACCGGTGGCGGAAGTGCTCGATGGGCGCAAGGCTGTGCGCGCGCCAAACGAAGTGGAGCGCGAAGCGCTCACCGTCGCGGCCTTCGCTATGGTGGCCATGCTCGCTGAGTACCCGGGAAATATTTCGCTCGTCGAAGATCAGGCTCAGTACACGATGCTGTTTAAGCTCGGAGGAGATCGAGTCGCCAATGTCCAGATTTCGCGGGAGCTCGGGCTGACCTCGCCGGATGACGAAGGCGCCATCGGAGGAGCGATTCCGTGAGAACATCGGGTTCATTGCTCCGCGTCACATGACAGCACTTGAAAAGATGCGATCTAGATCTCGATTGGGAGCGTGCCTACTCTGGTGTGTAGGCGTCACTACAGCATCGGCCCTCCATGCCGGTATCGCGCAAGCACAGGAGCGCCAATCACCTTTCAGCGTTCTGCCGGTGGTCGAACCCGAACTCGAGCCCGAGGAAGTCGAGAAGACCGTCAACGAGTTGATGCGCACTGGCGTTGCGGCCTACCGGAAGAAGAACTTCGAGGCCGCACGCGAAGCGTTCGCGAATGCCTGGCAGATTAGACCCCACGTCGACATCGCGTCGACCCTCGCCGAGGTTGAGATGCGGCTGGGACGCTACCGAGAGGCCGCCGAGCATTGGGAGTACAACCTCAAGCACAGTGCCGCAGACCGTGACGAGGCGAGCGCACAGCTCGCCGAGTGCCGCAAACACCTCGGCCGCGTCCATGTCGAGGTGAACCTGCCCGATGCGATCGTGTTCGTTGACGGCGTCCTGAAAGTGGACGACACCCAAATAAATCGCGAACTCGCGTTTTGGCTCGACCCCGGCGAGCATATCTTCGCGGCCCGTAAAGGAGGCCAAGGAGTCGAGGTCAGGGTGTCCGTGTTGGCTGGCGAAGCGCAGACCATTCAACTCTCGGTTCCTACGCCCTCGTTGGTAGAGGCAACTCCGACGCCGGTGGCGGTCACGCCATTCTCGAAGCCAACCCCACCGCAAGATCGGAACAGCGGAGGCGGCCCCAGCTCCCGCACCGTGGTCGTTGCCAGCGGCGCGGCACTTACCGTCGCCGCGTTGGGGCTCGGCGTCTATAGCCACCTACGTGCTGAGTCAGCTGAAGCGCGTCGCCTTGAGCTTGTCGCCCAAGCCCAGGCACAGTTACCTGTGCCGACCAGGAACTTCTGCTCACCCCGCACTGACGGGGGCGAGACGCCCAGCCAATGTCCGGAAATCGCCTCGAAAGCGGACGAAGCGTTCACCTTCGAAAACGTGCGCAACGTAAGCTTCATCACGAGCGGGGCGCTGGGCGTTGCGACGGTCGCCACCTACCTGCTCTGGCCGAAAGCTCGGCGGCAGGCTGAGCAGGCCGGTCTCGTCATCGCACCGCTGGATGTGGCGCGGAGCAATGGCGTGCAAGTGCGACTAAGTTTCTGAAACGGGGCGGTCCACCCCGCCGTCGTTTCAACGCGCTCGAATAGCCCCTGCTCGGGCCGGGCTGAGCTTAGATGCCAAATCGACGGCCGCCTTTCGTTTTTCACGCATCAAGATTTGTCGGCTGACCGACGAGGTGGTGATGAAAAAGGCGCACTCCGTTCGGTTCCTGGGCCCGGTGCTTGGCACGCTGCTGTCACTGAGCGGTTGCGGCGACGACGGCAAGCCGAAAGGCCAACCGCAGGCCGGTCCTGCGGCAGGCGAGACGGAGTGTAGCGACGGCGCTGACAACGACGGCGATGGCGTCACTGATTGCGACGACCTGGACTGCCGCGCCGCCGGCAAGAGCTGCGTGCTCGCTCCTCCGCTAGATCGCACCGTTCCGACTACTGTCTGGGAGGCTGCGCAGTTCCTGTTCACGGGGAAAGACCCCGTGCAGAAGGAGACGAGTGCCAAGGCCTTCAGTCGCAAGCGCATCGCCATCTTGCGCGGCAAGGTCGTGGACCGCGACGGCGAGCCGCTCGCAGGCGTGCGAGTCAGCATCGCTTCGCACGATGAGTGGGGCTACACGGTCTCGCGGCTCGACGGCGTGTTCGACCTGGCCGTCAACGGCGGGTCGCAGCTCTTGGTTCAGTTCTCACGCGACGGCCTGCTGTCCGCCGAGCGCGGCGTGCACGCCGCCTGGCGCAGCTACGAGGCCGTGCCCGAAGTCGGCATGATTGCCGCGGGTGAAGCCGTCACCAAGATCGCCGGCAACGCGGACCGCGAGCAGGTGGCCGAGGGCGACGTGATCGAAGACACCCTGGGCCGCCGCCAACCGGTCGTGGTCTTCGTCAAAGACACGAAGGCCACCGCCAAGCTCGCCGATGGCAGCGAAGAAGAGCTGAAAGAGCTGCACGTGCGGCTCGCCGAGTACCCGCTGGAGCTGCCGTCGACCGAGACCATCGACGAGCCGTCACGCTTCGCGCCAGGCACGTCGCCGCATCCTGGCAGCCTCAGCTGGGGCATCGAGGCCACCATCGACGAAGCGCAAGCGCTGGGCGCCACGACGGTCGAGTTCTCGACGCCAGCATCGGTGTTGGTCGAGAATTTCTTGGGTCTCCCGGTCGGTAGCCCCATCCCGATGGGCTACTACGAGCGTGGCCAGGGCCATTGGCAAAAGGAGCAGGCAGGTCGTGTCATCCAAATCGTTGGCGTGACGGACGACGAAGCGGACGTCGACGTCGACGGTGACGGCGAGGCCGAGGACAACGCGGCCCTGCAAAAGCTGCACATCCTGCACGGCACGCGGCGCGAGCTCGCCCGTCGCTACGAGCCCGGCGCCAAGGTCTGGCACATCCCGGTCAAGCACTTCTCCCCGCAGTTCGCGGACATCCCGACGGGCACTAAGCCGACCGCCGAGGCTCCCAGCGTGAATGCGGCGACGGTGCGACCCATCGACGAGCCCACGCGACATGGTTCGCTCTTGGTCGAGAGGCAAGCGCTCGGGCAAGCCTTCGGCCTCGGTCTCGCCGGCACGCCGTTCTCGCTCCGCTACCAGTCAGACCGCACGAGCGAGTATCGGAATGGCTTCCGAGTCGACTTCCCGGTTATCGGTAAGGAAATCCCTGAAGGGCTCAAGAGCGTGGTCGTCAAGGTGAGCATCGCGGGCCAAACACTGCGCGAAACCTTCAAGCCCGAGCCCGACAAGCGCGCCGTCGTCGACTGGAACGGCAAAGATGCCTTCGGCCGCTTCGTCCAAGGCCAGCAGCGCGCCCGCGTAACGCTCAGCTACATCTACGATGGCGAGCTGCGGCCCTCCGAGACCTTCGGCGCAACGTCCAAGGTGCGGATCACCTCCACTGAGTCGGAGGATGGCACCGTCGCAGTCGACGCCGCGCTCACCAAACGTTTCTCGATCACCGTCGGCACGTGGGACGCGAGCGGCTATCAGCTGGGTGGCCTTGGCCTCGACGTGCTGCACGCCTTCGATCCGGGCACCGGCAAGATCTACTTTGGCTCGGGTGACGATCGTTCTGCGGAGAACGTCGCGCTCGTCACGACCCGTCCCGCGGGCGACGCCGTGCTCGGCACGCCCGATGGCGTGTTCGCGGCTCCAGATGGGAGCGTCATTGTCACCGAAGACGACGAGGAGCGGGGCGAGCTCGGCGCGCTCCTGCGCATCGCACCGGATGGCACGGTCTCGCCCATCACCGGCGAAGGAGCGCCCGGTGAGGCGGCAGATCTCCTCGTCGGCTCTCCGCAGGGCGTCGCCATGAAGAGCAACGGCTCGATCGTATTTGCCGACTTCTACCTCGACGCCGTCCGCGAGATTGCCCCGGATGGCTCAGTGCGGACGTTGGTCGGCTCCGCGAGCGACCCACAGGGTGACCCGGAAATCGCGGCCACGCTCACGAGCCTCGACGGCATCGCGCTCGGGCTGCGCGAGGAGCTCTACATCATCAACGGCAGCGACGTGCTGAAGCTCGAAGGCGGACAGCTCTCCCGCTTCGCCGGCACGGGCGATGGCCCCGCCAAGAACGACGTGCTCGACACCGAGAACGCGCCGGCTGACACGGTCGCGCTCGACGTACCGAGCGGCGTGGCGGTCGGTCCCGACGGCAGCGTGTTCATCAGTGAGCGCGACGGCGCCCGCGTGCGCGTCGTGACTCCCGACGGTTTCATTCGCACCTTCGCCGGCACCGGCGTCCCTGGCTTCTCCAGCGACGGCCAGCGCGCCACGGCCGCGCAGCTGTCCGACCCGCGCGGCCTAGCGCTCGGCACTGACGGCTCGCTGTACATCGCCGACCAGAAGAACAACCGCATCCGCCGCGTCACGCCCGACGGCTTCATCCAAACCGTGGTCGGCGGAGGTGACGCCGAGCTGCGTGACGGGCAGCTCCCGACTCAAGTCAAGCTCGACAAGCCCGACGGCATCACCTTCAGCCAAGATGGCGCGCTCTACGTCGCGACCGGCTCGACCGTCTACAAGATCGCTCCCGGTTTGACCGAGCTCGTCGATTCAGACAAGCCCATCGACAGCCTGATCCCGTCGGCAGACGGCCACACGCTTTACCGCTTCGACGCGCGCGGCAAGCACAAGGAAACCATCAACGCCGTCACCGGCGTGACGGAGCTGACCTTTGGCTATGACGAGGCCGGGCTGCTCACGACGATCCAGGACAAGAACGGCCTCACCACCACCATCAAGCGCGACGAGGACGGCACACCGGGCACCATCGTCGGCCCCTTCGGCCAGCGCACCAACCTCGATATTTTCGAAGAGCAGCTCAAGAGCATCACGGACCCGCTCGATCGCATCGTGGCCCTCGAATATGACGGAGCTGGACTGCTCTCAAAAGTCGTTTCACCCGCAGGCGCCGAGCGCCTCTTCGGGTACAGCGAAGACGGGCTCGGGCGACTGGAGAGCATCACGGAGCCTGGGGGATACTCCGAGTTTTTCACGCCGAAGCCCGGCAATTCGCGGACAAGCATCGGCGTCAGCGTCCAGATTCCCACCGGCCAGCTCATCGAATATCAGGCCAATCTTCAGGGCGACACGCTCGATCGCACGGTGACTGACTTTGACGGAGCGGTCGCCCTCAATTCCGATCGGGTCACCACTATCTCCCAGAACGGCGCCGACGGAACACGCTTCGTGACCAACTTGACGGCGGATAGCGGTTTCGGGTCACAGGTCTTGGTCCCGATGGACCACACGATCGTGACTCCGGGCGGGCGTACGCTGGAGACGACGATCGTGGAGTCGAAGACACTCGACGATGCCTCGAACCTCCTGAGTGCCACGATTTGGCAGAACGCCGTCCTAGTCAACGGGCGCACCTTCGAAACGTCGTACAGTCGCAAAGATCGTACCGTTCGTGAACGATCGCCGCTCGGTCGCGTCAATACGACTGTGCTCGACAAATTGGGGCGTGAGTCGGAGAGCGCAATTCCTGGTTTCGGCTCAACGAGCTTTGTCTACGACGAGGCAGGACGCTTGACGAGCATCGCGCGCGCAAGCGGCAAGGAGAAGCGAACGCAATCTCACCGCTACGACGATAGTGACGGCCTTCTACGCGAAGTCACCAACGCACTAGATCAGACGACCAGGTATGAGCCAGACCTTGTAGGACGCTTGCTCGGCTTGACCGACCCGAGCGGGGCAACCTTCTCGCAAACGTTCGACGACGATGATCGGTTAACGCTCGTAACCCTGCCCGGCAAGAAGGAACATTCTTTCGACTACAAGGGCACATCGGGCTTGCTTGAGCTCGTGACTCCGCCGCTCGTCGACGGACGAAGCCCGACCGATCTGCGAATCGGCAGCGAGCGTCACCAGTACAACTCTAACAACCAACCGATTCTCGTCGAACGCTCGGATGGGTCCAATCTCGAATTTTCGTACGATGACGCACAACGGATCAAGACATTGAAGTCGTCTGGCGTCACAATTTCGTATGGCTATGACAAGGCAGGGCGTATCGCAACGCTGAGCCGATCCGATGGGCCTACCGTTGCAATCGGATTCGACGGCCCACTCCTCACGAGTACCGAATGGACCGGCCCTGTTGAAGGTAAGCTTACCGCTGACTACGACGACGATTTCCGTCTTTCTCAGCTCACCGTGAACGACGCCAGTACGGTTTCGTTCGAGTACGACAACGATGGTTCTGTCGTTGCGGCGACCGGCAATCAGCACACGCTCAGCATCGATCACGATCTGGCGAGCGGACTCGTCACGGGCACGACGCTCGGCGGCGTCAGCACCAGCCAAACGTTCAACGGTTTCGGTGAGCTCACTACGTTGGACGCGACCGTCCAGAACAAGGTCAGCTTCAGTCAAACGCTTGACCGCGACGCACTCGGGCGCATCGTTCAGATCGACGAGACTGTCGAAAACGAGACTTTCACCATTCGTTACACCTACGACCCCGCGGGCCGGCTCGAGACCGTGACCCGAGCCGACGACACTACGAGCTACCAGTATGACGACAATGGCAACCGCCTCGCCGTGCTGCTGAACGATGCCCCGCTCGCGGTAGCCGAGTACGACGCTCAAGATCGCATTGTGAGTCACGGCGAAACAATGTTCGAGCAGACCGAGCACGGCGATCTGCTTCGGCGAAGCCAAGGAAGTAGCGCCCTTGAGCTCACGTATGATGGCTTCGGGAATCTGTTGACCGCTGTGTCCTCGAACGCGAGCACGACCAAAACCATCGACTACACGATCGATGGCTTCGGTCGTCGCGTCGGCAAACAGGTGGGCGGGAGGTTCGTTCGAGCCTGGCTCTACCGCGACCAACTCCGTCCCGTTGCTGAAATCACCGATGCCGGCGTGTTTACCCATTTCGTCTATGCGACTGCCGCGCCCGGCGCACCGGACTTCATGCTGCGCGCTGGTGTGCCGTTTCGATTTATCAAGGATCACCTTGGCTCCGTGCGTTTCGTGGTTAACGCGACGACCGGCGCCGTGGCGCAGTTCCTCGAGTATGATGAGTTTGGGAACGTGACTCGCGACACGCTGCCCGGCTTTCAACCCTTCGGCTTTGCGGGAGGCCTGTACGACGCTGATACTGGGCTCGTTCGCTTCGGGGCAAGGGACTACGACGCGCAGACGGGACGTTGGCTTGCCAAGGACCCAATTGGGTTTCAAGGCGGTTCCATGAATCTCTATGCCTACGCGAAGAGCGATCCAATCAACCTGACCGACCCTACAGGCAATGCCGTGCCCATCGTCGTTGGGGTATGTGTGGCTGGCGGTTGTGAGGCGCTCGCCGCCGCCACCGCAACGGCTGCAACCTATTTGGTTGCCACCGTGGGCGCGGTGATCG
Source organism: Polyangiaceae bacterium (assembly GCA_035281385.1). GTDB lineage: Bacteria > Myxococcota_A > Polyangia > Polyangiales > Polyangiaceae > PMG-095. The sequence continues at coordinate 35,784 of DATEDZ010000015.1, forward strand.
TGGGTACGGAACTCGGCAAGTGGTTTGCCAAGGAGCGCAAGAAGGACAAGCCGGTAGAGCGCGTCGAACCCAAGGATGCTCCACGCCCACGCGGCGACAATGTTTGCCGTTGCACGCTCCGCTACGCTCCGCCAGACCTCACGGCAAGCTGCCCGGACCGGGTGTACGGAACGGGACCCAGCATCGGCATCTGCCAAGAAGTCGCAAAGATGTCAGCGCCGATCGAATGCCGCCGATACTACGGTCATTGTGGGTATATGCCGTAGGTGTCTGGAGCCTAAATGCCACCAAGGAATCGAATGTCCAACATGCCGTCGGATCGCGGAATGGATGCGGAACTTCTTAGGGCGGCCCGGCGCGGCGACCTTCGCGGCGTGCTGCTGGCGCTTGACGACGGCGCGAGCGTGCGGGCAGCGGACGACAAGGGGAATGCGCTTGCCGCCGTCGGAGGAAGCAGAAAGCGCAAGGTCATGGCAGTGCTCGTTCGCAAAGGTGCTAGCCCAGACCAGACGAATCCCGCCGGACAGACTCCGCTTATGCAGGCTGCTGTGCGCGGGGATGTTGGCTACGCCCGCGCGCTGCTCGCGGTCGGCGCCAATCCAAATCTCGTCAACGACCAAAGCGAGACTGCGCTCACTTTCGCAGTGGTCTGGCGGCAGGCGGGGGTTGTCGCACTACTGCTCCGCAGTGGCGCCAAGGCGGACAAACCGATTCGGCCCTGGACGCCCTTGATGTATGCCGCGCAGGCGGGTGACGTGCGAATCGCTCGGCAACTGCTGAAAGCAGGGGCGCGCCCCAATCGAACCGATTCCTATGGCCGAACCGCTTCGGATATAGCGAAAGCGCATGGGCACCACGCATTCTTGGCTATGCTGGAACGGAAGCTGCTGCTTACAGCGAGGCGGTCCTGATTGCCCGACCAGTCAAGGGGGGCCGTGGGCGTAGCCCGGAGTCATCAACATGGCCTTCGCTTTTCGTGTGGATGACCATGTTGCCACTCGCGTTCCTGATCCCGCTCGTGGCAAGCGGGCTCGCTGCCTGTCATCGCGACAACCGGCTGCGGATCGAAGTAACAAGCGGCAAGGAAGGGTCTCGTGTTAGCCGCTCGAAGTTGCAACGACAATCGACCAGCCTACGTGCAGGAGATCGGCATCTACGAGTTGCCCGACAAGCGGACCAAGTGAGCTCATATTGCCGTTTCCGCCCTCTCAGAACCGGCTTGTCCAACAGTGGACCTATGGTTCGGAGCTGCCGGGGTACGTTCGTCGAGGCGCGTGCACGCCTCTGGACAGGGGGCGCGAGTACCTGGTGAACGCTGATCATGGCTCTCATTCTTTCGGCTTCCTCCGGTTTCATCTTCGTGAAGACGGTACCGTTGTTGACTCGGGTGTCGACAACTGTGACTGAACGGCGGCTGGGTGCTCGGTAGCGCGCAGTGCCGGTGAAAGAACGAAGCGAGCCGTTCGTTGTCATGACGGTCAAAGCGACGATGTCCGCCCCAATTGAATGCCGCCGCTACCGCGCGAGCTCGAGGTTTGCGTGCCACAGCTGCCTGCAGCTCACTGAACGTCGTGGTCAGGGCCACGCCGGAATTGAATAGGCCGGTTACCGCACTTCCGAAGGGCTACCGCCTCCTATGAACGAACAGCCGGAGATATCCGAGCATTCGCCCTGGTGGCCGATCAAGTGCTTGTTCCTGCTCCTGGTGGCAGCCCTGATTGCCGCGGGCTTCAGCCATCCAGAGCGCTCACAAGGTGAGTGGGGCCTGCTGCCACCGCTGGTGCTTAGTATCCCTTTGCTTGCAATCGCAACTCGCGACATTGTGCTTCTGATTCTCCGGCAGGAATCGGCGTGGGAGCGTCGTTGTCGCTCGGCGTCGGCGATTTTCGCCGTGGTGGGCCTTGGGATACTCTTCTGGCAAGCCTTGTGAACCTTCGGCAGCTGCAGAACGATGCGCCGCTCGCTGACGAGGAGCACGACGCTCGGATCGTTGGCCTGGCGCAGCGACGTTCGAGCAAACCAAGCACGGGGCTCTGCTTCGCCGAAGCCCAGGAAGGTGCCCCGAGGTCACGTATGATGGCTTCGCGAATCTCTTGACCGCCGCCTCCTCGAACGCAAGCACGACCAAGACCTACGACTATTGTTCAGCATGTCATCACTCCGCCGAAAGGTGCGACTCTTCTTGCGGCTGCCCGGCGCCGCGACGTCCGCGGTGTGCAGCTGGCTGCTAGAGCACGGTGCGGCCCCGCGCCCAACGGACGACCAGGGAATGCGCTGGCGGCCGCCCAAAGAAGCAGAAGCGGCAGAAGGTCTTCGAAATGCTCGTTGCAGAGGGCCAGAGCACGTGAATCCTGCAGGACAGACTCCGCTCGTGCAGGCGGCTGTGCGCGGGGACGTTGGCTACGCTCGCGCGTTGCTCGCGGTCGGCGCCGATCCAAACCTTGTGAACGACCAAAGTGAAGTGGTCTGGCGAGAGGCGGGGTTGTCGCCCTACTGCTCCGGAGCCGCGCCAGGGCGGACAATCCGATTCGACCCTTGACGCTCTTGATGTGTGCCGCACAGGCAGGTGCACGCGAACCCCGGCGCCCGAGAGCTCGACTTGGGGGATCGGGCCGGCTCCCCAAGAACGCGACCGGCCGTGAATTCCGAGCGTTCGCGACTCGAAATCCACGGCCTTATGCCTGGGAAAAGGACGTTCTGTTGCGAAGATGCGATGAAGCGTTCAGCCGGGCACGGGCATTTTCATCGCGGTGCCCTCGACCACCACGCAGCTGCCGTCGCGGTAGACAGTGACGTCAGTCAGGTAGGCAGCCCCCGACTCCTTCTGAGCTTTCATGACCGCTTCGTCGACCAGCCCGACGTTCTTGTCTTTTGACGTGATCGGGTCGTCGCCACGACAGTAGGTGCTTTCGACGTGGCCGCTGGGCGTCCCGGTGGCGCCGCTTTGAAACGACGGGTTGGTCATCGAGATGGCTGGCACGGTGAGCACGGCATAGCGCGCAGAGCAGCCACTCACGGCAAGCAGAAGGCCGACGACGGCGAATGCGAGTTTCATTGATACCCGGTTCCTTTCACGATGAGACAGCGCCGGGCGTAGAAATACGCATCGAACCCGCCGTCTTCCGTCGATACGTTGTTGATGTATCGGAGCTGGCTCTTCTCGCGGGCGTTGGCGACCGCCTTGTCGAGCGATGCCTGCTCGCTGATCGGGTAGCCCATGACCATGGCCTGGCAGCTTTCGCCTCGTACGGGGCCGACGCTGCGGCCCTCGGTCACGTTGCCGTCGAGCGAGACCATCTTCACGTTCTTTGCATACTGGTACGACGTGCACCCAGTGGCGAGGATGCCACCCAACAGCACGCCGACCATCAATCGGTTCTGCATCTTGTTCCTTGTTGTTCAAGTGTTGCGAGCCTGTGACCCGATCATCCTGCGACGCCGACCTGCAGCTTTCCGGCGACGCCCGTGCCCGTGTTCGTGCCTTCCTGCTCGAGGACCGAGGGCTTGGTCACTCCGATATCGAACTTCGCGTTGTTCGGGCCGCCGAACGTGACGTTCTTCACGCGCAGGCGCGACGGCATGTCATCGGAGAGGTTGCCGACACCCACCCCGGACGAGCTTGGGCCGCAGATCAGGTAGCCCGGCACGGGTCCCAGGGCGTTGTAGATCTCGACGTGCTCGAGCGCGTTGCTGGCCCAGTTACTTTCGCAATAACCGATGCCGCTCCAGCCTGAGCCATCGACACCACGAAAAATGATGGGCTGGTCCTCGGTACCGAGAGCGGCGAGGCCAGATGAACCATCGTCGATCCCGATGCCGCTGCCGCCCACGAACTCGAAGATGGCGCCCGCGCTGATCGTGAGATGCCCCTTGACGGTGATGTCCGTGGCGCCGCCACCGGGCGGACTGACGCGGTAAATGGCTGGGCTCAGGGCTGGCCAGGTCACGTCGCCTTCCACACGGCTCGCAAGCCCCTCGAGCGACACCTGGTTGTCCTTGCCGTTGTCAACGATGGTGTTGCCCTCGCCGTTCAACTCGTGAACCGCTGCTACCTCGACGCGAATGGCCCCGCCCTCGTTTTCGGTGATCGTGTTGTCGGCGAATTCGACGAGTCCGCCCGTCTCGAGCACAGTCAAGCCGAACTTCGCTCCGCGGCGCAGAACTGTTGACGTCAACTTGATGCGACCACCGCCCTTGCTGGACATCGTGACGTTGCCACTCGCGCCCTCCGTCGACCCGGCGTACTCCACGATCGCGTGGCTGATTTCGTTGCTCAGCGCGTTGCTGTGAAACAGGATGCCGCCCCACGACCCCGGTGAAGGCTGCCACCCCGTGAACAGGATGGGTTCATCTTCGGTGCCGACGGCTGCCAGTGCCGCACCCGTCAGCACTTTGAGCATGGCCTCGTCACCGAACTTGAGCTTCGTGCCCGGCTCGATGGTTAGAACGGTGCCGGCGCCGCCTATTTCTACGGAAGAGGGAACGTCGAAACCGTCGGGGCAAGCGGCGACCGGCGCCCAGGTCTCGTCCTCGTCGACCGGCCCCCACTTCGTGCAGTCGACCGGGTCTTGCGCGCCTCCGGCCCCGGCAGTTGCTTCGACCGTCTCGCCCGTAGCGCCGCCTTCCGCTTCTGAGGCCCGTCCTGCCGCCCCAGCCTCAGCCTCAGCGAGTCCGCCCGCCGGCCGAGAGCCACCGGAACAACCGACGACACAACCAAGAGCACTGGCAATGCAAAAAAATGAAGCAAACGAACGCATGAGAACACTCCTTGAACGCAGGGATGGCGAAGGGCGCGCGGCGCGGGCCATGAAGGGCCGCGCCGAGGCTGTTATTTCGGCACCACCGGTCTGGGGCGCCCTTCACTTGCCTCATCGGTCACGGCCGGGCCCGCCGTGCGTGAAATCGACACCGGGCCGCTAGCTCACGTTCGTGAACCCGGCATGAGCTCCTCTGAGAAGGACGACGAGGACTCCGCCAACAACCGAAATGCCTGCCACTGCGCCCGTGCTGGCGCCGAAGGCCCAGATGTTGATCCCGGCTACAACGGCGAGGATCGCGGCTGCGATCGAGAGGGCGATGGCAGGCCGCGCACGCGACCAGAAGAGGCATCCGAACATCAACACCGCGGGCAGGCTGCGAACGACTCGCCCGCTACTCGCTGCATGAACGGCCCCTCGACGAGTAACAGTACGACCATCAGGTTGCTCATCGACATGAATAGCGCAACCGCGAGCACGCAGAGGCGAGCCATGTGAATGCGCCTGGTGCGCGCCGATCCTGAGGTCACTGCTGGCCTTCCGGTTCGAAATGAACACAGCCACGGAGCACGGCGTTGCGCCGTCGACACTGGATCTCGAAGGTCACGGTGCCGCGTTCGGAACCCTTGGCGAGGTCGAGGTCGTGCAGACGAAACCGCGCCACGTCGACACCGCACGATTCGTGGCCGACCGCTAGCCAAGCGTCGCCGCTAGCCTGAACATGACCAGCAACTGCTGCGTAGAATGGGCCCACGCTGAGCGGCTTCTTAGCCGAGAAGGTAAGATGCCACGGGACCTCGCCCCGCTTCTCGATATCGAGGCGGAGAGCAGTCTGGCTGGTGCTCGCCCCGATGCGGGTCTTCGGTTGTGTGAAGGTCAGTGAGCGCTTCGACGGCCAATGCCTCATCGCGCCGTGCGCGCGATCTGCCTCGACGAAGAAGCGGCTGCCGCCCCCGAGGCAAGGGCCAGGGTCGTGCGCCTGGTAGGCCGTATTCTCGTTGGGCGCTGCGGCTGGCGCGCCCCGCAGATCCCTTTCAGCTTGCAGGAGCAACGGGTTGTCGACGTGGACACAGCCGGTGACGCGGGCCTCGTCTCCGTCGCACTGATGCGCGAATGTGGCGGTGAGCGAGCTGACGTGCTCGCCAACCCACCTAATCTCGGAGATGTTCACATTGCTAGAGCTGCTGTTGCAAGCCGTGCCGGCACCGGTGAGGGAGAAGCCGAGCCGGCCCTTACTTTCGAAGCCGGCCCGCTCGGCTTCGGCATAGTTGCCCGCCCGGACGGGATAGCCCAGCTTGCGCGACGTGATGTACATGTCCCAGTTGCCGCCGGCTTCGCTCGTCAGCTTTGCTGCGTGGAGCATCACCGCCTTCTTCTCGCTCCAGGCGTCGAGCCCGAAGTCTGCATGCACATCCTTGATGACAACGTAGCGATTCGGAAAGAAGCTCGCAGCTTCGCCAGCGACCACCATCACGTTGCCGCCGCCCAGGCACGGGGTGGCGTCTTTGACCTCCGAGTACGGCCATACAACGGGGGCGAGCCGAACCGGCGCTTGCCTAGTGCATCGATCCATTGTGGCGTCCCAGGTGGAGGTGGGATCACAACCTGGCTCCTGGTTCAGTGCGACGGCGTTGGCCGGCTCCTGCGAGGATGCCGCTGGGCCAGCACCGCTTGCGAGGGGTGAAGTAGCCTCATGCGCCGCAGCAGTCGGCTTGGTTGAACCGCCGCATCCCGTCAGCGGGATGAGCAATAGCACCACCAAAGGCGTTCCAGCTTTCATGCTATTCCTAGAGGCTGTTGCGGCGAGTCGCAGCTGGCCGCGGGCGGGGTTTGGGCGTTTCAGTCAGCAGCCTTTTCGGCTGAGCATTGCCCTGCGTTTCAGCACGCTGGAGACGAAACGCTGACTTGGTATGGGTCTTGGCCTGCACTCTCGTGATACGGCCGTTGGCGCCGAACGTGGCACGGTTGGTAACGGTCGGAGTCCGAATCGTGACTTGATCCGCTGCCTCGCCATCGAGACGCGAATAGGTGACCGGCACCATGCGCGAAGTGGAAGCTTCAGGCACGAACTCCGGTAGGACGAACTGAAATGCTCCGGCACCTGCAGCTGCGCGCAACTTGGTGGCCGCGAGTACAGGCCCGACCAAGTCTTGATCGGTGATGAAGCGCTGGCTTCCCGCCGTGCCGGGCCGCTTGACGCGGTAGCTCGCCTTGCCCTCTCGCAACAGCGACATCTCCTCGGATCTACCCGGCGCTCTTCCGCGATAGCTGGCTGCCACCAGCACGTCGCTGGTATCACCCTCAAAAACCAATTCGTGATCGCGTAGCGCTGTGAGCTTTTCGCCCGGTACGAGGTAGAAGTAGCGTTCCCCCAGCCGCTCCGTCTCGCCGAACCGAATTTGAGCGCGGCTCATGCCTGCCACATAGCTGACCGGCCCTGACGTCGTGTAGGTCCACTTGGCACCGCCGGCATTCACCACCTCGACCTGCGAGAGGACCACGTCGGGAGCCGTGGCCCAGGCAACTGAAAGCTCTTCGTAGTCGTGCGAGGCGATTCCCTCCCACACGAGGTCATCGAGCAGGCGACTCGTCACTTCGACGAACTGGTTCACTTCCGCTTGCTGTTGCCCCTGGTACGCGCACAGTGCTGCTCGGTCGGCATCGACAACACCGGTAACAATCGTCCCCGTCTCTCCCTTCAGCGGCTTCTGGGTAAGGCCGAGCGTCCACGCAAAGACTGGGCGCCCGTGGGAGCGCATCGTCCAGATCTTCATAGAACGAAGGTAGACGGAATCTATCGTGCTCTGCCTCAGCACCTGCCCGAGCATGCGCAGCAGCAGATCTGGCTTTCCGACGGAAACTGCGCAGGTGAACTGCGACTGCTCGACAGCAAATCGCACGAGGTCGTAACGTGACCCTGTGGTTACTTCGCCCGGACGAGAACTTTCGCTTCTCCAGCTTTGGCCACGCAGCGCGAACGTGGGCGCTTTTATCAGGGGCGGCAGCGGCTCTGCATCTTCTCGTGCATCAGCTTCCGCCTCGTCGTCCTCCTCGAGCTCGCGCTTGGGTCGCAGGCCGAGACGTCGGTAGCGCTCGATGTCAGCAAACTCGCCGCGCGTCAACGCCGACACGCCGTTCCAACTACTCGCACGCGGTCGTGTGGCCGCCTGCGGTGCATAGGCTTCCGCCCAGCCTTGGGGCGGGCGAGAGTCGCTAGCCAAGGCAAAACGATCGGAGCTGCGGTCGATCGTCACGACGGCGAACGCGTGCTCGAGCCCTGCGGCACCATCCGCCTCGATGAGTGCATGGAAGGCGTCACCCGACCTGGCCGCAAATACGGCTCGCCCATGCGCGTTCACGACGCGGTCGCCGATGCGAAACCCTGGCAACAAGCCGCGCGCCAGTGTCCGATAGTCGGCGCTGGCGAGAATGCGCAGCTCTGCGTCTTCGCTAACGGGGTAGTTGATGCGCTCGCCGCGCCTGGGCGCGACAATCAGCGCCAGCTCATCCAATTTTGGCAGGTGAGCAAGTCCCTGCACGCGGCTCAGCCCAGGTACCAGCTTGTCGAACACCCAGCTCTTCGGTTCGCTGCTGTTCGGGCGCATGACTGCTCCGCAGCCGTTGAAGGCACGATCCTCCGTCGCACTGAGCCAAAGCCCTCCGCACATTGGAGGCGGCCCTCGCATGGCAGTCAGTTGCACCTCGCCCGTCGGGAGGACGTCCAAACGGCCGAGCCCTAAGCCGTTGTCGCCGAAGAGCACGTGTACCCGCTTGCCGTCAGGGGCAACCACCCCTTGCCGTATCTCGGGCCGAATAAAGGTCTCGACGTCCTGCTTGGTGCCAACGTCCACCGCATGCACCCTCGTCCCGTACTCCTCGAAGCCGAACAAGCGGTCATTCGCCAGCGCTATCCCCGACCAGGGCGGTCTTTCCGGTCCGAACGTGTCTGTCGCCTTCATTTGGCGCAGATCGACGAGAGCCACCGTCGTGCGCTTGGCGTCCGCCTCGAGCAGCACCGCCGCGCGGAAACCGTCAGGTGAAACGCTCACCTTTCGCGGCATGCCTGCCAAGTCGACGCGCGTGCTAGTGCGCCGATGCGGATCGTATCTGTAAAGCGCGACCGGTGCATCCGCCAGGAAGACGAGGCGGTCCAGGCTCGCGCTGTACGCGGCGTCTACCACGCGAAATGGCAGGCGCTCACTGGTAGTCACCGCCTCGTCTAGCCCGAGGCCTGGGGTACCGTTTGAGCTCGGACTCGCCTTGGATGGGGCAACTGCCGGCGCCGCGCAGCTTGCGCAACCAATGACCAACAGGGTCAACGCCAAGATACGAGCCGTGCGGTTGCGCTTTTCTCTCACGCGCGCGTCCTTCCCGGATAGCGCACGACGCGTACCTCACCGTCGAACACCAGGTCAGTCAGTGTTGCGAGCAAGACATCCTCGGCCACCTTCGGTTCGACGCCGCCAGTGCCGGCGCCGATGAGGGGGAAGGCAATGCTTTGGAACTGGTGAGCTCGAGCCAGATCCATCGCGTTTTGAACGCCGCTGCGGATGGCGCGTTCGGAAGAACGCCAGGCGAGGCCGATGCCCGCGACATGTATGATGCCCTTGATGGGAAGGCGACCGGGGCCTGTCAGAACAGCGCCGCCGAGAGGTAGAAAGCCGTGCCGCCGCAGTTCTCGGAACGGTTCTAAACCGGCTGTGCGCTTGATTGCCGCGGAGACGCCCTGGGGTAGGAGGAGCCACCACGGAATCAGGTTCCTGTTCCATGCATTCACGATGCAGTCGACCTGCTGCGCCACGAGGTCACCTTCCAGGACCGTGATCTTCATCGTCTTGCGTCTCCCGTCGTCGCCGTGCTCTGAGGCGTTCGAGGAACGCCAGTGGTAAACCGATGACTGCAGCAACGATTCCGCCCAGGATGAGGGGCGTCGCGAGGGCCCAGCCGAGCCAAAGCAGCAGGTTGGTCCTGGTCCATGCTCCAAGCGCGAGGCAGGCCAACCCGGCGAGGCCCATGAAGGCAGCGACACGCTCAAACGAACTGGGCATTCACTCCTGACCGTCTTCTCCGTTGGGCGCCAAGGCGACGCCGGCACGGGTCGTGAAGTGCAGCAACCCCACGCCCACCTGCCCATGTCATCGCCTGGCAAACCACGCATAGTCGACTCGACCGGTTCGCGCGTTGATCCGCAGATAGACGTTGATGCCCTTGTGCTCAGCATTCGTATGAATGCTCGTCGAACGCAGCCCCTCGGTGACCAAGATTGGTTCGTCCCACGGCCAGCCCATGGTGGCACAGTGACGGCGTGCGATCTCCATGACGGCGGTTCGATCCAGGTAACGCATGCCCAGAAGCCGGCCCAAAGCGCGCATCATTCGCTACCCACCCAGTAGATGGTACCGCCAACGCCTCCAGAATAGAGACCTGCCTCAATCGCGAGGCCCGTTCCGCTAACCTTGTGAGCCATGGCTTGACGAACGGCTCTTTGGACGCTTCCCGTACCAGCGAACTCCGCGGCAAACTCCTCGGTGAAGCGAACCAGATTCGATTTATTGTAGGCACTCATGCCAAAATCAGCTCGCGCGTTGGCCATGAAGGTTCCCCGACGGGGAGACAGTAGGGCATGCACCAATTCATGGCGCAACGTTTCAGCGCGTTGGCTTTGCGACAAGCCCCGGGCGATGGTGATGTCGCCGAACTTGTTCGTGACGCCCAATTCGCCAGGACGCAGATTTCCGAGCTTAATTGGCGGCATCCGCGGCGTGAACCGCGCCCTAACGAACGGACGAACAAACTTGAACGCCATCCCGCCGACGGGGCCTGCCAGCGCTCCGCCGGCCTGAGTGTATGCTTCCTCGTCGCTCGTCGCGAGCAAGATTCCCAGGAACGTGGCCACTGCAATCACGACGGGGTGCATGCCATCAGGGTCAACGTGGTTGACGGGATCTCCAGCCGCATAGGCGTAGAAATTCGAGCCTCCGCCGAACCCGATCGGGTCCTTGGCAACCCATCGGCCGATGCTCGCGTCGTAGTCGCGCGCGCCGAACCGGACGAGCCCGGTGTCTGGGTCGTACAAGCCGCCCGCGAAGCCGAAGGGTTGAAAGCCCGGCGCTGAGTCGAGCAACACCTTCCCGTACTCGTCATAGTCGAGCCGCTGCGCCACGGCGCCCGTGGTTGCGTTGACGACGACCCTCACGGAGCCCAGGTGGTCCTTGACGAAGCGGAATGGCACGCCTGCGCGCAACATGAAGCTGGGCGCACCACCTCCGGCATACACGAAGTGCGAGAAGACGCCGGCTGCGGTGATTTCTGCCACTGGGTGGAGGTCATCTCGATAGAGCCACGCGCGCGCAAACTTGCCGTCCACCTGCTTACCGACGCGACGACCGAAGCCGTCGACGGTGTAGTCGATCGTCTTGGTTGCCTGGGGGCTCGCGGCGGCGGCAGTGAGCAGGTTTCCGAGGCCATCATACGTGAGCTCGAGCGCACTACTTCCCGCTGTACGGCGGAACAGATCGCCGTTCTTGGTTTGCTCGAACGCCATCTCGCCGTGACTGATGATGCGATCTTGGGCGTCGTAGTCAGCTGCGGCAAGCTCGACGCCATCGACGCTGACTGACGTCCGGTTGCCGTTGTCGTCATAGGCGTAGGTCGTGACGACGCCGTTGCGAGTGACGGTCTCGAGGCGACCTGCGGCGTCATACGTGTATTCGAGCTCGGTGGCGTCGACGCCGACCTGCTCGGAGATGCGGGTGATTCGCCCGAGCTCGTCGCGGTCAAGATCCTGGCTGAAGTTGACCTTGCCTTGGAATGTTGCCTGCTGTCCGATAGGCTCACCGAAGGCGTTGGTGCTGAAGGTATTGGTGACGTTGCCGAGCGTCGTGCCCGTCACGATGCCGGTTTCGGGATCGTGCTCGACACCGAGCTTCTGCGCGTTGCCAGTCGCGCTGATCAGCGCTCCGTCATCGTCATACTCGTAGGACACGGTGCTCGAGTCGTTGACGGTGATCTGCGAGGGGCGAAAGTCCTGATCGTAGTCGAAGGTCACTTTGCCTTCGACCGGGCCGGTCCATTCGGTGCTGGTGAGGAGCGGGCCGTCGAAGCCGAGCGATACGGTGGGGCCATCGGAGCGGCTGAGCGAGGTCAGCCTCCCTGCCTCGTCGTACCCACGGGTCAAGGTGATGCCGGACGTCTTCAGTGTGCTCAGGCGTTTGGCAAAATCATAGGCAAACTCCAGGTTGGTGCCGTCCGAGCGCTCGATGAGCGTCGGCTGATCGCTCTCGTTGTACGTGTAACGCACCTTGCCGGCTGCGAATTTGGGCATTTCAGCGGCGTCGATGCTCGGCGGAGTCGTGAGCTCGAGCAGGCTGGACTTGTCCCGGTAGACGAACGCATGGTCCTTGCCGCCCGGTAGCGTGACGAGCCGCAACCGGTCGTCTCGATCGAACGTCTGATCGAAGCGCGCGCCACTTGGATCGACAACTCCGAGCAGGCGACCCACGATGTCGGGCTCGTAATTGCTGGTTTGATTGAGCGCATCAGTTGCGGTGCGCAAGAAGCCGTCGCTGTCATCGTAGGTGTACGACTGCGTGCGGGTCTCCTTGCCAGCGGTGCGCGTCATGCTCACGACACGCCCCCGCGTGTCATATTCGAGGTGCGTAGCGCCGACTCCCGGAGCTTCGGTATCGGTAGTGCGCCCGAGCTCGTCGAGCACCGTGGTGCTCTTGCGGCCCAGGGGTGACTCGCGACGAATCGTGCGGTCCTTGCGATCGTAGGAGGTGGTGGTGAAGCGACCGTTGACTTCGACCGTGTTCTTGAAGCGAGTCAGACTCAGAAAATTGCCGGAATCTCCGCCGGATTTCTCTTCGAGGAAGAAGGTCTGAAGCTCTCGTCCGCCAGGAGTTGTGACGGTGCGGCTGTTCGGGACCAGGACCTGGGAGCCGAAAGCGGCGTCGGGGGTGAAGATGGTGCGGACACGAGTGCCGTCCGCGAACAGCTGGGGAAAGTCGGTCCGATCTTCGGTGCTGCTCGACTTCGTGCCGTCCATGCCCGTCACGCTTCGGCGAATCTCGTCGCCTTGGAACGACGTCTCGTACTGGATCTGCTTGCCGTCCGGCGTGAAGGTCGAAATGGAGATGGTCTTGTCGTCGCGTTTGCCTTCAAAGAGCTCGAAGAAGCCGCTTGGGTCGGTGATCTTTTCGAGCAGGCCGAGGCCCTGCTTGTCGTAGTCGAAGGTCCGCTCGGCGCCTTCGGGAGAGACGACGGCTCTCAGGAGGCCTGCTTTCTTGCCGTCGGGGAAGTAGTCGAGCTTGACGGTGCGATCGAGCGGGTCCGTGATGCTCTTGAGCTGCTCTTCGAAGATGTCGAGGTTGGTGCGCTGGCCGAAGGGGCCGACGATGGTGCCCGGTGAGCCATCTTCGTCGCGCTTGATGGTGGTGGTGAGGCCGTTCTTGTCCTGGATCGTCGTGAGCAGTCCTGCCTCGTCATAGCCAAAGGTCAGCTCGGTCACCCCGGTGACGGCGTTGATGGTTTCCTTGTGCTTGCCGCGCGCGTCGAAGCGGTAAAGCGTGTGGCCGTCTTCAGACGGGATCAGACCGTCGATGGGCTTGTCTGAATCGACGAGCTCGGTCAAGCCGGGAGCGATCTTGTAGACAGTCGAGCCGGTCGCGACGTAGAGCGCGCCATCTTGGCTGAAGGTGATGCCGTCGGGCTTGTCGAGCTTGATTTGCGTGGGCAATTGGCTGTCACGCGGCTGCAAGTCACCGCCGCCGACCACGGTTTGGATGAAGCCGTCGGGCGTGACGCGGCGGATGCGGTTGTTTCTCTGGTCGGCGATGTAGAGGGAGCCGTCAGTGGCGAGCGCGAGGCCGCGCGGATCAGACAGCTGCGCAGCAGTTGCGCGCTGGCCGTCACCGGAGAAGCCAGGGACGCCGGTGCCGGCGAAGGTGCGAATGAAACCGTCGGGCGTCACGACGCGCACGCGAGCGCCGTCGCGCTCGCTGATGAACACGCTGCCGTCGGGACCGACCGCTACGCCGCTCGGTACGTCGAGCGCGACCGTGTCAGCCGGGGCGTTCTCGGTGTCGAGCACGTCGTCCTTGGCGGGGCCATCGCCCGTGCCGGCGAAGCGCGAGAGCTGTCCGCCTTCGAGCTTCAGCACGTCGCTGCCGTTGATGATGTAGAGCTCCTCGCGCAACCCGAGCGCGATGCCGTCGAGGCTCGTGAGCGTGGCCGCGATTTCCGGGTCGCCCTGTGGATCGCTAGCGGAGCCGACCAGCGTCCGCACCGAGCCATCCGGCGCAATCTCGCGGACGGCGTCGAGGTAAAAGTCGGCGAACACGATCGAGCCGTCGCTCTTCATGGCAACTCCCTGCGGCGAGCCGACGAGGAGCTCTGCAGCTTCGCCGGGTGCTCCTTCGCCGGTGATGGGTGAGACCGTGCCATCCGGGGCGATGCGCAGAAGCGCGCCGAGCTCGCCCCGCTCCTCGTCGTCCTCGGTGACAATGACGCTTCCATCTGGAGCCGCAAACACGCCATCGGGTGTGCCGAGCACGGCATCGCCCGCGGGACGGGTCGTGACGAGCGCGACGTTCTCCGCAGAACGATCGTCACCCGAGCCAAAGTAGATCTTGCCGGTGCCCGGATCGAAAGCGTGCAGCACGTCGAGGCCAAGGCCGCCCAGCTGATAGCCGCTCGCGTCCCACGTGCCGACGGTGATCGAGAAACGTTTGGTGAGCGCGGCGTCGACTGCGACGGTGCCATCCTCCGATTCAGTGGAGGTGATCCGCACCTTGGACGTTGCGCCGAAGGTCTCGGAGGGCCGCAGCTCGCCATCGTAGATGTAGCTGAGCGTCACGCGGGCGCGCTGCTGACCTTGAACGAAGCGCCCGAAGGCATCTTTGCCGTTCCAGTCGACGACGGCGCGCTTGTCGGGCTCGGGCTTGAAGGTTTCGCGCAGTGTTTGGCCCGCGATGCGCACCGTAACGTTGACGCTCTTGAGCCCTTCGGGAATTTTCTTACCGATAACCGGGAAGTCGACTCGGAAGCCATTCCGATACTCGCTCGTGCGGTCTGACTGGTAGCGCAGCGAGAACGGCGTGCCGGCGAGACCGAGGCCGAAGGCTTGCCCGAGCGCTTGCCGCTCGACCAAGAGCGAACCATGCCGCGTGGGCTCGTCGATGGGTCGCACCGTCGCCGCATTCACGGTGGGAGCTTCGGCCGTCGGCTTGGTACCCGTCGGGATGTCCGCAAACTGCGGCGAAAAGTGCTCGACCGGGATGTGCCAGACCTTGGCGCCGGGCTCGTAGCGTCGAGCGAGTTCGCGCCGCGTGCCGTGCAGAATGTGCAGTTTGCGAAGCGTCTCTTCGTCGTCTGCCTCGCCGTCACCATCGACGTCGACATCCGCTTCGTCGTCCGTCACGCCGACCACTTGGATGACACGACCGGCCTGCTCCTTTTGCCAATGGCCCTTGCCGCGCTCGTAGTAGCCCATCGGGATGGGGCTACCGACCGGGAGACCCAAGAAATTCTCGACCAACACTGATGCTGGCGTCGAGAATTCGACCGTCGTGGCGCCCAGCGCTTGCGCTTCGTCGATGGTGGCCTCGATGCCCCAGCTGAGGCTGCCAGGATGCGGCGACGTGCCCGGCGCGAAGCGCGAAGGCTCGTCGATGGTCTCGGCCGACGGCAGCTCCAGCGGGTACTCGGCGAGCCGCACATGCAGCTCTTTCAGCTCTTCTTCGCTGCCATCAGCGAGCTTGGCCGTGGCCTTCGTGTCTTTGACGAAGACCACGACCGGTTGGCGGCGGCCCAAGGGGTCTTCAATCACGTCGCCCTCGGCCACCTGCTCGCGGTCCGCGTTGCCGGCGATCTTGGTGACGGCTTCACCCGCGGCAATCATGCCGACTTCGGGCACGGCTTCGTAGCTGCGCCAGGCGGCGTGCACGCCGCGCTCGGCGGACAGCAGATCGTCGCGTGAAAACTGAACCAAGAGCTGCGAGCCGCCGTTGACGGCCAGGTCGAACACGCCGTCGGGCCGCGAGACCGTGTAGCCCCACTCATCGTGCGAAGCGATGCTGACGCGCACGCCTGCGAGCGGCTCGCCGTCGCGACCCACGACCTTGCCGCGCAAGATGGCGATGCGCTTGCGGCTGAAGGCCTTGGCGCTCGTCTCCTTCTGCACCGGATCCTTCCCGGTGAACAGGAACTGCGCGGCCTCCCAGACGGTAGTCGGGACTGTGCGATCGAGCGGAGGAGCGAGCTCGCAGCTCTTGCCGGCGACGCGGCAGTCCAGGTCGTCGCAATCAGTGACGCCATCGCCGTCGTTGTCAACGCCGTCGCTGCACTCGGTCTCGCCTGCCAGAGGGCCGGGCTCGGCTTGGCCTTTCGGCTTGCCGTCGTCGCCGCAACCGCTCAGTGACAGCAGCGTGCCAAGCACAGGGCCCAGGAACCGAACGCAGTGCGCCTTTTTCATCACCACCTCGTCGGTCAGCCGACAAAACTTGATGCGTGAAAAAACGAAGGCTCCGTCGATTTACCTGCCGAGCTCGAGAGCCGCACGGTCATGCTATCGGGCCACCGCCACCGCCATCGATACGTCGATATGTCGACTTTCGCTAGAGTCTGCGGCTGTCGCCCCGTTGTGAGCACCGGCACGAAATTTCGCTGGGCGCCGGACTTGTGGCGGCGGACTACTCGACGCGCTCGACCTTGAAGCCGCGGCGCTCGAGCCGCGCCACGATGCCATCGTCGCCGACGACGTGGCCGGCGCCCACAGCGAAAAAGTGCCGTTGCTTGGGCGTCGAACGCCTTTGGCTGAGCATCCGGCTCACCATCGCCGCGTTGCGGTCGGTGAAGACGCGCTTCAACAACTTAGCCGAAAGGCGATCCTTGGGGTCGTAGCCTTCGCGCATCAGGCCGGCGACGAGCGCGTCGTCGCCGGCTACGTAGGCTTCGAGGAGCTCACCGAGCATATCTCGCCGGGCGACCTTCATCCGATTTCGAAACTCCAGGGTCTGCCGAAGGAGCTCTATCTGCTCTGCGTGGCTGAGGGTATCGAAGAGCGCCAGTTGCTCGCGAGGCGATTCGAGCCCCTTGACGACCTTGCCAGCCAGCGCCGCTTTCTCGTAAATGACCGAGTCGAGCGGCCTTCTCTGTGCAAGCGTTGCCAACCGATCGAGCAGCGCGAGTTGGATCGCTACGACCCAGGGCTTCAGGTTTTCGAGTGAGGAGGCGGGAACCCCGCGTGCACCGAAAGCTTCCATCACGCCGGAATGCAGAGGTGCGGGCAGGGCCTGTGAGAGGGTTCGACCAGGCGGCAAGACGAGAAGGGGCGCCACTGCCGCTTGGGCCTCCGGCGTCATCGGGATTTCGGTGAAGACCGTATCGCTTTCTTGAAGGGCTGCTTCGAGCCCTGGTGGGAAGGCATCGAGCCGCGAATCCGGGAGGTGAATCGTGCCGAGGACGTAAAATACTTGGGCATCCCTCACGACGCGGTAGAGCAAAGGTCGACGCCACCCTGCTGGCGCGGGGGTGGCGCTGCTCCGAGCTCCCTCTGCCGTTATCGCCGTGCTCGACGCCGTCCTGCCCGCGCCCGCTGCCCCACCCGGGCAACCCGACACGTCGGGGCATCCCGACAGCAGCAAGGCCAAGAGACCCAACACGGTCGCTCTCAGGATGACCGCTGCCCTGCCTACCTTTGGGCCGCACGGCCAGTGAATCAGTGCCGTTGTTCGCGAGCTCATACGCCTTATCGGTCAACGTGCCGAAGTCGATGCGCGAAAAGTGAAGGGGGCGGTCAATTCGTCCCCTTTCACTGCGTTCGGGCGATTTTTCGCACGGGAATGCGGACTCTGACCGACAGGGCGGCATGAGCCTTCCCGTCCTACCGGCCTGTGCCGCTCAAACCCTGGCCGATGAGCGCGGCAGCGTAACGGTCGAGTACACGGTGCTGCTGGTGCTCGTCTCGCTCGTCACGGCGCTAGCCGTCGCAGGGCTTGGACCATCGCTTGTCCGCATGTTCCTGGCGCAAGGCACCTGGCTGCTCCTAGGCGTTCCCTAGGTCGCGCATTTTTCGCGCATCAACTTCCGGTGACTGACCGACCAGGAGTTTGAAAGCTCAAAAACTCCGAGCTCACTCCCCAACAAAGAAAGAAGCACGACGAATCATGGCCACTCTCACTGCCCCCACCACCAACGAATCTAAGTCCTCCATTGTCCGTGACGATCGCGGCTTGTCGACGGTCGAGTACGTCATCTTGCTCGTGCTCATTGCCGTCGGCGGCATCTTCCTTTGGAACAAGCTGGGAGACACGGTCATGACAAAAGTTCAAAACTCTGACACCCGGCTTGGCGGCGAACTCAACACCGAGAAGAAGGAGCCGGGTACTCAGTAGAACTCGCGGGCAGCGAAAGGAGCACGCTATGACCCAAACCAACCTGATGCTCGGCGCTGCCGTTCTCGTGAGCCTGTGCGCGGCCGCTACGGACGCGCGCACCGGCCGCATCCCCAACCTCCTCACGCTGCCGACAGCCGTGCTGGGCGTTGCCCTGCACGGCTGGTTCGGCGGCCGTGCAGGAGCGGCCGCTAGCCTCATGGGGCTCGTGGTTGCCGGCGGCATTCCGTGGCTCCTTCATCGGGGCACCAAAGGCGCGGGCATTGGCGGTGGGGACGTCAAGCTCTTTGCTGCCTTAGGCGCGCTGCTTGGCGCGACGGTCGGCCTCCAGCTCGAGCTACTTGCGTTCATGCTGCTTGCCGTCTACGCGCTGGTTCGACTGGCGTTCTTAGGCCGGCTCTTCAGAGTGCTCGGCAACGCGCTGCGTCTCTTGGTAGGTCCCATTCTGCCCGCCAAGTTGCGTCGGCCCCTCGCCACTGAGGCGCTCACCGAGATGCGCATGGGCCCGGCTATCGCGGCGGCCGCTGTCTCGGTTGCGCTGAGCGACCATGTGCAGAGATTCGTACCATGGCTCGGCTAGTCCGTGTCGCACACCCTGACGCCGCGCTGGTGCCTGACCAGCGCGGCGTCGTCTATGTCGAATTCCTGATCGCGTTCTTTCCGCTATTCATCCTGTTCTTCTCTGTTTGCCAGCTGGCGCTGATCGCTTCCGCCCGATTGGTGGTGGAGCACGCGGCGCAGTCAGCAGTGCGTACGGCCATCGTGATTCTCGACGAGCCGCCAGCTGACTTCGGCGACGCGCCGCGCGGCTTTCTTTCGCAAGGGCAGCCAAACCCTGCCTCGAGCGCTGAGGCACTGCTGAGCGCGCTCGGGGTGGACATTCAGGAGCCTAGTGATGCTCTGGCCGCCGATATCGCTTCGGCAGGCGTCAACAGCGCAATCGGCGCCACGGGCGGCGAGCAAGCCGGAGCTCGGATGGTGCCCATTCGAACGGCCGCGTACTTTCCTCTCCTGGCGCTCGCACCGAGGCCGAGCACGCTGCTCGGCACGGATGCGCAAAGCTTAGGTGATGGCTTGCCCGAGGGCTTCGGCAGCAGGATGCAGTTCGGACTCGAGTTCTTGCGCGCTGCTGCGGTGGTCACCGTGCATGACGGGCCGGCTGCGGAAGCACTTGCGGCGGAGCCTGTCGAACCGAAAGCTCCCGTCACCGTCCGCGTCACGTATTTATTTCATTGTGCGGTGCCGCTTGCCCGCATCCTAGTTTGCGACAGCTTGTTGTCGTTGCTCACGCCCGAGACCTCTCTCTTCGGGCTCAGCTTGCCCACGGGCAAGCGTGCAGCGCTGATTCGACGATTGAAGCTGGCCGAAGCACCGGGTGCTCTCCAAAAGCTCGCCAATCCTGCCTCGCGCTTCGCGGTCTTGACTGCCGAAGCAACGCTCCCGAACCAAGGCGCTAGGTACTATCAGCCCGAGGAGAAGACGCAATGATGCGAGCACGCGGCGGCGGTGACGATCGGGGCGCGATCATGGTTCTTGCGCTCTTTCTGGCCGTATTCGCAGTAGCGATTCTCTACACGGTCATCGGAACGGCCGAGACGGTGCTGTTTCGCGAGCGGTTGCAGGATTCAGCCGATTCGTCAGCGCTGTCGAGTGCGGTCATGCACGCCCGGTCGATGAACCTCTTGGTCCTGATCAATCTGGTGATGGCGGCGCTGCTCGCAGTTTTGGTGACGATCAAGCTCATCGAAAGCATCGCCATCATCGGAGCGATCGTGGCGGCAGCCCTGGCGTGGTTCACCGGCGGTGCAACCCTCTCCGCCATACCACCGCTGCAGTCGGTTCAAAGCAAGATGCACGAAGCCTATGAAGAGGTGAAGGACCCGATCTACGAAGGGCTTGAGGCGCTACACAGCGTGGGCGACGCTGTGAAAGGCGCCGCGCCGGCCGCGGCATTCGCCGTGGCAGCCGCTGACATCGAGGAGCACGGCAAGCCAACGGTGAAAGAAGGTGTGGTCGTCGGAACGCGCGTGGACCTCCCAGTCGAGGATGGCTCGTTCGACGACCTATGCGGGGAGGCAGGCGAGCTGCCGCTAGCGCTCACACGGAAAGGTCTCGAAGCAGCCCAAATCCCTGTCCTTCCCACTCTCATGGAACATCTCGAAAGCCCCATGAATTCGCTCACTAGCGCGTTTTCGGACTGGTTTTGCGGCGATAGCGATGGCGGCAGTTCCAAGAACCCTCCCGGCCACAAGCAGCGCGTGACGCGGTCGTACCCGCGCATGGCGACCGCTGCTTCTGAGGATTGCGACCGCGGCGCTGGCCTCGTGGACCTGGACGATCCCAAGGACGCCAAGAACACCCGGTGCGAAGAGAGTCAGCGAGAAGAAGAAGCGGGCAAGCCCGACGACAAGACCGGCGAGTGCCCCAAAGGCAAGGATTGCTCGCTCGGCGGAGCGTACGATGCGCGTGTGACGCAGGCCCGCCGGGAGTGCGCGCCGACACTGTTCCCGCCGCCGATGGAGTATTGGTACCAAGAGCGGCGAGGTCACGTCCTGTATGAGTGGACTGGCAAGTTTTGGAAGCGCGGAGAGCCTCGCTACGATCCTCCTGTGCGACGTGGCGATAGCGAACACGGCGTGCACCAGCCACCCTGTGGTCCCCCAGAAGTCTCGCCTTCGATCGAGGGCTATCGCATGACCGTTCACCCAGACGACGACGTCGAAGAAGTCATTCCGGTCTGTTCGGACGAGACGCCACCCGAGGTGCCGACTCTGCCGCCGGCTCGAGGGACTACCGAGCCCCGAGACTTTCGCGAAGTGACGCACATCCTCGGCTGCAAGCGCGAGGTAGAAGAAGACATGCCCATCGACGCCGGCGAACCCGCCGACGGCTCGGACGACAGCAAGTCGCCCAAGGTGGTCGACGGCAACGCGGCGCTGGGCGACGAGAATTTTCAGATCAGGGCACTGGTGCAAGGCGACCAGCAGGCGCTCGACGCCACTCGGGTCGTGCGACTCGCGCTTTGGGATACGCCGGAGCCGGAGCACCCGCTGGAGAAGATGAGACGCTTCGGCGGGTTCTCCGTCGCACAGGCGGAGTACTTCTACGACGGCCAACCGAACGAACGCGACGCCTGGATGTGGAATATGAATTGGCGCGCTCGCCTGCGGCGGTTTCGGCTGCCAGAGGGTGACTTGAGCAAGATGCGCGAGTTTTGCGCCGATATCATTGAGGCCGGCATTTGCGACACCGCATTCGACCTTGGGGCGGCCGAAAGGCCCCGGTTCACTCACTGAGAGCAGCGATGAAAACCCGTCCGTGCAACCAGCGTGGCGTAGCGACCGTCGAGGCGGTGGTGGTGCTGCCCGTGTTCGTGATCATCTTCATCTCGCTCTTTTACGTGCGAGACATCGCCGTGACGAAGCAGGCTGCGGAGGAGCACGCGCGAACGTGCGCCTGGCTCTACTCTGCTCTCGACTGCGAAGGTGCCATTCCGGCTGGTTGTGATGATGTGCTGACAGAGGCACCGGCTGCGAGCGTCATAGCGCCGGACGTCGACAAGGCATTCAACGAAGGTCTCGATGCACTCAAATCCGGAGAGACGCCCTCTGGCGGCAAGTTGGTGTCGGATGCGATCGTGCCCCTCGTCGGGAGCGCGCTCGAAGCTGCGTTCGGTCGCGCCATTGAGGCGAACACCGTTCATCCAGTCGAGCGCCCCGGGCTCTTCGGTGGTGGTCAGCGAACTGTCAAAGGCCGCTACCACCTGGCATGCAACCTCCACCCCACGACGCCCGGAAAGGTCGCCGAAGATGCTTGGCTCAAGATCCGTCCTTGGTAGGCTCGGGACACGCGCCCTGCGAAGCAGGCTCGTCGGCTTGCTGCGAGCCGCAGTAGCCTTCAGCACCATCGCCCTCCTTGCGTTGGCATTTTGCCTGCGATCTGCCCAGGCGCGAGTCGGCGAGACGTTGCTAGGCTTCGGTGACGAGCTGTCGCGATGGTCGGCGGCTCGCCCGCAGTCGGCGCCGCGTGCGATGACGATTAATGGTCTCGAGCTGCGGCTGATGACCCTGACCACCCAGCTCAGCGTCGCGGGCGCGCTGGACCATGTGCAGCAAACCTGTCGTGGTGGGCTTCGCGCTCCTGCGCTCGCTGGAAAACTCGAGGCGTCGCTCCTCGATGGTGTATTTCGACAGGACACCGAACGCCAAGGCGTCCTCGCCTGTCTCGACACGGGCGGCGCGCTCGAGGTGACCGAGCTCGCGGCGCGCCTGTCGCGCGTTCAGGAGTCGGGCAACCTCAACGACCTTGGCAAGCTGCACTACGTGCTTGCCCGTCGCTCCGGCACGACCACGACGTTGCTGGTTCTGTGGACCGAGGGCGACGCGCGTCTGTTCAATCTGCTGCCGAAGTCGGGCGACGCTCCAGGTCACGACCTGCGCGATTGGCCGCGGCCGCCCGGCGTACGCCGTCTGCTATCGGCCGTCGAGCATGGGCAGCCCTACGCCATGACGTTGTACGACGCCGACCACCAGCCTGCCCATCGCCTTACGGCCTGGTACGAAGCGGCGCTCACGAAGGCTGGCTGGAGCGTGACGCGGAGCCAGAGCGGCTTCTGGGCTCACCGAGCTGAGCGCAGCGTGCTTCTTCAGGTGCAAACCAATAGCAGCGGCAAGACGGTCATCACTGCGGCCGAGCTGTCGTAGCGGTCGTTCTCAGCCTGCGGCGTGGTGGAAATAGCGACTGCCGGACGATTTCCCGCAGCAACCTGCCGAGTTTGACCGACCAGGAAATTGAAGGCGCCGCTCTGGGGCCTCGAAGGATTTCTCGGATGAAACGGATTTTTGTCATAGCAACCGCCGCAGCGGCGCTCGGGGCGGCGCTTCTTGGCCACCTCTACCTGGACCGCCTCGAGGCCGAGGTGTCGGGAGGTCCTAGGCTTGGCGTCCTCGTGGCGGTTGCGGATGTACCGGTCGGCGCAGTGCTCTCGGAGAAGCAGCTCGCAGTGCGAGACATTCCGCGGGCGTACATCGAGACCCGACACATCCGTGCGGGGGATGCCAGCAAAGTCTTGGGGACTCGCGTCGCGGGCGGCCTCAAGGCCGGCGAAGCCTTGCTCTGGAGCGACCTCGAAAAGTTTCAGAATCAAGCCCGGGTCCTCTCGGGCCTCGTTCAGCAGGGCTCGCGCGCTATCGCGATCGACAACCGGTCTGCTGACTTCCAGGGCTTGCTGCGTCCCGGTGATCGTGTGGATGTGCTTCTCACGACGGGGGGCAAGGAAGACGGCGGGGCAACCATCACGCTACTCCAGAATCTGCTCGTGCTCTCGGTGGGTGGCTCGATGGTCCGCCCCGATGACGATGGCGGTAGCAGTCAGAAGGTGATGTCACGTGGCGGCTCGGTCACGCTCAGCGCGACAGTCGAACAGGCGCAGCTGCTCACCCAAGCGCAGCAGCGCGGCCGGCTCACGCTCACGCTGCGAAACGCAGGTGACATCACCCTCGTCGAAGGTCTACCGGAGACCACAGGCAAAGACCTCGTGCCCGCGAAGGACGCTGTCGGCAAACCTGTAGCGGGCGCTCGTCGGGAGGTGATTGAACATGTTCGCTAGGTGGCAGGGCGCGCGCAGCATTGCGTTCGGTCTCACGCTTGCGGCGGCTGCGTTCTGCGACGCAAGTGCGGCGTTTGCCCAGCCGACAGCAACGGTCCCGCGCAACGCGAGTGCAACATCAAACACCGAGCCGCGCGTGGAAGACATCGACCTTCAGGTCGGGGAACAGCGCGTCATCCCGGCGGACAACGTCCGCAGCTATTCCGAGGGCCAAAAGGGCGTCCTGGACGTGCGCCTCACCAAGGATGCTTCCCAATTCGTGGTCGTGGCGCTCGCGGAGGGCTCGACGACGCTGCTCTTTCTCATGCTGGACGGCACCGAGCGTCACTACAGAATTCATGTCACCGACAAGAACGCGCCCAAGCGGCGCGGCCGGGGAACGGGAAGCATCGAAGCGCGCGACAACATCCGGCTCGACTTCTACTTCGTGCAGCTGAGCAAGAACTACGCGCACCAAATCGGGATCGGTTTTCCCGGCTCCGTCGCGCCGACCTTCAGTGCAGCCTACAACGTCGCGGGCGGTCAGCTAGAGTCGGCAACGGCGGTCATCAGCAGCCAGGCTTTGCCACGCCTCGACATGGGGCAATCAGCCGGTTGGGCAAAGGTGCAGCGCCAGGCGGCAGTCGTGACGGCCAATGGCGAGAAGGCTTCGTTCTCGGGCGGTGGCGAGGTCAACGTCCCTGTGCAGAGCGCGCTCGCGAGCGGCATCCAGAAGATTTCGTTCGGCTCGGTCATCGAGACGGAGCCGAATTACGACTCGCAGACGGGCCGCATCGAGCTCCGGCTGCACGCCGACATCTCCGAGCTCGAGGGCGACCGTGGTACCGGCATTCCAGGCAGAACCACCGCCGAGCTGGATACGGTCGTCAACCTGGAGCTGGGACAGTCGCTCATTCTCGCCGGCCTCACCGCCAAGAGCGAGCGGAGCTCGAAGACCGGGCTACCAGGCCTTTCTCAGATACCGTTCATCGGGGCCCTGTTCGGCAGCCACGGCCACTCCGAGGAGGAAACCGAGAACATTGTCATCATCGTGCCGAGCGTGGTCGACGCCGTGTCGATGGAAGACCGTCGACGCCTCGACGACGCGCTCAAGGCCTACACCGACTATTCAGGCAACCTTGAGAAGGTCGACTTCGTTCCGCGCACCAAGCCGACAGGACGGCGAGCAACAGGCGCCAGCGGAACACCCGCGACTCAGGGGGCACGATGACGTCCGACGAACTTCACTTCCAAGTCATCGGCCAAGGCGGTGCAGGTCGGCAGGAGCTGTCGTTTGCAGCGGACCGCGCCGTCGCCATCGGCAGAGATGAGACCTCGGACATTCCGCTATTCACGTCCAATGTTTCGCGGAAGCACGCGACGGTCGAGTGGACTCCGGACGGACTAAAGGTCACCGACACCTCCTCGAACGGCACGCTCGTCAACGGACTCTTGCTGAAGCGAGCAACGCGGGTACTGCCCGAGGGCCAGGTCACGTTGTCCATGGGATTTTTCCGGATCAAGGTCGCTCTCAAGCAGCCAAAGTCGAAGCTGCCAGTCCTTCCAGTGGAGGAAGGTCCGAGCAGCGAGGTCCGGCGGGCGCCTACGGCTCCGCCGCCGCCACCGGAACTGAGTTCGCCAGGAGCCGTGACGTCGAGCGACGTGCGGCGCGGCATTCATCGAAGACTGCTGGAAAACCTCGACCTTCCCGCGCTCGATCGCGCTGCCATCGGCGCGCCCGAGATGCGGCCGCAGGTCGTGGCGGCGCTGCGCCGCATCGTGGCCGAAATGGGCACCGCCGCACCGCGGGGGCCTGAACAAGAAGCGCTCGTGCAGGAGCTGGCCGACGAAGCGCTCGGGCTCGGTCCCCTCGAACGGCTGTTGGCGGATACCGACGTGAGCGAAATTATGGTGGTCGATCCACAGACCATCTTCGTTGAGCGTCGCGGCAAGATGCAGCTCACCGGTCTTCGGTTCACCGACGACGACTCAGTACGGGCGGTTATCGAACGCATCGTGACCCCACTCGGTCGCCGGATCGACGAGTCGACACCGCTCGTCGACGCCCGCCTACGCGATGGATCGCGCGTCAACGCCGTCATTCCGCCGCTCGCGCTTCGGGGTCCGTGCATCACGATCCGCAAGTTCGCCAAAGAGCCACTGCGGATGTCGGACCTCCAGCGTTTCGGCTCCGTGAGCGATGAAATGGCACAATTTCTGGAGAACGCAGTCCAAATACGCAAAAACATCATCATCTCGGGCGGCACGGGCAGCGGCAAGACGACGCTCCTCAACGTGCTCTCGGGTGCCATTCCGTCGCACGAACGCGTCGTGACGGTCGAGGACGCAGCTGAGCTTCAGCTCGCACAGCCGCACGTGGTCTCGCTCGAGGCACGCCCACCCAATCTTGAGGGCAAGGGCGAGTACTCGATTCGCGACCTCGTCAAGAACGCGCTCCGCATGCGTCCCGATCGCATCGTGGTCGGCGAGTGCCGCGGTGGGGAAGCCATCGACATGCTGCAGGCCATGAACACGGGCCACGAAGGCTCGCTTACCACGACGCATGCGAACAGCCCCAAAGAGGCCGTGGCGCGGATCGAAACGCTCTGCCTCATGGCCGGGCTGGACTTGCCCGTCCGCGCGATTCGACAGCAGATCGTCTCGAGTATCCACCTCATCGTGCAGCAGTCGCGTTTCTCCGACGGCTCGCGGCGCGTGACGAGCGTCGCTGAAGTGGTCGGCATCGATGACGACGGCGAGGTCGAGCTCCGGGAGATTTTCAGGTTCAAGATGAAGAGCGCGGGCGTCGGGAAGAAGGTGGAAGGGGAGTTTCTGGCGAGTGGATACTTGCCCTCGTTTCTGGATCAATTCTTGGCCCACGGTCTGCTTGGAGAGGACGCGACTCTATGACGACGAGCACCTTCTGGCTCGGCCGCATCACCGTTGCCGTCCTCGTGCTCACGCTCACTACGGCAGGCGTATTCCTGTTTGGGGAGTCGGAGGCGGCCGGGCAAAGAGCACTCCGCTCCTACCTCAAGGCACTCGACCACAAGCTCAGGTTTCTGCGCGCGAAGTCCCGCGCGGTGCACGTGATGTCAGGGCAGCTGGCGGCGGCCTCGCTCGCGACGGCGGTTGCACTGGGAGCTCACGTCTGGCCGGCGCTGCTCATCGTGCCGGTGGTGGCGTTTCTTCCCCACATCGTGCTCGAGCGCCGAGTGGTCGAACGCGTGACAAAAGTCGAGGCACAAATTGAGCCTTGGCTGGTCGCCATCGCCAACGCCCTGAAGGCCAGCCCCTCGCTGGGTGAAGCCATAGCTAACAGCACGACCGTCGTGGCGTCGCCCATGAGCCAAGAGGTGGAGACCCTTGTCAAAGAGTACGAGCTCGGCACCCCGCTCGATCGCGCGCTCGACAGCCTCGTCGAACGCGTTCCGAGCCGAACATTGCAGGGCAGCGTGCTGGCGCTCAAGGTTGCCAGAAAGAGCGGTGGCGATTTTTCCACCATGCTGGAGAACGCGGCCGCGGCGCTCCGCGAGCTGGCGCGCCTCGAAGGCGTGGTCCGAAGCAAGACTGCCGAGGGCAAGGCGCAGGCATTCGTGATCGGCATCATTCCCATCCCGATGGTGCTCGGCATCCATTGGATGGATCCCAAGTTCTTCGTACCGCTCGGCCAGACGTTTGCGGGCCAGCTGATTGTCGTCGGCGCGGTGGTCCTGTGGCTCATGGCAATCCTCTTGGCCCGGAAAATCCTCGCGGTGGACGTGTGACATGGCAATGCTCTTAGCATTCAAGTTCGGCACTGTGCTTTTGGCCGCGCTCGCCGCGGCGGGCATCGTAGTGCTCATCTCGTGGGTGCCGCTGCCTGCGCGCCCGCGGCTAGGCTATCGCGGCCAAGAACGAAACCAGGCCATCAAGGCCGGCGACGTCTTCGCGGCGCTTGAACCTCTCATTCGTTTCGTTGCCGGCATCGTGTCACTCGTGCCGCTCGCGTCGTTCCGAAAGCGCCAAGAGCAAGAGCTGCGCCGTGCGGATTACTGCTTGGGCCTGACTCCCGACGAATACAGTGCGCTGTCCCTGCTGTCAGCCACGGCGCTCGGCGGCATCGCATTCGCCGTAGCCCGAACCCAGGGGTACAGCTCCCTCATTGCTCTGCCAGCCTTCGCGCTCGGCCTGATGCTGCCGACCCTTCAGGTCCGAGAAATCATTCGACAGCGCGTGAAGGAAATATCGCGGGGCCTGCCCCACGCCATCGAGATTTGCGCGCTCTGCATGGGCGCAGGTCTTGATTTCCCCGGAGCCTTGCGGCTCGTCGCTGGTCCCAAGAGTCGAGGCGCGCTCGCTCGCGAGTTTTCGGGCATTCTCGAAGAGATCGAGTTGGGACACACGCGGCGGGATGCGCTCGTGAGCTTCGCCGAGCGCGTCCAGACCGATGCGGTCCGGGATTTCGTCGCTGCCGTCGTGCAAGCCGAGCAGAAGGGCAATCCGCTCGCCCGTGTCATCCAAATCCAGGGCCGCATGCTGAGCCAGCGACGAAGCGTCGCTGCGGAGGAGGCCGCAGCTCGTGCGGGCGTGCTCATGATCGGCCCGATGATGCTGCTCGTGCTTTGCGTCCTGCTCCTCTTGATGGGCCCGTTTCTCACGAAAGGTATCAACTTTTAGCCATGCTCCGCTTGCTCGAAATTCAGGAACCAGAGAAGTCACCCGAGCGGCTCGAGCTCGTGCACCGGCTTGCCTGCGTGCTACGCGCCGGCCGGCGCGTGATGCTGCCCGCCAAGGACTGCCCTAGCGAGTCGCACCTCTTCCACATCGAACCAACCGACGATGGGGCGCTGCTCGAAGTACCCAAGAACGTTCCCGGCACTTTCCTGTTCAATGGCGTGACGCTTCGGACCGGGCTCGTACCGTGGGGCGGCGAGGTGTTTTGGGAGCAGAGCCGGCTCACCTTCCTCCGAGAAGCGAAAGCGAAGAAGCCGAGCCCGGTCGTGCTCTTGGGAGCGATAGCGATGCTGCTCCTGGTTGGTTTTGGCGTTGCGAAAGGCGCGCCTGACAAGTCGCCCCCGGGCGTGGAAGTCGAAGCCCCAGCGCTCGCAGCCAAACCCCAGCTGATCTGCCCGGATACCGACCCGGCCATGGCGCTGCGCCGCGGCCGTGAGGCCGAGCGCGCCGCTCGCGTGAAGCGAGAGCAGTTCGCATTCGAGCTGGCGGATGGCGCGATAGCGATGTCACTCTTCGCCGAGGCCGGGGCCTGCTACGCCGCGGCGGGACTTGCCGATGATCGTGCGCGCGTCGAGGCAGACCTGGACGCGTGGAGCCAACGAGTCGGCGAGCACTATGCGGCTGCACGCCTACGCCTGCAATTGGCCCGGGACCAGGGGCGAGCAGCCGAAGCGCTCAGCGCCGTCCGGGAACTGCAGCGGCTGCTCCGCGGTAGCTCGGGCCCCTACATCGACTGGTTGGAAGCACTCCGGCGGGACCTCGAGCTTCAGCAGCGCAGGGCCGGATCATGATAGGTCCCGATGGGCGACGCTCGGCTCAGTTGGCAACCGGCGGGATTGCGTCGCCGCTGAGCACGCTCCCTCGACCATCAACGTTTCCGGCACAATCGAAATGAACGGCAAACGCCCGCTCGTGCGGAACGAAAGTGCCTGCTGGCAGACCGCTGGGCGAGCTGCCACGTAGGAAGAGGTGGACGACCGCGCCCGGAGGTAGATCCTCACTGTATTCAGCCTCAACCTGAAGCCAGAATCCGTCGCCCAGCTCGACTTCACACTCATTCACCAGCGCGTATAGGCCGCGGTCATCGTCGCCGACCTGAACTGTCTCCAGCGGCACGTCACGTCCGATCGTCCGGATCACGAAGCGCGTGCCCACGATCTGGCCGACCAACGACAGGGCGTCACGGCCCTGTTCGCGTGCGATGAACTCTTGAAACGGGCGCAACAGGAGGCTCATCAGGGTCGCTCGACACCAGCATGCCGATTCACAAACGTCAACGCGCACACAGCGAACTGCGCGGGTGATCCGAGCGCAACGGCGGGAGGCAGGGCCGGCGGCTCGCGGACGGAAGAAAAAAGCCCGCATCAAAACTCTCGGACTGACCGAAGAGGAGTCAGAGCACGAAGACCCCGTGCTTCTAGCCTCCCCATGTCCTCCAAGAAGCTCTTCATTTGGCTCCTATGCACTATGGCTTTCCCCGCGTGTGGCGCTGCCGGCCCGGGCCGCCTGGCCAACCCGGCCCAGCCTAGCGCCGCCGCCGACCGCACTCATGGGGCGGAAGAGCTGGCCCATCGAGGGAAGGCAGCAGCTGCTTCCGGCGACAGCGTCCGGGCCGAGCAGTACCTCTCCCTCGCCATCGAGCGGGGCGCGAGTGAACGCGAGCTCCTGCCGACTCTCCTGTCGGTGTGCCTTTCCAGCTCACGCCTGCGGGCCGCCCTCAACCATGCGCGGCCCTATCTCCAGAAGAATCCCGACGACGACCAGCTTAGATACTTGGTCGCATCCATTCATCTGAGCCTCGGCCAGGAGGACGAGGCTCGCGGCGCGCTCGAGCTGCTCTTGAACCGCAATCCGGAAAGCGCCGACGCCCACTACTTGCTTGGCGTCGTCGAAGCGAACGGCGACGTCGATGCGGCCAGGCAGCACTTCCGCCACTACTTGGACGTCGCACCGCAAGGGCGACACGCCCCTGAAGTCAGAAGTCGGCTTTCCGAGTTGCTGATCCAAGAGCAACAGGCAGCAAGACGCGGAGACGAGCGCGTTCTCTTCGCCAACCGCGGGCCCAGCGAACCTGCACCTGCTCACCTGCCAGAGGCCAGCGGCCCGACGTGGTTCGACGTTCGGGCGCCGCGACTCGATCCCATTGCGCCAACAAATAATGGGAGGCAGCCGTGATTCCAAGGACGGTGTTCGAAACCGCCCTGCGAGGCTTCCTCTCGCCAATCCTGTCGCTGCTGGACGACGAAGCCGTGACGGAAGTGCTGATCAATGGGCCGAGCGAAGTCTTTGTCGAGCGGAAAGGGAGGCTGACCAAGACCGAACTGCGCTTTGCCTCGGAGGACAAACTCCTGTCCGCGCTGCGCGTGATCGCTCAGTTCGTGGGGCGGCCGTTCGATGCGGCCCATCCCATCCTCGAGGGCCGCCTTCCTGACGGTTCTCGAGTCGAAGCCCTCCTTCCTCCCATCGCGCCGGATGGGCCATCGGTGGCAATTCGCAGGTTCTCCAAGGATCGCCTCACGCTTGGAAGACTGCTCGAGTTCGGAGCGCTCACGCCTGACGCGGCCGAGACGTTGCGCGTGCTCATCGAGTGCAAGCGCAACATAGTCGTCGCAGGCGGCACTGGAAGCGGCAAAACGTCGCTGCTTAACGCGCTTTCGGGCCTCATTCCGGAGGGCGAACGCATTGTCGTTCTGGAAGACGCACGGGAGCTCCAACTTCAGCGGGAGCACGTCGTGCAACTCGAGGCCCGCCCGGCGGATTCGCGCGGCAAGGGTCAAATCACGATTCGCGATCTCTTCAAGGCGACGCTTCGCATGCGGCCGGATCGCATTGTGCTGGGGGAAATCCGCGGCGGCGAAGCGCTCGACTTGGTCCAGGCCATGACGAGCGGCCACGGCGGTTGCCTCACCACGGTTCATGCAAGCTACCCGATCGACGCGATGAACCGCCTCGAGACCATGGCGCTCATGGGAGGGGTCGAACTACCGCTGACGGCGCTGCGGTCACAGCTCGCTTCCGCGGTCGACATCGTTGTCCAAACGGCGCGTCTTCGCGACGGCCGGCGACTCGTCACTCACGTGACCGAAGTCGTCGGTGTCGACCCGCATCACGGTTACCGGCTGAAAGACTTGCTGTTGGCGCTGCCGTCGCGAGAGCCCGACGGTTCGACCCGGCAAGTGCTCGAGCCCACCGGCGTTCTGCCGGACTGCCTACCTCTGATCCACGCCCAAGGGCTTGATTTGCCCGATAGCGTTTTGAACACAGCCCGCCGCGCTCGTGGCGCGTAGCGGATCAACGGAGCACTTTCATGGACTTCGCCGAAGACCGCACACTGCCAGATCTCCTCAAGAGCCCGCTTTGGCTCGAAGTACGTCTCGACGACACGACCTGGCTGTTCGAGCTAAAGGCGGGTGAAGAACGCGCCGTTGTTGTCGGTTCGCATAATCGCGCGGACGTGCGCATCACGCGGCCCGGAGTTGCATCGATGCACTTCCACTTCGAACGCGAGGACGATGCGGTGCTCCTCGTCCCAGGCTACCAAGCCGCGCTCCGCCTCAACTCGGTCAAGGCGCCAGAGCCATGCTCGCTCGAAGCACGGGCCACTGTTGAGTTCAGCGGCATCTCGCTCGAAGTTGTAACGCACCGAACACGGCCAGCTCACCTCGAAACGATGCGTTCAGTGGACTCCGCCGCTGACCGACCGAGCAGCGCCGAGTATTTGAAGGGGCTGCCAGATGATACCGATCCGACGGGTATCGCCGTGGCCGCAGTCGCGGGTCATGCGCCGCCGCTCAGCCTCGACACGCTGGACGTGGTGCGCGAAGCTTGGCTGACCGAGCCCACCCCTGGAGGAACGAGCGAGGAACCCTTGCGCGATGCGCTGCGCGCGGGTGATGTCTCGGCGCTTTCGCAGCCCGGCACCGCGCTCGGGCCTCAGGGCACCGTCGTCATCGCGCCGGTGCGGCTCCGAGCCGAAGACGGCCACTCAGCGGCGGACGCGCCGCCGTCCACGGCGAGACTGCATCCGCCACAGCCACGCCAGCAATGGATCACGGAACGCATACCGGCTGCGCGTGTTCCGGAACCAATGAATCAGACGCAGGCTCCGCCGTCTCCCGACTCGACTCCGACGCGGCTGGAGAGCCCTGCAGCGAGAAGGTCGAAGCCACCGGTACCTCTCGGCAGCCATGCGACTGTCATGTTGAGCCCACCGCCGCCGTTGCTCGATGCGCTCCTGGGTGAGCCGCGCGCCCCGGCAAAGCCGGCCGCCGCCATCACGACAGGGGAGCCTCTATCGCCCGTCCAGGTCCAGCCACGCCCCTTAGCGCTTGAGAGTCAAACGTGGCAACGAACGGCGGACTTCGACGTCACCGCAATGGCCCCCTTCTTTGTCACTCCGCCGAGTGGCATTGCGGCCCCTAGTGTCGGCGTATCGCAAACAGTTGCTCTCGCTAACGGTGATGTACCAGCCCTGCCGCGCACGTCGACGAGCTCGACAGCCCCAACATCGCGAACCGTTTTGCGAGCTCCGGCGAGCCCGGAGGCCTGGCTTGTCTTGCTCGGTAATGCCGCCAAACGGTCGCCTCTACTCGTGGGCGCGGGCGCCCTAACCGCTGCGGTCGTTCTCACGTTGGCCTTGGTAGGAGCGTCGCGGCTGCTACCGGCGGCCACCAAACACCGGGCCGCCGCTTCGAGCAGTCCCACGTCTGCGATAGCTCCCCACCCAGCCGCGCCGAGCGCACAGCCGACGCTTGCTCCACCCAGCATCGCGAACTCCGTCACCGTGGCGCCCTTGCCCGCCATCCCGCCGAGCTCGAGCGCGGCGGCGTCTAATCGGGCTCCAGAGCGCGCGGGCGTGGCCGCCGATCCAGAGCTTGCCCAGGCGGTTAATCACTTGACGGCGGGACGCTTCGCTGAAGCCGAATCGGCATACCTACGACTGAGCTCGCGTGATCCGCAGAATCCAGCCTACGCCGCGCTTTCCCGGATGCTCCGTGAAAGCGCGGCGGCTCGCTGTAGCCGGAAACCCGGAGCCAGCGGATGCCCCGAGGTGAGACCATGAAGGCGGGCGCCATTTGCCTCGCGGGGCTACTGTTTTGCCTGAGCGCTTGCGCGGGCTCAGCGACAACGTCCGCGTCCGCACCCGGATTCGAAGTCACTTTCCGAGCGACCGGCGACGACGGTATGCCTCTAGCCGGTGTTAAGCTCGACGGCGCCAAGAAGCCCCTCGGTGCGACCGACCGTTCTGGCGTGCTCGCGGCGCGCCTCCATGGCGTCGAGGGCCAAGTCATCGCCGTGAAGGCGACGTGCCCTGAATCCCACGCGAGTCCAGAGGTGCTTCCACCTCTTCGACTGAGCCGCACCCGCGCACTCGGGAGCGCGAGACCCGAACCCATCGCTTACGACGTCGTTTGCCAGAAGCGCATTCGGCAAGTGGTGGTGGTAGTTAAGGCCGAGCGCGGGAAGAATCTGCCCGTTTTATTCAATGGTAGGCCGGTCGCGACAACGGACGCCGACGGTCATGCGCATGCGCTCATCGAAATGGACCGGACCGCGACGTCATTGCGCGTCGACATAGACACAACTACCGACCGCTCGCTCTTGCCGCAAAATCCGGGGCGCACCTTCGAGCTGCACGGGAATGACGCAGTCCTGGTTCTCGCGCAACCCTTCAGCGTGACCACCCGGCCCAAGAATCGCTCTGTCACGCAGGCTCCACGTAGGCACGTCCCGCAGCGCTTGGACTGACGCGAAAGAGTGAAGGACGTCCTATGAAACGTCAGAGATTCACCCACGCCGCTGCCTGCTCGCGGCTCCTCGGCATGATTGTATCGATCTACGATAGGCGCGGCGCCAACCTGATGCGGAAGCGGCAGGAAGTAGGCCCAAGCGCAGAGCTTCAAGCCCTTTGTGCGAATGCAATCTCGGTCGACGAGTACCTCATGCTCAAGCTCGAAGCTGCCATCGAGCCGCTCAACGCGTTCGTTCGGCCCGAGCACGTCGCCGCTGTACGAGCAGCCATGCGTGAACGCCTTCGAACAGAACCGGGTTGGGTCAAGGTCATCGAAGAGATACGACAGAAGGTGCTCTGCGAGCGTGCCGCGGCAGGACACGGCGAGCCCCCAGGCCAAATCTACTCATCCCCCAATGACCGACCAAGCTGAACACTTGGCGACGGACTTCGCCGCACTGCTGTCGTTGCTCGACGACATCTTGTCCCCGAGCCAAGTCTGGGAAATCCAAGTGTTCCTCGACTACGACGAGCACGAGTTCGCCTTCTCGATGTTGTGCTCGATGCTGCGGACCAAAGGCGCGCCGATTTCGGAGCCCGGTCTCGAGTTACTGGGGCAGGTGGCCAAGCATTTGGGCGTGAACGAAGCGCGTTGGCGGGGTATCGGGCGCGCTCGCCGTCAGTGAGCGACGACGGCCTGAGCAACCCTGCGTCTGGAGCGCCTTGCTCTCAGCGACAGCAAGGATCAGCCGGCTCGATCATGTTCACCATTGGAAGGAAACGTCGAGCTCTGCGAGCGTCGCGGGCGGAACGAATTCACGCACGCGCTCGCTATCGCTGACCGACAAGGAAATGAAGACAGAGACAGGGTCGCAAGGGATGCCAAGCCCGGCTCGGCACAGCCCCTGCGCCCAAGCGCCCGCCAACCGCGGGCACTCCGAGGGATTTCATGGATCATGCGAATTGCAAGACAATGAAGGAGGTCGTGGCGCAGCTGCGAGCCGGCGCTTCCGAAGCCTTGCTCGAGCTCTTCGAGCTACATGTCGCAGTTGGGGAGGTGACGTTCAACACGCAAGTGCTTTCAGCCGCGGCCGTGGAAGTCGCGACGGAGGCCATGCAGCTGGCAGATGCGCCCGAATCTGCATCGAGGGAACGCCTACGTGAGCTAGCGAAGGTTGCTACCCAAATGAGTGAGGTCGTGAGCGGCCAATCCAGAGCCTTCGACCAGATTCAGCGCGGCCTCGACGCCTGGGAAATTGCTCCGCCGGGGCTTCGGCTGGTTTGAGCTCAGGATCAATAATCCATGAACGATCCAAAACGGTCGCCTCGCAAGGCCAGCAAGGCTGACGCTTCGCGCCTCAGGCTTCTGCTCATTGATGAGGGCACGCTGGTCACTCCGCCGCTCATGCGCGCGCTCACGGACGGCGGCTTTCGTGTCGAGCTTGTGGCCGATCCTGAGTACGCGCTCGCGGACACCCGTGGGCAACGCTACGACGCCGTTGCGATCAACGCCGATTTTGCAGCGGTCAACGCGCTCTGGCTCTGCCTCGCACTACGTGTACAGGGATGTCCAAGCGTCATCATGATCATCGGCGAGGCATCGGGCGAATCCGACCAACTCGCGGCCTGGCGTGCCGGCGCGACTGATCGCGTCGGCCACGAGATGCCACGCGAGGCGCTGGTCGAGCGAATCTTGGCTCACGTGGCCGGGGCGCGAATCAAAGTAACTGGCCTGGTCTACCCCGTCACCGCCGAGCTTCCGACCGATGCCGGCGTGTTCACGATGTCGCTCGTGCCGACCGTCGTCATGCTCGACGAAAGGCCGATCTCGCTGACGCGAATCGAGGAGCGCCTGTTTGCTCGGCTATGGTCAGCGAAAGGAGCGATTGTTCCGCCTGGCGATCTCATCGCCAGCGCGTGGCTCGGGCGCAAGGTGTCGGTCGCGACGCTCCAAGTTCACCTGTCGCAGCTGCGCCGAAAACTCAAGAAACTTGGCCTGGCAATCGAGTGGGTCGGCCCGCGGGGCTATCGACTCCCTTCATTGATGCCACCGATTCCGCGCAAAAACGGCGCGACAGCGCGACACAGGACTTAAGAACACTTCGCTGCACAATACCCACGAGTGATGCCACGCTCTATCGCGTCGCTTACTCTATGACGAGGACGAGGGCGGGATGTCTGACGTTCACGATGACACCGACGATCGAATCACCAAGGTACTGGGCAAATACATGCCCGAACGGTCCGCACGGGCCCTGATCAGTCAAGCGCGACGCATCACCGGCATCCACCATAGTGATCTAGAAGCCCGCGATCTGTCGGCCCTCTTCGTGGCACTGGAGAAGCAGGCCGCAACGCTGCTCGATCGCTGGAGGGGGGCCCTTCTCCATGGCGAACTGGAATTTGAGCTAGCCAGTTCGGTCAGCGGCATCATGGCCGCCGCGCCGATTGTCCCTGAAGCGGTAGAGGTTCGAAGTGAATGGGACGTGAGTGTGGCGCGCGCACGGTCACGGGAGCTCATGACTGCTCTCGAAGCCAACTCGTACGAGGTGGTACGGGTCATGACGCTTGTGTCCGAGCTCGCGCGTAACATCGTGCTCTACACGCCGGGAGGCAGAATCGCTTTCGAGCTCTGGCACGACCCGCGAAGCCTCGTCGTGCGCGCTACCGACAACGGCCCAGGGATCCCAAACCTCAGCGACGTCCTCGCCGGGCGATACCGCAGCAAAACGGGCCTCGGCAAAGGGCTCCTCGGGGTAAGGCGGCTCTCAAGCCGCTTCACCATTCACACCGATTCAGCAGGCACGCGCATCGAAGCCGAAGTGAGGCTCTGATTCCATGCAGCTCGGGGCGACTGACTCGTGCGGGGCATTTCACCCAGAAGAAGCTGGCATCATGCTCGACAGGCTCGCGATCGAGCTGGTGCATGCTGTGGCAAAGAACCCTGAGGCCGTGGCAGCTCTTCAAAGCGAAGCCGACGAGCTCCTCGCCTGCATTGGCGCTTGGCTCGACGCGACCGACACCGACGACCTTCCGATGTCGACCCGGCTTGTTGCATCGGAGCTCGAGCCGAGCGAGCTCGCCCAAGAATTGCAACATCTCGGTCGGCACCTGTTGCTGCTCGCCGAAATCGGCTGGAGCCCGTGATGACAGCAGATTTCGATCCATGGTCCTGCGCCGACACCCTTGATGCGCGACGGGCCGAACTCGAGCGGGAGCTCTCCCGAACCGAGGGCGAAGTAGCGGTGGAGACCTTGCTGCTGGAGATCGGCTTCGTCGGTGCGCGGGCGCAGGCATGGGCGCTCGCCCGTAGGTCTCATTTTGACCTTGTCGATCCGCCTCCGAATTGCGACGCCGTGCACTGCGTACTTATTCTTCGCCGTCTCGCTGGCGACTTGCGCGAACTTGCACGGCGCGTCGGGATGCGCGTGGTCAATGACAACGCGGGCTCGGGCGGACGCGAGAGCTGACGCATTCGCAGTAACGCCCGGCCGTGCACGAGACCTCTGACGCGAGCCATGGCTGGGTCGACCTAGTTGCTCCGGGTACATCCATGTGTTACCTTCCGCCTCGTATGGGAAGAAACCCGGTCGTGGGAGTACGCTTTCCCCCGAGCGAGCTCGAGTTGCTCGACACTCTCGCAGCACACGAGGAGCGCTCGCGCGCCGACGTCGTGCGACGAGCGGTTCGCGCATACGCGGAGAAGCTCGGGGTGAAGCTCAAGCCCGCGAAACGGCCCAAGAAATAACCAACACAGACGGACCCGCGACCGGCTGGAACCCGACCGCGAGTCCTGAGCACCACGAAAGGGACACTTTCATGGCACCTAAGGGCAGAAGTGTAATCAAAGAGCCGCGCAGCGCGGCGGAAATCGCAGAATCCATCAAGAACTGCCGGGACCTTGTCGGGCTGGCCGACGCCCAAATCGGCAAGGCCCTCGCCGACCTCGGCGTAGCGCGAGTCCGGCTGGCTGAGATCGAGCAAGGGCTGATGGCTCGGGGAGGGCGGCAACCGTGCTGAGGCTCGAAGCTGAGACGCTCACGTGGCAGGTGCGCGCGGCCATGGGCGAGCTGTTGACTGGCGCGGAGAACCTCAAGGGCGTCGCCCAGATGCTCGATGGCTACTGCGAGTTGTCCGGCCACGCCGAGGCCGACGAGCTCAAGCAAGTGGCAACGGGCATTCGGGCTGCTGCTCTGCACGCTCTGCTCACCGCCATGGCTGCAGTCGGGGTGTCAGAGCGGCTGGCGGCCGTCGCGAGCGTCCGCGATGCTCTCATCGACAACGACGATATGACTCCGCCGGACGCCCCCGGCGACACCTGACACCCTGCTGCTGTGCCGGGCGTGGTCGCATTGATTGGACCGCGCCCGGCGGGTCGGCCGTCGTCGCATCGGAGGGGAGTCAGGCCATCCCAGCACGATGGGGCACCCTATTCACCAACGGCCGGACCGGGATTTGCGGGCGCAGCGGCGCCAGCTGGGCGTTCATCGCGTTGGCAGCTCC
The DNA here is from genome assembly GCA_035281385.1 of Polyangiaceae bacterium. Classification (GTDB taxonomy): domain Bacteria; phylum Myxococcota_A; class Polyangia; order Polyangiales; family Polyangiaceae; genus PMG-095. The sequence goes on from DATEDZ010000015.1 coordinate 74,472, forward strand.
GAAGGTCGGACTGCACCTCCCGGATGAGCCGATTGTGCTCCGGTCCCGTTTCGGGCGCGCGGCGGGCTTCGTCGGCTTTGGACCGAGCACTCTCCCAACTGCTCAGCCCTTTTGCGTGGCGATCGAGCTGGTCGGACGCATCGCCCACTAGCGAGGTCAGGAACGTGCCTGCCAAAGCCACGCCGCCGCCGATCGCCGCCACGATGGCGGCGTTTCTCTTTGCGTCCTCGCCATCCTCGACGGCCGAGACGACGCCTCCAACTCCGGATGCTAGCCCTCCGACAGCTGTTACGGTGACTCTCACGCCGTTGTACGTCCCTGCACGCGAGCGTTCGCGATTGAGGCGCGAGGCGCACGTCTGTGCGTCGGCAACCAGGCCTGCTTGAACGGCCGGGTTCTCGTCCAACTGCTTGAACCCTGATTCGACCTGGCTCGTATAGATCTTCTCGGGCAGCGTGATGGTGCAGCTCGTGCTGCCGAGCAGGGACAGGCAGAGAATAATTCGACTCCTAGTCATCGCATCGCCTCTGGTGAATGAGTTTCTGGTGCTCGCATGGAAAGTTGTTGTTCGCGCAACCTGCATGGGCGGGGCGGCTAGAAAGGCACGTCCGCCAGGAGGCGGGACAGCTCCTCCGGGCTTTGCTTGTATCGCGTGGTACTGCGCACCGAGCGCCCGAGCTCACGCTCTTGCTTGAGGAGCTCCTTCAGGGCGCGATCGGCTTCCGCTTGCTGAATGGCGATGACTTCGTCGGGGTTCTCTTCCGCCCATTGGAGGAACTCTTCTGTCCGACTCCGCCGCGCCGAGCCCTTGATCGCTCGGCGGTGCTTGTCGAACACGGCGACGAGGTCACGCGGCAGGTTGTTGCGTACGGAGTCGTCGTCCTCTTGCTTGCGCTCGCGGATTGTTGAGCGCTTCACGCGCGGCTTGGTGGCACGGCGCATCTGTCGCTGAAAGTCGCGCTCTTCGTCGTATTCGGACCGGGCTTCGCGCTCGAGCGAGAATCCCTCTTCGCGAGCCTGCTGCTTTCCTGCGTGGCACGTTGCCCGCCCGCCCTCGCGCTCGGCACGGTGATGCAGAGTAAGCTGGTGGCGCTCTTCCTTCTGCTGGGCGCGGAGAGTCAACAGGGCGCTGTGGCAGCTCTGCCGGGCGGCGCGCAGGCGGTGACGCCGCTCGACGCGGGCAGCCTGGATCTTGGCCCGCAGGAGCCCGAGCGCGGCTCGGTCCTTCTCCCGAAGGTGCTCCGCCAGGTCACGTTGCAGTCGTTTGCGATTCTCCGTCGCCATGTTCATGGCTCAGGTCGGGCTGAGGGTAAGATTCACAGCCAGGAGCTTCAGCCGATTGTCTTCGGCGTTGTCGCCGTGCTCCCCGGTGATGCGAATCCAGTAGCTCGCGTCAGTTCGGATCGGGAGCGGCTGTCCGCCGAAGCTGTCTGTCGTGAGAGCTATGACGTGACTCGTGGCATAGGCCTCCAGCGTGCTCGTGAGGTCCACTTGCTCGAACCTAGCCGCGTTGCTGGTGAAGACCGGTTGCTCGAAGAGCTCGAGCATCGGCAGGCCGGACGGCAACGCACCGAGATTTCTACCCGCCACATGAGCGCTGACACGCTGGATGCTGCCCTCTTCCGGAAGCGGCAGAGGAAACCAGATGACGGGATTCAGGGACACATCGAACTGGTGAAGCCACACGAGGGTCGTGCCGGGCGCTCGGATGTCTTGGAGTGACCATCCCGTCGGGTCCGCGCGCTCGCTGTTCTGGTCCGCTACCTGCGGGCTCAGAGGAAGGCGCATGAATCGGATCTGACCCGGAGGGCCAGCAGGTCCGGGAGGGCCCGCGGGGCCCGGAGGCCCGGGCGGACCGCCTTCGCACGGCGGCCCACTCGCTGCTTTCCGACATTTGGCGAATCGACTGCTCACGGGGCGGCTCCCTTCAATGCGCGCCGTTCGGCGAGCTCGGCGTCGGCGTGACCGTCTTCAGCGCCGACCGCAGCACCGAACCCAGCATGCGCGTCGGCTGCGCTCGCATGTTGTAGACGGCGGCTTCTACTCGGCCACCGATGACGCGATCGACCTCGTCCTCCGGCAATCCGAGCACCTTGCCTAGCTCGGCGAGCCCGCGAGTACCAAGGTAGGAACGAGCCGCCTGTAGCGCGGCATCCTTGGCCTGCCGGCGTTCCTCCTTCGTAAGCACGCCATCGTCGCTCGCCGTCTTAAGCATGGAGACGAAAACTTGCTCGACCTCGCGCACCGCGAGGAACACGGCGTCGTCCAGGCGTAACAGGATGCCTTGGACGCGTTCGTTTTTGACCTTCGCGCTGATGAGCGCCGCGATACGCAGCGATAGCCAGCTGAGAGCGGCCAAGAGCAGCGGAGATAGGGCTTCCACGCCCTTCGCTAGGTGAGCCCAGAGATTGTCGTCCATTGAGATGTCCTTTCGTTTTCGGGGTTTGTGAAGAGTAACGAGTGCAATGCTTGTTTGTGGGCGCGAGCGTTTCGCCGCCTACCGCGCGCTCCGGCGCATGCGTTCCAGCCAGCGGCGGTAGCCTTCCGCGTCCTCTTCTGTGCGAGGAAAGTCCGATGCGAGCATGCGCTTGCAGTAACTCTCGATGCGCGCCGCAACGCTCAGGGGCTTTCCCCCGTGCTCACTCGGATGCTGAATGTCGAGCCGCGCGTCCCAGACCTCGCCAGTCGGAACATGCACTACCTTGTAGTATGTCTTGTCGTAGGCACCGCCGCGCGGTGCTAACAATGCTGCTGCTCGAAGGTCGGCATCGAACGCAGCGAGCGAGTCGTACCTAGGCTTGAACCGGAAAGAGCTTTCGGAGAAATCGAACTCCACGCGAAAGGCGGAGCGTCCGGTCTTCTTGAGAACCATTGGCCTACCCCTTCCGCCGCGGTGCGCGCGGCTTTTTTGCAGGCCCGCCGTAGTCGACGGCGTACCAGTCCAGAAATTCCTCGGCGTAGTGGCTCGCTGCCTGCCGGCGATCGATGGGCGAGAAGATGATGTTCCAGCGGTCGCCGGGGCCACCGAACTCGCGCACATACTTCTTGGCGGCGGCCGTCATCAGCCCCGCAAACGCTTTGGGCGCGAGCGCCGGGTCGTATTTGCCGCGGTCCTTCTTCTTCGCCAGGGCGCGAAAGATGTACATCTTTTGGCGATAAAGCGGCTCTTCGTTATCGAGGTAGAGCGTGAGCTCGCTAGCTTCGGGGCTCATGGCGTGACTCCAGGCAAAGCGGTGCCGAGGCCAGGCGCACATCGCGCCGGCTTCAGGCCGGTATCGAACAATCGGCGGGGTTGCCCTCGACGCGAAAGCGCAGCCGAGAACAAGAGTCGTGATTCCCTATCGGGAACGAATGGTCGTTAGAGGCACTCCTCCAGTTCCATATGAATCGTCCCGTTGAGCTCGGTGACGGGCGACGATCCGTTCGTGGTTGATGACGAGCTCACCGCCAGGCTGGGCGAGCCGACCGTTTGGTTGGCGCGCGCTCGGAGCTTGATGCTCGCAGCGGGGGGCGCGTCATTGACGCCAAGCACGCTCCCGAGCGTCAAAGGGAGCCAGAGCTGCATTTGGCGCCCTTCGATGTTGGCAAACGTCGAGTTGATGATGTGCATGTTCTTCGCGCAGTTCGTGTAGCTCGTGCCTCCATCGACCGAAACGTCGAGGTAGAGAACGACTTCGCCGCCTTCGTTGGTGGAAAGGTTGATCACGTCCAGCGACAAGTGTGCCCGGTAGCGAAGAGCTGCTTTGGGGGCGTCGAGCGTGAGCACCAGTGGGTTGCCGACGCCAAAGCCATCGGGGCTGATGACATCGGGAATGGTCGGGATACCTTGCGTGCCCCCCATCACGCTGAGAGCCTCGGTGAGCCGAATGCGAGCACCGGGGCCTGGCGAAGTCCCCTTGCCGATGATGGGGCCCGATGGAGAGAGGCGGATGGGTGAATCGGTCATAATGAGGGTTCTCCTTCAATGGGTGCGGTCGGCGGTTCTACCGGCGTGGATTCAGGGCTCGCGAGGCGAGCGAGGGTCTCGTCGTCGGGCCAGAGGGCGCCCTTCTTGATGTGTCCGACAGCGAGCGGGCACAGCGTCACGCCGCCGAGGTTCTTGGAGAGCCGGAAGTCTTCGGCTATCCAACTGCCGTCTTCGGGACCGCACCACGTGAACGCGCTGTAGAAGCGGCCGTTGATCTCGAATGACTCGCAGCGCTCTTCGAGCTCGAGTAGTAGCGCGCGCGGGATGGCGACGCAGCCCAAGCCGACAAGCCAGAGCCCTGGCCGCTCCGGCCAGCGTACGGCGGCGACCTTCGATCTCAACGTGGCATACACGGCGGAGCAGGCGCGGTGGGTGCGGCGTGCTTCATCGACAAGTGCCTGCGCCGTCTCGACGGGGACGTCCATGTCGTCGTCGAGCATCAGGATGACGTCGCGCTCAGGGTGCTCGCGCAGCATGTCGCATGTCCACGAGAGAGCCCGGCAGCGCGCGAAGGCCACGTCAGAGGACCCCGTCTCGAGCAGAGCAAGCGCGCCGAGGTCGGTAAGGTTTTGCAGAGTTTTCTTGGTCGCCGCCTCGATTTCGCGGTTCGAGCTCATCACAACGATCGTGCTTTTCATTTTCGTGCCTCCAAAATGGTGGACTCGAGCAGCGCCAGCTCGGCGCCGACGTCCAAGTGGTGACCGTCGACTCGCTCGAGTTCGCCGCAGCCGTAGCCGCGGCGCCGGACCTCGGAAAATCCCGCGACGAGTAGCGCGCCGGCTGCGCTCTGCTCCGTCCAGGCGGTTTGATGACCCCAACCGGTGAGCAGGTGTTCGAGCCCCGCCCGCGCTTTGGCAGTTGGAGGCGACGGCAAATCCATTTCCGGGCGCTCGGTGAGCGCGTTTGCGTAGCAAAGCGCGGCGGCGTTGAGCTCGATCTGCACCGAGTCGGCCACGAGAAAGCGCGCGATGTCGGGAAAGGCGACGCGCAGCACACCGCCCGGCCGAAGGACGCGCAGGCACTCTCGGAAGAAGCCGAGCCCCTGAAGAAATGGAATGTGCTCGATGACGTGCTCGGCCACGATGGCCATCGCCGACGCGCTCTCGAACTTCAGCCGCTTGCGAATGTCGTGCGCAGGGCCGAGATTTTGCCAGGGCTCCGGCAGTTGGTTCAGCCCGGCGCCGAAGTGGAGGTGTAGGTCCATGGGTCTGGCCCTTCAGTGAGAACAGCGGCGCACGCACTTGAGCGCCATCTGATTGCGCAGGGTCTGCTCCGTCACGAGCTTCTCGGGGCGCTGCGCTTTACGCCCGCCGGATTTCTTGATCCGCTCGCGTGCGCCGGCCGCGGCCTTGCGCAGGCGGTCCATGAGCGGTGATGAATTGCGAGGCTTTGCGCGACGCTTGGAAGCCTTCCTGCGACCCTTGCGATGAGGTCCCTCGGCAGGCCGGTTCGCGCCATGGCCGCCGGCTGCGTGAAGCTTCCGGAGCCGCGCGTGATGCCCGCCGATTTCGGGACCGAACGCGAGGTCCGAGTGATGGTGGCTGCGCTTGTGCTTTGCCTTGCGATGGTGGGCCTTCTTCGTCTTCTTCTTCGGCATGAAGCGTCTCCTGGCGGTCAATTCGGACTAAGAGCGTAAAATCTCCGGCTTTCTTGCCTGCTCCTGCTCTTCAAGCTCGCGGTACTGGGAGTACAAGGCGATGAGCAGCTTTCGGTTCGGCTCGCTGAGCGAAGCGAGAATGCTTTTGATTTCCTGCTCGCTGAGGGCCTTGAGGAACTTTCGAATCGCGAGCTGGCGCGCCATCACGTCGGCTGCGGTCGGCGCCTCGGTCATGAACGCGCTATGGATTTGGGCCAGAGCGATCTGACTCGAGCTCGAGATGGTCCCGAGAATACTGGTGATCTCCGTTTCGGAGAGACACGAGAAGAAATGGCGGACGGCGATGTCCTTGGGGTCGATGGCGGCTGCCGGGTCCAGAGCCGACTGGAGCTGGTGCGGCGATGACTGCTGCTGCCCTCCGATCAACTTGGTAGCGAGGATGGGCAAGAGCGCCGTGGCAACACCCATCAGCTCATCGACGCGGCGGGCCTTCATGAGCTCTTTGGCTTCGGTGACGCGGCGTTCGTGCTCGCGATCGAGGAGCGCTTGATACTTCTCGAACATGCTCCAGTTGAGCTGCTCGGCCTTGGAGCGAGCGTCGCGCTCGCGTTCGAGCTCCGAGGCAAGGCGGCCGATGAGCACGTCGCCGCCGCTGATGAAAAGGCGGTGCACGTTCTCGCCGTGACGCATGCTTTGCGCGATGACGCCCTTGTCGGTCGGAGGCTCCGAATCCTCGCCTTGCTTGGAGAGGTGAATGCCGGGGCGGATCAGGAACGCGTGCTGGCTTTCGTGGTTTTCATCTTGACCACGGAAGGCGTAAACAACGTAGCGTTGGGGAATGCCTGTCATCCGCGACTGCACGTCCCGATGTGCGGCGTCCTGGATTTCTTGGGCGAGCTCCTCTGGGTTGCGCCCATTGCCGTCGTCGTTCCGCCAAATTTCGAGGCGCTCCGCGTGCTCGCCTTCGATCTTGTGAATCAGCTCGAAGCGGCCGATGGCGCCGCCTTCGGTGACGTCCGAAAGGAGGCGCGTCAGCCACTTGACCAGGCTCTGGCTGGGCACGGGCATTACGCAGCCTCCGAATCACTGTCCCCGGCCGCCGCAATCGTGCGAATGCCGACGAAGTAGATGAGGAGCCCTGCCCCGACGAGTGCGAGCGGAACCCAAAGAGCATCAAGTAGACCGTCGCCCACCTTTCCCGCGGCGCTGCCCAGTGCGTCGCCCGCCTTTTCGGCGGACGACCTTTCAGGCGGCGCGTCGGCTGTCGGGATGGCTGCGCTGTCCAGTATCCAGTCGGCACTGACCGGGCACTGCGCGCTGGTCTTCAGCTGGACGGCGGCTCCCGTCCGGACGGGCCAAGGCATGTCGAGCAGCTGCCCTCGATAAGCAAAGCTCACCTCGAGCCAGACGAGCTCGCCGGGCTGCACGGTGGGAATCACTCCGGGCAGCTGTTCACGGCGGCGTGCTGTCTGGGGGAACGACAAACGCTCCTTGGACACGCGCTCGAGCTTGATCAGATCTGCGGTCGAGCTCCGCGTCGTCCCATCAGATGGGAGAACTGGGTCGAACGGCGTCCCTTCGAACCACTTCACGAACGTGGCTGCGAGCGTCGTCTTGAGGTCATCCGGCGTCGGGTTGTCCCGGAGCGTCCGCACGAGAATCCAGCGGTTCACTTTCCCAGAGAAGAGCGGAACGCGGTTCTCCTTCTGCCACTGCTCCACATCGATACCCGGGCAGCCGAGGTCGCCGACGATTGTCATGCGAAGCCTCCTCCAAGTTCGGCTAGGAAGTTCGCTCGTATCCGAGTGGTCGCGTCGTCCAATTGCGCTGGTGAGCCAGCGTGAAGCTGGATGGCGCCGCTCTTGGCATCGAGACTGAAACGCAGGCCGTCTTCCCGCGCCACGTGCATGGTGTCGTTGCTGTAGCGAGTGACTTCGTACTTCAGCCCGTTGAGCGTGATCATCCGCTGGGAGCGAATGGTCTTGCCCGTCACGACCGCCACGAGCGCGAGCACCGCCGCCGCAATAAGGGCGCTCTTGTAAATCACGACCCCTCTCCGGGTGGGCGGGGCTGACCGGACTTGAAGAGCAGCTCGACGAATCCGCGCAAGAAATCGATGAGGCGCTGCCAGAACCCGACCGTGCGTTCCGTCTGTGTGGGGACTTGGGGCGTGGCGCTCTTCTTCGGCGGCTCGCGTGGGGTGGATGGCGGCTGCCCCGATTGGCTACTAGCGCTTGGAGGCACGGACGGTGCCCCAGACGATGCCGGCGGCGACGAGGCCGAGGACGAAGACGGCGCCGGCACCACCGGCACCACCGGCACCGGCACCGCCGGCATCGCCGCCGCCATCGCCAGTGCCACCTCCGCTAAAGGGAAGAAGCTCTTGAACAGCGAGATGATCGAGCGCTTGTAGATACCGACGTTGCCGGTGAAGTACTTGGGCGCGGTGGCGAGCGCATCGACGAACGCACCTGGATCTGCCGTGTGCAGCCCGCTCCACCAATGCGGCCGGTTACGGAGCACCTTCAGGTAGTCGAGCGCGCCAGCCGCAGCATCGGAATAAGCGCGGAAGTTGCACTGGGGATGGGGCGGATCGTAGAAGTGCTCGACGCCCTGCGCGTCGACCTCCGAGCAACGGAACTGCGTGATGAGTGGGTAGCCGGGTCCTGCCTTGGCGTTGCCGAAGTTGAAGTGATGGAGACTCTTCCAGTGCCCAGTCTCGAAGGCGGACTGCGCGACGAGCAGTGCCAGAACAGCCGTGCTCGGAAGTGCGCCGGTCAGCTGCTTGTACGCAGTGAGCAGGGCTCGGGTCGCTTCTTCGCGAGTCAGAGGAGTGAGCTTGTCTTGAACAATCATTGGTACCTCGCGAGCGCCAGGCTGAGCACGGCACGCAGGGACGGATTCAGCTTGGGAAACTGCTGAGCGATTCGCTCGCGAATGGCGACGCTGCGGGAGGCGTAGTCGCCGAGCGGACGGAGCGCGTCGAAGAGAGCGGCTCGCACTTCAGGGGGAAGCGAGCCCAGGTAGGCTGAAAACTCCTCGTTAGTCATAGCTGGAGCTCGAAGTTGAGCTGCACCTGGGCGCTTCCTTCGCCGCCGCCCCCTGCGTTCTCGATCGTCACGTATTTGGAGAAAGCAGGCACGGGGACTCCCGTGCGCAGCAGCTCCGAGTCGATGAGAAAAGTGCCCGTACTGAAAGCGGACGCGGAGGGGTCAGGCGCGCTGAGAAAGCGCACGAAGTTGTTGCTACCGAGGAGATAGGTCAGGTCGGAGCGATCAAGAGGAGCGAGAAAGAGCTTTCTCCCGAATTTCGGAATGCGCGCGACAGGCTCGGCGATGGCGCTGCTATCCACCGTGACGTACGGTTCACCGCTGAGGAGCTTGGCGAACTTCGTCGGCGCGATGCCGCCGCCGCGGCTGCCGCGCGCGAGCAGGACCCGCAGCTTGACGTCTTCCGGAGGCTCTGAATACCCGGCCGTTTCTGGGTAGGCCCAGAATGCGTTGACGGAGATGGCGTTCATCGGCACGGAGAACGTCGTGCCGGCGAGCCAATCGACGAGAACGACTTCGGTCGCGCCGCCCACTCCGTACGCCACTTCGGCCACCACCTCGAATCCGCGTGTCGTGCCTGGCCAAGCGCTCTCCGAAAAATCAATACCGAGGCTCACGGTCCAGACCGCGGGCTCACCCCATTCTGGCAAGCTGATGATGCGCTCGCGATTGGAGCGCTGCGGACCAAACGGCAGCTCGAAACCGAAGTTGTTGTTGTTCGACCAGGACCCGTGAGGTGCTGGCTGCACATACACGCTGGCGGTCGGCTCCGGCGCGTCCCGACTCATCGCAGCCTCCGCACCGCGGGCTTGCGGGGTGCCGGCGGCAATGCTTTGGGCATCGCTGGCTGTGCAGCGGCGCGCAGCAAGGGCAAGCCCGTCTGCGACGCTGCCGCCAGCAGCCACGTACCGGGCACGATTTTGCCGTACTCGGTCACCAGTAGCCCGGGAGTGGAGGTCTTTCCTTGAAGCTTCTGACCATGGCTCTTCACGCGTCGCCGGTGCTCCATCACGTGACTGAAGATGCGCGCCGTCTTTCGAGCGGCGAAGTCACCTCGACTGGCGCGTTGGGCGACTTCTCGGAGCTTCTTCTTGACCGTCGCGGCCCGAGTGAGCGCCTGCTTGATGGCCGGCACCTTCGCTTGGAGCGCTGCCTTCTGCGCGGGCGATCCCGATGCGAGCACGGCCCTGGCCTGGTCTTTGATTTGGGTCGCCGTGTCGAGCGCGGCGAGAGCCGTGTTCGCCGTCGCGTAGGCTGCGGCCGCGGGAATGCCGACGGGCGGGAAAACGACCGCCGCGGCGCCGACAGCGGCGCCGGTAATTTTGCTCTGCACGACGCTCTTGACCGTCTTGGCGACCTGCGAGACGAGCTTGGACTTGGCCACCTTCTTGACGGCCTTGATGAAGCTGCCAGGCCAACCGCCGACGCGCGCGCCGCGCCCGCGCTGTTGGCGGTGCCATTTCTTCAGTGCGGCCGCGATCGGGCGCAGGTCGACTTGAGCCGTGACCGTCTTCGGAGCGCCACCCGCCGCTTGCACATGGACGGTGGCCTTCAGCCAGTGCCCCTCGCGCCAATAGCGGCCCTTCACACTCACCCCCGAGGGCGCGACATGGAGCCGGAAGGTGTCGTCCACGCCGATGATTTCGTGGCCGAAGGAGCCGACCGCGGGTAGCTCCTCGGGCATCGCCTCAAACGTCGAAATGGCTGGGAAATAGAGCTCCGTCATGGGCCTTTCCTTCACGCGAGCGAGGCTTTGGCCGCGCTCGCACGTAGCCGCGCGGCGCGGTCGTGATTGCCGAGTTGCTCGGCGTCGAGCGCAATCGCTTCGAGGTTGCTGCGATACGTGCCCAGGTCCTTCTGACCCGCACCTTTGCGCCAGTAGAATGGCGGCGGCACGTCCGAGGCGTAGCGCGCCACGTGCGCCGCCGTCGTCGGACCGTACTTGCCGTCGGTCGTAAGACGTTCCTCGGTCTGGAAACGTTGCACGAGGCCCTGGTCTTCCTTGAACCGCGCTTTCGGCACGCTGCCGTACTGCTCGATCAGGTTGTTGAGGCTCGTCGAGACTGCATCCGCAAGGATCTGAACCTTCGAGCGCTCTGGTGGTTGCGGTTGCGGCACCGGCGTGGCTGGCACCACAACGGGAGTGGGAGGCGTGGCCGTGACCGTTACTGGCGGAAGCTGCTGCGTCGGCGTCTGCGAGGCGGGTGGTTGCGGCTGACCGGGCGATTTGAACTCGCGATCGATGTCGTTCATCGTCCGAGCGGCATCGAGCATCGCTCTGATTTGCTTGGCCTTGGCTTCGACCTGGTCCGCGGTGTTGCTGAAGCCGCGCAGGCGGAGCTCGCGGGCGAGCGTCTCGAGCGCAGCTGGATCGCCCTGCAGCTGCAGCTGTCGCGCAACCTCCAGCGCCAAGTCGGCGGGCATGCTCGGGTCGAGCGCCACGTTGGGTAGATCCTTCTGTGCGGGCGGTGCGGTTTTCGACGCGGCCTCCCGTGCCCGGCGCCGGAGGTCCTCAGCAACTTCGCCGAGTCCGGCGCGCTCGAGGACGAAGGCCGTACTGGTGAGCACCGGCGCCGTACCGTTGGCGATGGCATCGGCGATCATCTTCTGTAGCTCGGGCGTGAGCTGCGGCGCCTTCTTGTCCGAGTCCGGGACGAAGGGCGGCGTCGTGCTGGTCGGTGGCGTACTGGGTACTGCGGCAGCCGTAATGGTTGGGGCCGGCGGCGGTGCGGTACCAGCTCGAGTCCGTCGAGCATGGTCAGCTTGCGTGCGCAGGACTCCAGCGGCCTGAACGAACCCATGCTTCTCGAGCTGGTCAGCGGTTTGCTCGAGAGCTCCTGGGTCATTGGTGCCCTGGGCTTGAGCCGCGAGGATGCGAAGATTGCTCGGCAGCGCGTCGAAGGGGTTTGCAGGCGTTGCACCAGCACGAATCCGCCGGATCTGGTCTGCCTGCGTGCGCAGGACTCCAGCGGCCTGAACGAAGCCCTGCATCTCGAGCTGGTCGGCGGTTTGCTCGAGCATGGCCGGATCGTTCGTGCCCTGCGCCTGCGCAGCCAGGATCCGCAAGTTCGCCGGTAGCACGTCAAACGGATTACGCGGCGCTGGTTCTGCCTTAGCGCTCGATGCGAGCAACGCCAGCAACCCGCCACCAATCGCGATCGGGAGAAACAGTTTTCCAATCATGACTTACCTGTCCGTTCACATTCCGAGCAGTCGAGACGGGTCTTCGATGCGTCCGTCTCCGCGTCTCACGAGCACGTGGTAGAGGCGGCGCCCGCGAGGCCGGCGCCACGTGATGCGAATTCGTGCGGCCTCGCCCGCCTCCTGGAGCTCGGCGACCCGCCACGGTGCGAGGTCGTCGCAGTCACCCCAGCCACGCGAAATAATCTTCGGGATTGCCGCAAATTCTTCGGGCGTACCGTCGTCGGGCTCTGGCCGGTATCTGACCCGGGCGCGATAGAGCTCCGGCACGTGATGCGTGCGCAAGTAGAGCCGATTGATCTCCACCAGCGCCTCGAGCACCGGCTTGATGAAGAGACCCAGGAAGCGGCTCCGCTTCGTAAGCGGAAAGTCGCCGAGGTTGACCACGACACGCACGGCATTGCTCCAAACCTCTCGTCCGGCGGTCTACGCCTGGACGACGGTGCCGATGATGCCGGCGGAGAACTCGATTTCGCCGGTCGTTTTGTTGCGTACCGACACGCTGATTTGGTTGCCGATCTCGGCCGTCTTGAAGTGCACGTGCGTGTCGATGCTGACCTCGGTGAAGATGGCGGCCGGAACCTCGCCACCGCTCACGAGCTGCGACGTATTACCGACCTTCACGTCCTGAACGCCGAAATCGAACGCGATGTCGGACGGGATGACGAGGCGCTCTGGCCTGAACATGTCCTGCGGTGCGGCCGGAATATTTGAGGTGGCGCCAGCAGCCACGGTCGTCGGCTGAAAGCCAAGCGGGAAGCGACGGCGCTTGTTGAGGTCGCGCTGGCGGATCGCGACCGCGCCAGGGTCCACCTTGCGGTACGCCGAGATTTTCTGCGCCGCGCGCCGGAAGGCATTGGCCTTCTTGTGCTTACCGCGCCGCGCGGCGCCGATCGAAAGCGCGTTGAGCAGGTCCTCATCCCCGCCCCACTCCTCGTCATCGTCGTCGTCTTCACCACCGACGATTTCCGACGTGCCCATACCCGATACGAGATCGAGCTCAGCTCCGATTTCGCCGAAGTCGTCGTCGTCGCCCATGATAGTTTCCCAACTCGCCATGTGATCTCCTCGTGTGTTGCTGCTAAGTTTTTCGGTCGTTCGGGCAGGGCTCCGCCGGGCCATCCCGTTGGATGACAACGGCAGGGCGGACTGCCCTATGCTCAGGGCGGGTCGCGCCCTGGCGTCAGAGGTTTCGACGAAGCGCGGCTGCGAGCTGCGCGTCGGTCATCGCGACATTCACCGGCGCGGCGCCGATGGAAGGATGATTGTGGGTTGGCCCCCCGATGATCTCCGGCACGCCAGGTACGCCTGCCCAAAACTTGTCGGCGAGCTTGCCCTTACGAGCGTGCTTTCTGAAGTACATGGCCGTGGCGCCGTCGAGGATGCCTCGCGAGAGCTGGAAGACGACCTTGCCCGTCTCTGAGCCGTCCTTCCCACCACCCTCCTTCTTGCCCATGTAGCCCATGCCGAAGCCGACCAGCACGCCGAGCGTACCAACGGTGATGTCGGCAGGGAGCGTAGTCCGAGGAATGAAGAAGTTGCCGTCATCGTCCTCGTACCGGCCGTGCATGAAGCCGATCCCAGCTGCACCGGCAACCCCGGCACCTGTGTACAGGAGCTCCATCCACTTGCGGTGGTTCTCCTTCTTTTCTTCGCGCTTCTCGATCTCGCGCTTCTTCTCACGCGTCTCGTAGCTCTCGAGCGTGTTCGCAAGATTCCGTACTTCGGACTCGCTGATCATCGCCATGGGTGGCCTGCCTTTCGCTGGCGACAATGAAGGATCGGCGCCACGAGCCCCAACAAGCGCTGCGCTAAATTGTTAGTCGTAGCCAGCGAAGAGCATCAACTCGGCTCAAAGATTATCTTGGGGCGAAGCAATTGTTTGTGGCACCAAGGAGGAGTGTCGCGGTGACAGCGCGGGGCGGCCGCCGACACGTCATGCGTTAGTCCATCGAGCCCGCGCAGAAGGTTTGTCCATGAAGCTCTATCGTCTCAGCCAAGGTGAGTTCCGTTCCTACCGCGACCGCGCCGCGCGCGACGAGCTCAAGAAGCGCATCTTTGCCCTACACGGTGACACCCAGCTCCGAGCACCTAGCGGCCGCATTCTCGGCACGGCGCGGGCGCCGGAGAAGTCGGCGCGGGTTCCTATCGAGAAGTCCATCGCACGCGGAGCCCACCACGCCGTGTCACCTCGTGAGTGCATTTGCCGCGAATGGCAGAAGCCGGCAGGCAAGCAAGACGAACATCATCCGATCTGCGTTCACAAGGGGCAGTGGGAGGCGCAACAAGCCCGGAGCCCTGACATCTTGCGCGAGCGAGCCGTCGTTAACGGGCCACGTGGCGACGAAGCTCCCGCGTCGACGGACGTCGGCACGGATGGAGAGATTCCCGCGCCCGTCGCAGCAGAGGTAGTGCCTGCCTCGAAGCCGGCTCCGCCGCCACCGCCAGCCCCTGGTGAATGCGTCTGCCGAGAGTGGGCAGGCGCGGCGCCCGGCAAACACCACCCGCTCTGCGCGTTTCGCGGTGCTTGGGAGGCGCAAGCGGGACAAGCGACTCTCCAGCTGGTCGAGCTCGAGACTGGCACAGTCCTTCGCGAGGCCAGCGAGGAGGAGGCGGCCGCGAGCAAGCAGAAGGCGACCGAGGACGGCGTCGGAGCGATCGAGCTGAGCGACGGCAAGCTCTACTACGTGAAGGAAGCGTAAGGAGCGCCCATGTCGGACATCGTCATGATTCCGCTCGGGCGCCTCCGGCCCGACCCCAATCAAGCCCGGCGAACCTTTCAACGCATCGCAGAGCTCGCCGACTCCATCGCGCGCTACGGCCTGCTCAAGAACCTCGTTGTACGCGAGGCCGACGATAAGGGCTTCCACGAAATCAAGGCCGGCGAGCGCCGCTTCCGGGCGCTCAGGCTCCTCAAGGAGGAGGGCCGCCTAACCAACGCGGAGGTTCCGTGTTTCGTCGTGCGAACCGACGGCGAGTACGAAGCGCTCGTCGAAAACGTCCAGCACGAGGAGGTGGCTCTCTGGGAGCTCGGTCACAAGTACCTGAACCTCTGTGAATCGGGCTTCCTGCAGGCGGACGTCGCGGCGCGCATCGGCAAGACACCCGGGCACGTCTCGACGGCCATCACGCTCGCCAAGAACCTTGCTCCGGCAGTCGTGGTCCGGCTTTCCAAGCTGCCCCCGAACACCTTCCCGGCGCAGCGGCTGCTCCGCTTGGCCGCCGTGCTGGACGACGAAGGGGAGCCCGACGAGGAGAACCAGGTCCGCCTCTTCGAACAAATGCTTGGCACACCCACACGGCGGCGCGGTCGTCCCGCGCGCCGCCGCACCGAGAAGGAGACCGTCTGGGCTCGCTATCGCAAGCTCAAGGACGGCGCGAGCGGACTGCGCATTGACCCTGTCTACGCGCCGTTTCTCGACTCCCTGCTCCAGTACCTCTCCGGCGAAACGAAAGGCCTCGTGAAATGACGCCTATCCACCGCCTGGACACGCCGCTCACGCGCGCCTGGGCCGTCAATCGTGAAGTCAGGCACAAGCTCGCGAGTTGGCTCGCGCGCACCTACCCGAAGAGCGGCGTGGCTGTGGCAACCGACCGGCTCTACGTCGTTGCCTGGGTCAATCCGCTCGCGCAGATCAAGTTCGCGACGCCACCGTTCCAAAAGGTCGAACGCCACCAGTGCGCGAACAACCCTTCATGGCGCGATTGCCAATGCCGGAAGTGGTTCGACCCCGAGAGCGGCGGCCCGTGGGGCAAGCGCGAGACGCAGGCGCATCATCCGCTTTGCATCTACGACCCGGGTGCGGCGCGGCGCTGGAAGGAGGTCGAGCTGCCGGAGAAGGTCGTGCAGCAGGCGATGAAGGGCGGGTTTCTCGACGCATGACTGCTGTCGGCTGCGAGACACGTCCTTCCCTTCAGCGCTGAGAGTCTGCTATGGGGGCTTTGCCAGTGCTTGCGGCTCCCCCCAGCCGTGGGCGCTGGCACTTTTTTCGGTACGATCGAGCTGCGAAGGCCTGCTGCTCAGGACCTAGCCGCGAACGGACTACTTCGCCATGTACGTAGTGCCGCGCTTCACGCCCTCGGTCTTTATGGCCTTGTCGGCGAGCAGCATCGAGAGCGGTCGCGCGAGCTCCTTCGTCGTGGTGCTCATGCCGTCTGCGATCTGTTCGGCACGCTGTCCAGGATTCTTCCTGATGTAGCCAAGCACACCTGTTGCGAGCTCTTGGAGCTCGTCAGCCGAGCGCCGCCCACCCTTGCGCTGGGCCTTTGCGACGCGCGGTGTTCGGGGGGCCAAGGGCACTGCCCGACGCTTCGGTTTCGCAGTGCCACGCGGCGAGCCGCCGATGAGATCCATGAATTCTGTGCGAAGTTCGTCGCGAATGGTGGCAACGAGGTTATCGAGTGCAGCCTGAAGAGCGGGGGACATTGGTGGCGAGGCTAGATGAACTCGGGACCTGCGACTAGTCCGCTGCCTGAGCCAAGCGCAGGCATTCGACGGCGTGTTCGTGCGATAGCGGGCGTGGATTTAGACATGGACTTCGTGTTTTGCGCGACAGCAGGATGCCCACACTGTGGCTCGCTGGGCCCGCGGGGGCGACTTAGCTATGCTCGCAGGTCATGGCGATCCGATCTGCCCCGCCGCTACCCGAGGACTTTGAGACGATGGCCGCGGAGTCGGCTGATCAGATTCGACGATTCGTACTGCGCGAGGTGAGAACGGCGCTGGCGGGGATGCCCGACGCGCTGCGGGTTGTTAGGAGCCTCGAGCGGAATCCAAGTCAAGCAGGACATCATCGAGACTCTGGCCGACACGAGCGATGGTCTGACATTTGACGCGCTTCAAAAGATTACGTCTGTGCCTAAGGCCCAGTTGACCTTGCTTCTGCGTGCGCTAGCGAAGGGCAAGAAGGTGGTCCCCTTCGCCAGGCTTCGTAAGAAAACACGGTACCGTCTGCCGTAGTGATCATCGGCTGCTCGCGCTGTACCGCGTCGCTACGCGCGGGCGTCGCGCTAGGCGCTTATGCGTTGCGTGTGGTCTGAGCTGAAAGCTTTGAGGCATGCATCGCACCGCCAATCCTTGGCGTACTCTCATCGTAGAGCAGCTCCGTCGAAACAATGGTACCTTCTCTTGATGTGCGGCCGTTTCTCTCGCACCGCCGAATTCAGTGAGATCAAGGTCGAGTTGAACGTAGAGCGGCTCGAGCTCCCTGGCGAATTCACGCCCCTGTACAACGTCGCTCCGTCTCATGGCGCCGGTCACGAACAGCCGTTCGTCTTCCAGTCTCGTGAAGGGGAGCGGGTAATGAGGCTTGGTCGCTGGTGGATGATTCCATCGTTCTGGAGTAAGCCGCTGAAGCACTTGCCCGCCGCGTTCAACGCCCGCGCCGAGGACGTGGCGAGCAAGCCATTCTGGCGCCGTTCGTTCGAGAAGCATCGCTGCTTGATACCGGCGACCGGCTGGCGTGAGTTTGTCGCGAACGGCAAGAAGAAGCAGCCTTACCAATTCAAGCCGCACGACGCCGCGCTCTTCACCTTCGCTGGCGTCTGGTCGCGTTGGACGTCGCCGGATGGCGAGGTCGTCGATTCGTTTGCCATCATCACGACGGCGCCGAGCTCGGTCGCGGCGAACTATCATGACCGGATGCCTCTCGTGATTCCGAACGAGCTTCGGGAAGCATGGCTCGACCGCGGAAGCGTTGGCACAGCCGTGCTCGACGACGCCTGCAAGCGGGTCCTAGCGATGCCGCTCGACGTTTACGCGACGAACCCCATCGGCAACTCCGTGAAGGTTGAGGCGCCCGAGGTCATCGAGCCGGCCACCGTTCCAGGCTAACGCCTCTTGGCGAGGCGACATCGGCAGTGATTCGGCGATTCTAGGAGTTGCGAAACACTTTTTCGGATTGTTTCGCCGTCAGAGCGAGGTGACGGTTAACGGACCGGCGTGATCAGAGGAGTGCCGGGCGAACGGTAGCCGGCGCCGGGCCGTCGAGCGGCGCACGGTTGTGAAAACGTTAGGGCGACAGCTTTTAGCGCGATGCGAGCAGCTGCAGCCGCACGTTATCACCCCTGAGGAATATCTTCCCGCTTGCGGGCGTAGCAACATGCGCCATATTCACACCCTCCCAAGCGTCGGTAGGGACGTCGGATAGCCCGGGGGGTGAGTTGCGTCTTCGGGTACCGCGCCTTGCTTGTCGCCAGGATGCCGCGATGCCCAAGACCAATCAAGGTGATGGGTCACAGGGACGTGTGCGCAATGCGGGGACCAACGGCGGATCGTCGTCGGCTCGGCAATTGCGCCGTTTCCCGCTCGTTGACGACTGCTCACACAGAATCAGCAGCGCTGATTGTCGCCATACCGAGTGCTGCTACCACCTCGCGCACCGCAGCTACGGCGAGCACCGTCTAGAGCCAACGCGCGATTGCGCTCTGGTCGTTGCCAACGAAGGCGAACATACGCTCGACGAAGTTGCCGCCGTGCTCGGCGTTAGCACGGAGCACGTTCGCCAGATTGAAGCCCGCGCGCTGCGCAAGCTGCGACGTAGTGCTCTCGTCCTAATCAACGGCGAAGAGGAGCGGCAATACGACGCCGACGAAAGCCGTCGGAAGGATGAGCAACACGAAAGTGGTGATCGGGAATAGGGCGGATTTTATGCCACAGGCCTCGCGTTTCGCAGTTAATTTTGGGGTTCTCGATCGACATCTGTCATGAAGGTTTCGGAAGGCAGGGAAGATGTCGAAGACGCTCCCGGCGCCGCCAACGCGCGCGCCCACGGCAGCGAACGGGACCAGTGCGCCCGCAGCTGTCAACGAAGTCTCAGAAAAAGACAGTACCGCCAAGCCGCCCGAACGGCGCTGCATCGGGGCTCCGCGCCAGGCGGTCCCGCGTCGGCGCATTTGTAGTAAACTGGCGGAACCAGTGGGCATCTTCGTTTGGGAGCGGGACTACCTCCTGGGGGTCGCGGCTGAGGTATTGAACGAACTGGTAGACGAAAAGGAAAACGATGAAGGCGAAGGCTGAGGTCTCGGTTAAGTCGGTCAAGGCGGTGGCATACGCGCGGGTGAGCACAAGCGAGCAAGCCGAGCAGGACCTGTCGCTGCCGGCTCAGATCTCTGCGATCCGTAAGTACGCGCAGGACCACGGGCTCATGCTCGTGGGTGAATACGTTGAGCGAGGAATCAGCGGGACAGACGACAACCGCCCTGAGTTCCGCCAGATGCTGCAGGACATCTTTCGTCCGAGCTCGGAGGTCGGGAGCATCATCGTGACCCACGGCTCGCGCTTCATGCGCAACGCCACGAAGGCACGCGTGCACAAAGAGGCGCTGCGAAAGCGCGGCATCCGCGTCGTGGCCATCCAACAAGAGGTCACTGACGACCCAAATGGTCGCTTCGCTGAGGGCGTGTTCGAGCTCATCGACCAGCTGGAAAGCGAGACCAACGGCGTCCGCACCCGCGCCGGGATGGCCGAGAACGCGCGTCAGGGCTTCTCCAATGGTTCGAAGCCGCCGTTCGGTTTCAAGATCGAGAAGGTCACCGCGCCCAATGGCCGGCAAAAGAACAGGCTGGTGGTCGACCCCACTGAAGCCGACATCGTCCGCGAAGCTTTCCGCCAGTACCTTGCCGGGAGCGGCGCGAAGGCCACCGCTCGCGAGCTCAATCAGCGCGGCTTGCTCTATCGCAAGCACCTTTGGACGCGAGATCTGGTCCTGCGTGTGATCAGCGATACCAGCGTGATTGGGACCTATTGTTGGGGCCGCAACGACTCACGCGGCAAGCGCGTCCGCCCAGAAAGCGAATGGGTCCGCATCACCGTCGACCCCATCGTTGACCAAGAGCTCTTCGACATGGCCCAGAAACTCCGTGAGCGTCGTGACCCTGGTAAGAATCCGGGTCGCCTGCCGTCCAGCCCGCTCCTCCTGTCCGGGCTCCTGCACTGCGGCCGTTGCGGCGACACCTGCCAGCTCGAAAGCTCTGGCAAGTGCGACGCCCAGGGCAATCCATACCGCTACTACAATTGCCGACGCTTCTGCCGCAGCGGCAAGGAAGCCTGCGCCGGCTACAGGATCAAGACGGAGACCCTTGAGAGCGCCGTCCTGAACCACGTCGCCGAGCATTTTTTCACTGAGGAACGCTGCAGGGAAATCTTCCGCGACTACATCGAAGAACAGGGCGCATGGCGGCAGAGGACGACAGAGCAGCGGCGGCTCCTGGAACGCGAGCGCGAGGAGCTTGGTAAGCGCCTTGAGCGCTGGTACGAGCGCATCGAGACGGACCCCGAGCTGGGTGACGTGGGCGCCGAGCGCATGCGGGACCTCAAGACCAAGCGCGACGAGATCGTCCGGGCGCTGGGGAAGCTGAAACCGCTACACGCGATTCCGCCGTACCTCTACAAGCCAGAAGCAACTCAGCGCTTTCAGGCTCGCCTGCGCGAGGGGCTCCTCTCGGGGAACCGCGCCACCGCTCGGCTATACCTCCAGAACCTCGTCGACCGAATCGCGGTCACTGACGACGACATCATCATCGACGTCAACGCGGGCGCTGCCCTCGCCATGATGGCTCAGCCTGGCAAGTCGCATCCCGACTCCGCCCCCGCAGAAGTTCTCGCAGACGTCGTAGGTTGGCGCACCCGGCATGATTCGAACATGCGACCCTCGGATTCGTAGTCCGATGCTCTATCCAGCTGAGCTACGGGTGCTTGGAGAGGCGCGCTTGATAGCACGCCGCCGAGCGCACCGCGCCAGCAACCATCCGACGCTGCTCAGGCGTCGACCGGCCCGCAAGCCAGCATGGAATCTGGTCATGGGCCGGTCTGCTCAGCGCCTCTGATGTGGGCCTGAAATCTTTTCAGGGACCCCAGGAGGGCATGACACGCGGGCCAGAGCTCGGGGCAACGAATGTAGGCAAACTCGGCGAGCTAGCGTGAAACCACTGGTAATTACTGATCTTCTATACGGGAAGCGATCTGGCACGGAGGCTGCTTATTGGCCGGCGACCTTTGGGCTGCACCCCTCGGGTCCCTTTGCTTACGGCCGACTGGCCCGCCTCGCGCGGGTGCTTCCTTGCTTCTACTTTTGCTTCGGTTCCTTCCTTAGAAGCTTCTTTTCTTAGCCTTTTTGAAGTTGCCGCAGGGCCCGACGAGTCAAGCTCGCCGGGTCTTGGTGCTTTGTGGGGTCAGACAACCCGCGGCGCCAGCTGCTTGGGGGGTCAACGCGGTGCGGGCGGGTTCGATTCCCCTGCAGCCGCGGGGGCAAAAGGACGTGGCGCGAGCCCGAACAGATGGTCCGTCGGCGCCATCTCGTGGCAGCGCAAGCAGACCGCGCCATCTCCTGGCACGAGGCCGCCGCTCGCGTCAATCTCCTGCGCCGCCCAGACACCGGCGCGCTTCTCGAGCAAATAGCCGCCAAGTAACTTGCCTCCGCTCGTCTCGTGCCAGGCAATCACGCGAGCGTCACTCGGCATGGGGCTGTCCACGGCGAGGTTCCGGTAAGCCTGAAGCGCGGTCGGCTCGACGCGGACGCGCACCAGGCTACCGTCACGTCGATGCACGAGCGCGAGCACGGGCGGCGCGGCCTCGGGCCAAGCGCGCGCGACCATGAAGTCCAACCACGCTGCGCGCGGCGCTTCGGGCGGCGCTGGCGACGTGCGTTCGGGCACCGCATCCGACACGCCCACCGGCTTACCCGAAGGCGCTCCTGCGCAAGCCGCGGCCAGCGCTCCGAGCGCCGCGAGTCTCGCGAAGATCGCGAAGATCGCGGGGCGAATCGGGGCAGAAGCTGCGTGCACGGAGCGCTCATGGTACCACGAACGGTGCGTGGGCTTCGTCGAGGCTCGGGCTCTGTCATGATCGACCGCTTCGCATCGCTGCTGCTGAGTTTGCTGGTGGGCGCCTGTTCGGCGGCGCCGCCGGCCACGCGCGCGCCAGCAGCCGCCGAGCCAGCGGCCGCTTCGAGCGCCAGTGCCGCCGGTGCCAGCGCGCCGAGCGAGGTCGCGCCAGCGGTCAGTGAGCTTGCAGTGCCCATGCGCAGCGGCCCGGGCTGGCTCGGTGTGGAGCTGGCCAAACGTCAGCTCGGTGAGCCGGGCGTGCTGCTGCGCTCGGTGATGCGCGGCTCGCCCGCCGAACGCGCGGGCCTGCAGGGCGGCGACATCGTGCTCAGCATCGATGGTGAGAACGTCGCGCACCCTCATGAGCTGCGCGAGCGCGTGGTGGCGGCGCGGTCCGGGGTGCGCGTCAGCCTGGGCGTGCTGCGCGGCGAGCAGACACGCCTGTTTGCGGTGAGCCTCGAGGCCGCGCCTAACGATGACGAGCTGATGCGTAAGAACTACATCGGTGCGCCTGCTCCCGACTTTGGGGCGCTCGACACCGTGCAGGGCAGCATCACGCCCAGCCTGCCGGCGCTCAAAGGGCGCGTGGTCGTGCTCGAGTTCTGGGCGAGTTGGTGCGGCGTGTGCCACGTGCTGGCGCCCACCCTCAACGGCTGGCACGACCGCTACTCGGCGCAGGGCGTCACGGTGCTGGGCGTCACCACCGATCCGGTCGACCTGGCTGGGCGCACCGCGGGTGAGCTGGGCATCGTCTATGCGCTGGCCAGTGACGGCAGCGGCAACATGCAGCGCGCCTATCGCGCTTACGCCCTGCCCATGCTGTTCGTGATCGACAAACAGGGGAGCGTGCGTGATGTGCTGATCGGTTACAGCACGCCACGCCTGCGCGAGATCGAAGGGCTGGTGCGAAAGCTGATCGCCGAAGGCTAAAGCTGGGGCAGGGGCCCCAGCCCGACGAGACATGTGAGTCTTGGAAGAGCAGATCACGATCGGCGAGAGTAGGAGCCACCCACGAGACCAAAACCGGCGAGGCCGGCACCCGTTGCGATAAAACCCGCGATGGTCGCAGGAGTCCACAGCTTGCCTGCTCGGACACCAACCTAGCAGTCGGGAGGCAGCTAACTTCGGATGCCGCGGCCACAAACCCAAGAAAGGCCAGGAGCTAGTCCGATCTCGTGGCGCAGGCTAGCCTTCGGATTCATGGATGACTCCGAGGTCCGCGCGGCGCTAAAGCGTGCCCAAGCCGGCGGCGCGGCCAAGTACCACCAGAAAAACGCGGAGCAGGGCAAGCTGTTCGCGCGTGAACGCATCGCGCGTCTGACCGACCCGGGCAGCTTCGTCGAAGACGGGACGCTGGCCAACGCGCTGGCCGAAGAGCTACCGGCAGACGGCGTGATCAGCGGCGTGGCCAAGATCGCCGGACGGCGCGTGGCGATCATGGCCAACGATTCCACGGTCAAAGCCGGGTCGTGGGGCGCGCGTACGGTCGAAAAGATCCTGCGCATTCAGGAGACCGCCGAGCGCCTCGGCTGTCCGCTTTTGTACTTGGTCGACTCCGCGGGCGCTCGCATCACCGACCAGGTGGAGATGTTTCCAGGCCGGCGCGGTGCCGGTCGCATTTTCAAGAACCAGGTGGCTCTGAGCGGGCGCATTCCGCAGTTGTGCTTGCTGTTCGGTCCATCCGCTGCCGGTGGAGCCTACATCCCCGCGTTCTGCGACGTCGTGGTCATGGTGGAGGGCAACGCCAGCATGTACCTCGGCTCACCGCGCATGGCCGAGATGGTGATCGGCGAGAAGGTCACGCTCGAGGAGATGGGCGGCGCCAGGATGCACACCGAGGTATCGGGTTGCGGTGACCTATTGGTCAAGACCGAGGACGAGGCGATCGCGTTCGCGCAGCGCTACCTGTCGTACTTGCCGTCGAGCTTCGAGTCCCAGCCACCCGCCGCCGAGCCGCTAGCGGTGGCCGATGACGCCAAAGCGATCGCCGAGACCGTAATCGCCGACGAAAACAAGGCCTTCGACATGAAGCAGGTGATCTTCGCGCTGGTCGATGCGGGCAGCTTCCTGGAGCTGAAGCCGCGCTTCGCGCGCGAGCTGATCACCGGCTTCGCCCGCATCGACGGCCGCGTGGTCGGGGTCGTCGCGAACCAGCCCAAGCATCTGGGCGGTGTGCTGTTCGTGGACAGCGCGGACAAGGCAGCGCGCTTCATTTGGCTGTGCGATGCTTTCAACGTGCCGCTGCTTTACCTGGCTGACGTGCCCGGTTTCATGATCGGCACGAAGGTGGAGCGCCAGGGCATCATCCGCGCCGGTGCCAAGATGATCGCAGCCGTCAGTGAAGCGACCGTCCCGAAGATTTCGGTGATCGTGCGCAAGGCGTATGGCGCGGGTCTCTACGCGATGTGCGGGCCTGCGTTCGAGCCCGACGCGTGCCTGGCCTTGCCAACCGCCTCGATCGCCGTGATGGGCGCACAGGCGGCGGTCAATGCCGTCTACTACAACAAGATTCAGGAGGTGCCGGCCGGTCCCGAGCGCGAAGCCTTCGTGGAGAAGCTGCGCGCCGAGTACCGAGAGGACGTCAACCTGACCAAGCTCGCCAGCGAGCTGGTGGTGGACGAGATCGTGCCCTCTGAAAGGTTGCGTGAGGAGCTGGTGCGTCGCTTCGCGCTTTACGCCCAAAAGTCGGAGCCGAGGCCGCCCAAGAAACACCTCGTGCCTCCGATGTGATGCGGATGGCTCGCGTCCCCATCCACGCCGCCAGCCTGGCGCTCGGTTTGTTCGTGCTGGCGAGCACCCGCGCTGCCGAAGGGCAGCTCGAGCTGGGCCGCGCGCTGCGCAGCTTGAAGCGTGCAGGCACTCCGCAGCTGCCGCGCGCGCTGCTGCGATCACCGAACGGGCGCATCCCGGTGCTGGCCGAGTACGCCAGTGATGCGGGCGTGGCGGAGCTATTGGTGGGCGGGCGCTACCGGCCGATGTGGCTAACCGCGCAGGAGATCGCAGCGCTTTCATACGACGAGCCGACGCTGAAGCTGCATTGGGCACCACCGCGCCACACGCTGCTCGACCGAGCCGATGATTGGATCGGCGTGGCCGCGTTTCGAGAGGAGACCGCGCAAACCGGCCAGGGCGTCGTGATCGGCATCGTCGATACTGGCCTGGACGTGAGCCACGGCGACCTGCGCGACGCCGATGGCAAGTCGCGCGTGCGTTTCATGCTCGATTTTTCACGACCACCCGCTGAGCGTCAACCCGAGCTAGAGGCGGAGTACGGCTGCACCGAAGAGACCGAGTGCGCCATCTACAGCAACGAAGACCTCGACCAGGTGCTCGATAACGGCGTCACCGGGGACGAGCCGAGGGACGCCTACGGCCACGGCACGCACGTGGCGTCGCTGGCCGCCGGCAACGGGCTGGCATCGAAGGTGCCGCGCTACATCGGCATCGCACCCGACGCGCTGATCTTCGGCGCGCGCGTCAGCCGCTCGGGCAATGGCGCGATCTTCGATGCCGACATCATCCTGGCCACGCGCTTCATCTTCGAGCAAGCCGAGCGCCACGGCTGGCCCGCGGTCGTCAACTTGAGCCTGGGCAGCGACTTCGGCACGCACGACGGCAGCTCTCCGCTCGAGCAAGCCCTGGCCAGCTTCGTTGGTCCGGATTTCCCGGGGCGCGCGATCGTGGTGGCGGCCGGCAACAGCGGCACCATCCGCAGCGGCCTGGACACCGGGGAGCCCGAACCGCTCGGGATCCACACCGAGGTTCACGTGCCGCACGACAGCCCGGTCGAGATCCCGCTGATCACGCCGAGCGCCGACTCCGGTGCGTCTGCGGGCGCGACGATCTACGTCTGGCTCGGCTTCCGGCCTGGTGACGAGCTGAGCGTCGCGGTGGATCACGAAGGCGAGTCGTGGATCCCGGACATTCCCCCTGGACAGTCAACCACCTTCAAGAAAGGCGAAACCGACGGCACGGTCTTCAACGGCCCCACGGAAGAGGACAGCTCCATCAAGGTCGGGTCCAATAACGCCGTGGTGGTGCTCGACGGCGACTTCGAGCCGGGCACCCGCTTCACGCTGCGCCTCTCGGGTCACGGCACGGTGAGCGTTTGGGTACAATCCGACGGCGGCGCCTCACCCGACATCAGCAGCGGCGTGCTGGTGCCGCGCGCGGAGCGCGAGGGCACCATCAACATACCAGCCTCCCACCCAGACCTCATCGCAGTCGGGGCCACGGTGAACCGCAACCGCTGGCGTGACTCGAAAAACCAGCCATTCCTGGTCGGACGCGGGGAAGGGAGCGACGAGCTGGCCGAGATGGACGGCACCGCTCCCTTCAGCGCCGCGGGACCCAACGCGCTCGGGGTCATGAAGCCCGACATCATCGCGCCCGGCATGTACGTGATCGGAGCCATGTCGGGGGCTGCGGATCCGCGGAGTAACGGCGCCGCCGGTGTGTTCGCCAGCAACGGTCGCTGCGGTGACCCCGACTACGAGTGCTTCGTGATCGACGATGGCAAGCACGCCGTGACCAGCGGCACGTCGATGTCGGCGCCGCTCGTGTCGGGCGCGATCGCGCTCCTACTCGAGCGACGGCCGGAGCTCACGCAAGCCCAGCTTCGCGCTCTGCTCCAAGCGGGCGCCCGCCAGCCCAGCGGCAGCATCCTGGCCGAACAGCAGACCGGGCCCGGCGTGCTCGATCTACCGCGAACGCTGGCTGCGCTGGCCGCCGAAGATTCACCCATCGACCGCGTCCCGACGCGCGTCAGTCGCATGGTCTTGGCGGCGTCTTTCATTCACCCGGATCCAGGTTGGCCGCTCACCGGGCTCCTGGAGCTACGCGACGATCAGGATCGCATCGCGGACGTCGCCGATCCGCGCCGGCTCGCTCTGCAGGTCACGGGAGGGACGCTTTCGAAACCCCCGGAGCGGCTCGGTCCAGGGCTCTACGGTTTCGAGATCACGGCGCCCGAGGGTAGCGGTGGCAGGCGGCTGGGGCTGCGGCTGACCTTCGACGGTGAGACCCTGACCCGCCGTGACCTGCCGATTGGAGTGGATCGCTGGCTGGCAGAAGGCGACCCGCTGGCACGCGGTGGTTGCAGCCTGGCTAGCGCGACTCCAAAGACGTCCGCCTACTGGCTCCTGCTCGCTGCCGGGCTACTGGCACTACGGCGCAGGTTTTGTGGCCGCCACCCTTAGTTGATGTTCGAAACGAGGACCCAGATCACGAACGCCGCCACCGGCGCGCTGGTACAAGATCTGGGCACAACGCTGCCGCGCCGCCCAACGTTTTCTCCCGACGGCCGCTGGCTGTCGGCCGGCGATCGTCTCGTGAACCTACAAACCGGCGTGACCGTCTCGCTGGGCGTCCCCGCCACCATCTCGCATTTCCTCACCGACGGCCGCATCTTCGCCGCCGACGTCACCGGCACTCGCGTCCTCTGCCCCTATTGATCCTGTACCCGCTCAGTCCCAAATCACGTTGCCGACGTAGAACGTCGTCGGGACCACGTCGCCGCTGGCTAACCAGAGCCCCAGAACGATTTGACGGGCGTCCGTCTTGTCGCCTGCGGCGAAGGTATGGGCCAGCTGGATGCGGTTGAGCGTGTCCATGAGGCGTTTGGCCGCGGCGCCGCCGACCACGAATGTCTTGGTCGCATCGGAGAGCCACGTCGTGACTCTCGTCTTCTTGTCGTAGGTGCCCAGTGCCATTCCGTGAGTCGGGGGCGCACCGGCGACGCCCTTCCACCAAACCTCCACCACTAGCTTGTGGCCTCCGACTTCTTGACCTTCACACGAGCGCCGCGTCACATAGAGCTGCGCCAGATTGTCGGGCAAGCTGCCGAGCTCGGCCGGGAGTGAAATATCCGTCTTGCTCGCGAGCTCCGGGCTGACGGCAGGGAAGTTCGCGTACATCTCCCACTGACCGCCGTAGGAGTTGGGGAACACCAACTGGCCGGCGGAGTTTACGGCTTGCATTTGCGGGTTATGTATGTCGAGCAGCACCGTGTTCTGAGGGGCGAGATCCAGAGCGTCTTCGTCGTAGCAGGTCCGGAAGATGTCGAAGCAACCCGAAGGGCAATTGAAGCCCCCGCCCGAACCGCCGTAGTAGCCGGTGCCAGCCACCCCCCCGAACGATTCACCGCCGTAGTAGCCGGTGCCGCCGTCCCCGCCGTAGTGCCCCGTCCCCCCGTAGCCACCGACGTACCCAGTTCCACCCGCGCCTGCGATCTCTCCCGTTCCGCCCGCGCCTGCGATCTCTCCGGTCCCGCCCGAGCCTCCGCGCGGCTGCTTTCCCGTGCCAGCCGTTCCCGTTTCGCTTTCGTCCCCACCCTCGTTACTCGAGCCACCCATCGCGTTGCCGACGTCGTTCAGCGAGCCACTGCAGCCGGCCAAGAACGCCATCAACACCGCACCCCCCCAACCCCACGCCAATTTCCTTGATCTCATCTCGTCTCCCATCCGCGCTCGGTGACGCTTCCTGTCCGTTCGTTCCCCGAGTCGGCGCGAATCATTTGTCGACTTTCGGAAAAATCGACGACGGAGGGCGCCGCCGCGGTTTCGGCCGAGCACGCGCGTAGCAAGCGTTCCACGATCGGCGAGCTGGGGTGGGTGGCGGCAAATCGCTGCGCCAGGCGCGGATCTTTGTGCTGACCGCAGCGTAAGAGGACACCTAGCCCCTCGCGATCCGTCGCGAACACGCCAGCCGGGAAGCGTGCTGCGTGCTCGGTCAACCACGCGCTCGCCAACTGGGCCTGTCCGAGCTCCAGCTCACGCTTGGCCGCTGCGATCAGCCGCAGCTCCTCCTCCAAACGCGCCGCCGCCGTCGCCGGCTCGGCAGACGAAGTGCTCGACGCGCTGCGTTCGACGACGCGCGCCGCGCTCGCCGCGCGCGGCGGTGCGGGGGCAGTCACCGCCCTGGGGACGTCTACGACCGGCTGATCGCCGAGCGGCTCCGTCGCGACCAATGCCCGCGCAGGAGTCGTGCTCGGCGCTGCCGCCGCGTTTGGTGCCCAAATTTGCGACGCTGCTCCGGCTCCGCCCAGCCCCACGGCGAAGCCGACGGCCAGCCATTTGGAGGCGAGCGACAGTCCCAGCTTGAGCGTGGTGGCTGCCACGGGCAGCGGTGCGGCTCCGCGCGCCACATCGCCGAGCAGTCGGCCAAGTCCTCTTTCGAGCTCGCCCGGAGGAGGGCGCACCGCGCGCTCCGCCTCGAACAGGTGCGTCAAATCGTCGGTCGTCATTTCTGCCACCTCTCGTCGCGCTGCTTCTCGCGTTCGTTGAGCTTGGCCAACTGCGCTCGCGCTGCGCGGAGCCGTGAATCTACCGTGCCGGCCGGGATGCCGAGCGACTCTGCCACGGCCGCCGACGTGAAGCCTTCGAGCTCCACCAAGATCAGGATGACGCGCTGGGTGTCCGGTAGCAGCCCGAGCAAGTAACGCAGGTACTCGGCCGCCTCGCCCTCTTCGGCGGCGTTGCCCACCGGGCTCTCGTTTTCGCGCTCGTAGCGGGTATCGTGCTGGCGGCGTCGCGAGCGGTCTCGCTTCAAGCGCTGCACGATGCGAAACGTGATCGCGAAGAGCCAGGTCTTGGCGCTGGAACGACCCTCGAATTCGGTCAGGCGGCGTGTCGCCACCAGGAAGACTTCGTGCACCGCGTCATCGACCCAGTCGTCGGTGGCGCCCAGGCGTCGTGCGTTGCGCCAGACGAAACCGTAGTGCTGGCGATACAGCACCTCGGCGGCCTTGAGCTGGCTCTCTTCAGCCTCTTGCTCGGGCAAAGTGGCGGCCTGCACACGCATTGGTTCCACGAGCTGTCTGTCTTCATTTCGGAAAATTGCAAAAGTGAAGGGCCAGGCGCCTAAAGCGACAAACAACTTGCTCGGGCAACGAAGTTCACGAGTTAGCAACGCCGAGCGGCCAAGCCGATCGGCGTCCTAGGGGCCGACCGCCACCCCCAGGTAGCCAAGCATGGCCACCCGGGCCGGGCGAAACGCTTCGCTGGGGGTGCCCTGGCTGGAGAGCCCGAATGGAGGCCGGGCCACGACCCAAAACACGCCCAGGCCCGCCCAAGGCGCGGGCTCGAGCCGGGAATAGTGCGCCATGGCCAACGCTCCGACATCGGCAAAGACTGCGTGCTGGGTGTGCGCGGCGTCGACCTCCTGTCCAGAGCCCGCCATGTCCCCGAGGTCGCTCTGAACGCAACCCAGGAAGGACCAGCTCGTATCGGGCAGCACACGGCACGCCCTCAGACCTGCCGTGGCCAGGGAGAGATCGATGCTGGCTGGACCTACTGCGTCCGCGGAGCCACCGAGCCAGTAATTGCCGACCAGCTCCACCTGCCAGCGGCCAAAGCGTGCTCCAAAATCGACCCCCAGCCCGGCCGCTACGTTGGGCATGACTCCCACGCCGACGAACCCGCCCAGTTGAGCCACGACGTGTCGCTCCGGCACGGCCTTCGCGGAAGTGTGCGTCGGGCAGGGTTGGCTCGGAGCCGGTGGCGAGGGCGCTGCCTCGACGACCCTGGCTGTCGGTGGGACCTCGGGCTCGGTAGCTGGCGCATCTGCGGCGGCTTGTTGCGCGTGCACTCGCTCGGGGTCGATGGCGAGCGCCACGAGGAGCGCGGCCGCGTCGGCAAGCTTCGCGCAGTCCGCGTCTTCGACGAAGCGTTCTTCGGTGCCGCGCCCGCTCGTGAAGGTCAGCTTGGCGGCGAAGGCGCCCGAGCTGCCCTGCACCATCACGCTCGCTGCCAGCTCTTGCTCGCGCGCTTCACGCAACGGTTGGCCCAAGAACCGTTCAACGCTGGCCACGAGCTGCGCGTCATCGGGGCAAGCGTCGGGCGCGCTGTAGCGCACAGCGACGTGACGCGGGCCCTCGGCGGCAACGGTGGGCCCGCTCGCAGCCGAAACCAGCAGCAGCACCGCGAGGGCCAACTGTCGGACCATCTCGCTCGGACACTAGCCGCTTTTCCGCGCTTGGCTAGCGCGTCCGGCTCGCGTCTCAGTCGGCCAGCGGCGCGACCGGTAGGTCGTCCAAGCACGATTTGGATGCGCAGCACGGTGCGCAGGTGCTTCCAGCCGTCGAGCTCGATAGTGACTGACTTGGCCGCGACTCTTCCGGCTCAGTCGTCTGAGCGGCGCACCTCCCTGGATTTCGCGAAGTTTCTACGGCTTCTTTTCCAATGAGCAGTAGCAGAAAACGTGGCAAACGCGCTGCGCGCCGGAGCGACACGAGATGGTCGAAGGCCGACCATTTGTCCCTGCACGAGCGCGAGCTCGGAGCGCAGGCGCTGGACGTCGCTTGGCGCGGCTGGGTTTTGGGCGCGCGCTTCTGCGGTGGCTGAGGCTTTGCTGCCTCTGGCGATGGATGCACTGGCGTGGAAGCCCCGATAGGCCACGACCGATCCGGCAAGACCCAAAACCACGAGACCTGCTAGCCACCAAACCTTGTGTGACATGCTCGTTTCTCCTCCGAACCACGATCACGAAATGAGCGATCCCACGGCGGTCAGGAGCGTCGAGCCCCCGACCGCCATAGGAGCGATTCAGTACTGATAGGCCGTGACGCCGTAG
>DATEDZ010000016.1:0-31244 GCA_035281385.1 Polyangiaceae bacterium
GTGGATCCATGAGGCACACTGGCGACCATGCCCAAACGTACCGGTGCGCAGATTATCTGGGAATGCCTCGTTCACGAGGGTGTCCAGACTGTCTTCGGCTATCCCGGGGGCGCGATTCTGCCGGCGTACGACGCGATGCTCGACTACCCGGTGCGTCACGTTCTGGTCCGGCACGAACAGGGCGCCAGCCACATGGCCGACGGGTACGCCCGGGCGGGCGGCGGAGTAGGGGTGGCGATTGCAACCTCGGGCCCTGGCGCCACGAATCTGGTTACCGGGATCGCGACGGCGATGATGGACTCGGTGCCGATGGTCTGCATTACCGGGCAGGTGCCGAGCAAGCTGATAGGCTACGACGCCTTCCAGGAGACCGACATCACCGGCATCACGCTGCCCATCACCAAGCACAACTTCCTGGTGAGCCGAGTCGACGAGATCGGTCCGACGATTCGCAAGGCGTTCTACATCGCCGCCTCGGGTCGCCCTGGCCCGGTGTTGGTCGACATCACCAAAGACGCGCAGCAGGCCAAGACCGAGTACCGCTACGATCCCTCCCCGGTGCGCTTGCCCGGCTATCGCCCGGAACGCCACCCGCTGCCCAGCGACATCGAGCGCGCGGTCGACATGATCAAGGCCGCCAAGCGCCCGATCATCTTCTGCGGCCACGGTATCATCAAGGCCAACGCGACGGCCGCGCTGCTGGAGCTCGTGCACAAAACCAACATCCCGGTGGCACAAACGCTGCTCGGCCTGGGCGGCTTCCCAGCCACGCACGAGCGCAGCCTGGGCATGATGGGCATGCATGGCGAGGCGTGGGTCAACAAGGCAATCCAGGAAGCCGACCTGATCATCGCGCTGGGCATGCGCTTCGATGATCGCGTGACCGGAAACCTGAAGACCTACGCCCTGAACGCCAAGAAGATCCACGTCGAGCTGGATCCGGCCGAGATCAACAAGAACGTCAAGGTGGACCTGCCGCTCTTGGGCGACGTGCGCGAGATTCTGCGGCTCATCACCCCCCATATCGACGGGGTCGATGTGATGGATTGGGTCCAGCACATCGAAGACTCCAAGGGCGACAGCGCGGTGCGCGAGATCCAGAGCTTGCCCGACAACGGCCGCCTGTTCGCCGCGCACGTCATTCACGACCTGTGGCGCTTCACCGACGGCAAGGCTTTGGTCGTGACCGACGTGGGCCAGCACCAGATGTGGGAGGCCCAGTACTACAAGCACGATCACCCGCGGAAACTTTTGACCTCGGGCGGCGCGGGCACGATGGGTTTTGCGCTGCCGGCCGCGATGGGCGCGCGCTTTGCCTGTCCGGACGACGAGATCTGGGTGATCGCCGGTGACGGCGGTTTCCAGATGACCGCGGCCGAGCTTGCCACCTGCGCGCAGGAGAACATCAAGGTCAACATCGCGGTGATCAACAACGGCTACCTGGGCATGGTTCGGCAGTGGCAGCAGTTCTTCTACGGCGGACGCTACGTGGCCACGCCGATCAAGAGCCCCGACTACGTGAAGCTGGCCGAAGCCCACGACCTGAAAGGCCTGCGCGTCACGCAGCGCAGCCAGATGCAGGCGGCGGTGAAGGAGGCGCAGAGCAGCCCGCTCACCACCATCATCGACTTCCGCGTCGAGCAGGAGGACAGCGTGTACCCGATGGTGCCGGCTGGCGCCGATCTGGACAAGATGATCCGGAGGCCCAAGCCCGAAACCGGCGAGCAGCACAACCCGCTGTACGAGACCGGGAAGGACAAGTGATGAGCACTCCCCAAACCCACACCTTCGTCGCTTATGTCGAAGACCAGCCGGGCGTGTTGAACCGGGTGACCTCGCTGTTCCGACGGCGCAACTACAACATCCTGTCCCTGAACGTCGGCCCGACGCATCAAGAGGGCGTCTCGCGCATGACCTTCGTGGTGGAGGCCGACGACGACGAGGCTCAGCGCATCGAAGCCAATCTGTACAAGATGGTCAACGTGCTCAGCGTCGAGGACATCACATACAAGGCCAACGTTTCACGCGACCTGGTTTTGATCAAAGTGAAAGCGGGGCCGGATCAGCGCTCGCAAGTCCTGGAGCTGTGCGAGGTTTTCCGGGCTCGCTTCATCGACGTGCACCCCAATACGCTGATCGTGGAAGTCACCGGCACCCAGGACAAGATCGACGGCCTGGTCACGATGCTGGAGCCATTCGGCATTCTCGAAATGGTGCAAAGCGGCACGGTCGCCATGACGCGCGGCGGCAAGGGCGAGGCTGCCGAAGCCGCCCATCCTGCGCCAAACTTGAAGCCCATCGTCGCGGCCTAGGATCCGTCATGACGTCAGTCTTCGTTCACCAGTCGTTGGCGACCGCCGCAGGCGGGAGCTGGAACGACCTCAACCAACCTTGGCACTAGCAGATCACGATCGATAACGAGAGAAGACCCATAACAAACCGGCGAGGCCGGGCGTAGTAGCCCAGAAGTAGCAAGAGACGCGGGGCGCGACGACCGGCACCACGAGAACAAGAAAATGGAAACCCCAGTTAGTAAGCCCGACCCCAATTACGTTCGCATCTTCGATACGACGTTGCGCGATGGAGAGCAGTCTCCGGGTGCGACGATGACGAGCGAAGAGAAGCTCGAAGTCGCGCGTGCACTCTCGCGACTCGGCGTGGACGTGATCGAGGCGGGCTTTCCGTCGGCTTCGCCGGACGACTTCGACGCGGTCAAGGAGATCGCGCGAACCGTAGGCAACGACGTGCCGCAGGGCCGGAGCTCCGGCTTACCGCCCACGATCTGCGGCCTGGCCCGCGCCACCGACAAGGACATCCGCACCGCATTCGACGCGGTTTCGGTCGCCAAACACCCGCGCATTCACACCTTCCTGGCCACCAGCCCCATCCACCGCGAGCACAAGCTCAAGATGACCCGGGAGCAGGTCGTGCAGCGCACCCGCGAGATGGTCGGCCTGGCGCGCTCGCTCTGCGCCGATATCGAGTTCAGCCCCGAAGACGCGGGCCGCACCGAGCCGGAGTTCCTGTACGAGGTGCTCACGGCGGCCATCGAGGCGGGCGCCACCACGCTCAACATCCCGGACACGGTCGGCTACACGGTGCCGGAAGAGTTCGGCGCCCTGATCGCCGGCATCGCCCATAACGTGAAGGGCGTGGACAACGTCACCATCTCGGTGCACTGCCACAACGACCTGGGCCTGGCCTCGGCCAATGCGCTGGCCGGCATCCGCAACGGCGCGCGCCAGGCGGAGGTCACCATCAACGGCATCGGCGAACGCGCCGGCAACACCTCGCTCGAAGAGGTCGTGATGGCGCTGCAGACCCGCGCGCCGCTCTACGGCCTGAAAACCGGCATCGACGCGACCCAGATCACCCGCGTCAGCCGTCTGGTCAGCCTGCGCACCGGTATGGTGGTGCAGCCGAACAAGGCCATCGTCGGGGCCAACGCCTTCGCGCACGAGGCCGGTATTCACCAAGACGGCATGCTCAAGCACGCCCAAACCTACGAGATCATGACGCCCGAGAGCGTCGGAGCGAGCAAGACGCTGCTGGTCTTGGGCAAGCACTCGGGCCGCCATGCCTTTGCGGTGCGTCTTAGAGAGCTCGGACATGCCCTCGAAGGAGAAGGCCTGGAAGCCGCCTTCCTGAGGTTCAAGGTCCTGGCGGACAAGAAAAAGCGCATCACCGACGCGGATCTCGAGGCTCTGGCGGCCTCGGAGGTGGGCCGGGCGCGTGAGTACTTTTCACTCGAGGCGGTTCAGGTTACGTGCGGCTCGAACGGCATGCCCACCGCCACCGTCAAGCTCAAGGACCCCAAGGGGGAGAACGTCGTCAACGCGGCGGTCGGCACTGGTCCGGTGCATGCGGTGTTCACGGCCATCGACGAGATCGTCAAGGCCCCCAGTGAGCTCATTGAATACTCGATCAACGCGGTCACCGAGGGCATCGACGCGCTCGGACACGCCAGCGTGCGCCTGCGCGCGGTCGCCAACGACGGCCGCGTCAATCCGCAGCATGGCTCGGGCCAGACGCAGATCTTCCACGGCAACGCGGCGGACTCCGACGTGATCGTGGCCAGCACCAAGGCTTATTTGGCGGCGCTCAATCGCCTGCTCGCCATGCTGGGCACTCATGAAAAGAGCGGCAGCACCGAGGTCGGCACGGCGCGTGTGGCGAACTAACGACTCAGGGTAGAGAGAACCAAAGAAGCGATGGCAAAAACGCTGTTCGAGAAGGTCTGGGAAAATCACGTCGTGGTGGAGGAGCCGAAACGCCCGAGCGTGCTCTACATCGATCTCCACCTGATCCATGAGGTCACCTCGCCCCAGGCCTTCTCGGGCCTCCGGGCGCGCGGTCTCAAGGTGCGCTGGCCCGAGCGCACGGTCGCGACGATGGATCACTCGACGCCGACCCTGCCCAAACACCTGCAGGTGATCGACGACGAGGCCCGTGCCCAGCTCTCGCAGCTCGAGAAAAACTGCGCAGAATTCGGGATCCGGCTGTTCCCGCTGGGCGACTCGAAGAACGGCATCGTGCACGTGGTCGGACCGGAACGCGGCTTCACTCAGCCCGGTATGACCATCGTGTGTGGCGACAGCCACACCAGCACGCACGGCGCCTTCGGAGCCCTGGCCTTCGGCATCGGCACCAGTGAAGTGGAGCACGTGCTCGCCTCGCAATGCCTGCTGCAGACCAAACCGAAGACCATGGAAGTCCACATCGAGGGCACGCTCGGCCCGAGCGTCACCGCCAAGGACATCATCTTGGCGCTGATCGCCAAGATTGGCACCGCCGGCGGCACCGGCTACGTGCTCGAGTACACCGGCTCCGCGATCCGCGCGCTCGAGATGGAGGCGCGCATGACCGTGTGCAACATGAGCATCGAAGGCGGCGCGCGCGCGGGCATGATCGCTCCGGACGACGCGACGTATCAGTTCGTCTCCGGGCGTGAGTTTGCTCCGAAAGGCGCTGAGCTCGACCAGGCCGTCGAGCGCTGGAAAAAGCTGCCGAGCGACGCGGACTCGAAGTACGACGCGCGCGTCGACATCGACGCCGGCGCGCTCGAGCCCATGATCACTTACGGCACCAACCCCGGTATGGGCGTGCCGATCACCAAAGCGCTGCCCTCGCCCAGCGACTTCAGCGGCGCGGAGCGGGCGGCTTTCGAAAAGGCCATGAATTACATGGGCCTCGAGCCGGGCAAGCCGCTGCTCGGCCACAAGGTGGACGTGGTGTTCGTCGGCAGCTGCACCAACTCGCGCATCTCGGACCTGCGTGCCGCCGCCAGCGTGATGAAGGGCCGCAAGGTCGCAAGCGGCGTGCGAACCTTGGTGGTGCCAGGCTCACACGACATCAAGAAGCAGGCGGAAGCCGAGGGCCTGGACCGCGTGTTCCTGGAGGCGGGCGCCGAGTGGCGCGAGCCCGGATGCTCGATGTGCATCGCCATGAACGGCGACCAGCTTTCGCCGGGCCAGTACGCGGTCAGCACCAGCAATCGCAACTTCGAAGGCCGCCAAGGCAAAGGCGGCCGCACCTTCCTCGCCTCTCCCCTCACCGCCGCCGCCGCCGCGGTAACAGGCAAAGTCACCGACGTCCGCACCCTCGGTTGAACTGACCACTAACCACTGACCACTAACCACTCTCAACCATGGCCAGCTTCATCACACTGACGTCCCACGCCGTTCTCCTCTCCGCCGAAAACGTCGATACCGATCAGATCATCCCGGCGCGCTTTCTGAAGACGCTCGACAAGAATGGCCTCGGCAAGCAGCTCTTCTTCGACTGGCGCTACTTGCCCGACGGCTCGGACAACCCCGACTTCGCGCTGAACCGTCCGGAAGCCCAGGGCGCGCAGATCATCCTGGCCGGCGACAACTTCGGCTGCGGCTCCTCGCGCGAGCATGCACCGTGGGCGCTGATGGGCTGGGGCATCCGCGCGGTGATCTCGACCTCCTTCGCCGACATCTTCAAAGGAAACTCGCTGAAGAACGGACTCCTCCCCATCCAGGTCGATGCCACCACCCACGCCAAGCTGGTCGCCGCGGTTCGGGCAAACCCCAGGGCTCAGCTCAGCGTGGACCTGGCCAAGACCGAGCTCACGCTGCCCGACGGCAGCAAGATCGAGTTCCCGATCGACAACTTCGCTCAGCATTGCCTGCTCAACGGCATCGATCAGCTCGGTTACATCCTGTCCTTCGACGACAAGATCAAAAGCTACGAAGCCGCGCACTGACGCGCATCTAACCAGGACAGGCGACTAGGAGGCTGGTGTGAAACACCAGCTGTCCCAATCGGCGGAGCCGTCGCGTGGAGGGGAGGCTCAAAAAGCTTTGCTTTTTGAGGGAGGAGGCGCGTGCCTCCTCCCCCAGGACAGGGCCACAAACATGATGTC
Source organism: Polyangiaceae bacterium (assembly GCA_035281385.1). Lineage (GTDB taxonomy): Bacteria > Myxococcota_A > Polyangia > Polyangiales > Polyangiaceae > PMG-095. Next base: position 6,392 of record DATEDZ010000016.1, read on the forward strand.
CGTCCGTTTGTCGACAAATGGCATCTAGTCCCGGGCGATCCGTTCCAACAGTCATTGGAAAAAGCCCTCGAGCAGAGCACGACCTGCGCCGTGTTCCTCGGTCCCGAAGGGATGGGACCGTGGGAGGAGCAGGAGATGCGCGCGGCGCTGGACCAGCGAGTAAAAGCCGGCAATACGCGGGTGATTCCCGTGCTGCTGCCAGGTGCAACCCAACCCGAAAGTAAGTTGCCTGCGTTCCTCCGGGGCGCGACGTGGGTAGACTTCCGCGGTGGACTGGATGACGACGCCGCGTTTGCGTCTTTGGTTGCTGGAATTCTCGGTAAACAGCCAGGCCGAAACCCACTACAGCTGTTGCCGCGGACGTCGTTACATGCGCGCAAGCGCGTTCGCGACTTCATGATCGCGCAGCTCAAGCAGACGCAGATCGATCTGGGAGACGTGTGGCGGACAGAGACAGCAACGCTGCGCCTCCTCGAACGTCGTTGCCAATTACGCTATCCGCAGGCCTGGGATCTGCGTGACCAGCTAGCAGGCGCTCGCTCTCGCGCGTATGGTGAGAAGTATGCGTTACGTACCGATGCAGAGGACGAGCGTCACGCTAACTTTGCGGAATGGGAGGCAGAGCTCTCGGGACTACTCAGGCACATCGGCATATCGGAAGCGGGTTCCGCCCGCGTGATCAACGTGGGGATAGGTAACGGCACCGAGCGACCCTCTATCTATCAGAGCTTCGCGGAGCTCGTCGGCGTGGACATCGCCGAGGAGATATTGACTCAAGCGCGCACGCGCCTTCCCAACTTGCGGCCCGTCATCACACCAGCGGAGGACCTGGCGACGATACCGAGCGCTTCCTACGATCTGTACATCTCGCTGCGGGCGTTCCAGTCCACCTTGTTTGATGTCGAGGAGGCCCTGTTTCAGGCCTGGCGTGTGCTAGCGCCCGGCGGGCGCTGCCTCGTCTCGATTTCCGATGCGCACACCTCGGACCATGGCTTGGTGCGCGGCATCTTGCAGGGAGCCGGGCTCGAGCCGGATCTCAATCTTCCATACTTGATTACCGACAAGATTCGTCGAGCTCTGAGCTACGACTTTGGTTTCCGCGAGATTGGCGTGCGAACGGGCCTGTACGAGGTCTACGTGTATGGCCGGAAGCCAAACTAGCTCTGTTGGCTGGTCGGGGACGGGCTAAGCTCAGCCGCCATGTCCGGCTGTGGCGCGCCCCTCACAGAGGCATCGATGACATGCAGACCTGGCTCAGCGCCTCGCTCGCCGGCAACCTGCCCGAGTCAACCAGCGCCATTCACATTTACCCTGAACAGTGCCTACGGCGACGCGTGCCGCGGAGAGCCGGGTCACGTCACGCTGGCCGCCGGCAAGCTCGCGGCCAGCTGGCACCTCTCCGGGGCTCACCGACCTGGCAAGACCTCGATCAGGATCGCTCCACCGGCTTTTTCGTGGGCTTCGGCGGGCGTTTCGCCATCCCGATCGACTGAGCTCGGCAAGCAGCTAGCTTGCAGGATTCAGCAGGTAGGCGCGATTCCTTACACCTGAATTTCTGAAGGATGAACGGGCTCATCGCCATTCACGAGCATGAGGCGGCGATCAAGAGTCGCGGCGCGCGTCGCGCGCACGCTGACGCGAAAGCGCACGCAGAAACGCTTTGCGCGCGCGATGCAGTCGCGAGTACACGGTGCCGACCGGCACGCCGATGTTCTCACCGATCTGATCGCAGGTCAGGCCCTCGAGCTCGAACATGGTGAAGACCACGCGCTGCTCCAGGTTGAGCGTGTTCAGGATGTCCTGCAGGCGATCCGCCGCCTGGCGCTTCTCCACCTCACGCTCCGGAGTGGGCGTGGGCGCGGCGACATAGGAGACCGACGCTGCATCAGGCACCAGCTGCTCACGACGGAAATGCGCGCGGCGGCGATAACCCGCGGCCACGCGGAAGCAGACCTCGAAAAGCCAGGTCGTGATCGCACAATGGCCCGCGTAAGAGTCGAGGCGGCGATGCACGACCAAGAACACCTCTTGGTAGACGTCCTCGAGGTGCGGGGAGCGCACGCCCATACGGTACAGCGTCTTCCAAATGAACTCACCGTGCCTGGAATGCACTTCAGCAACGGTCAGCTTCGGTCGGGCCAGCGCCGCCGCATCCGAAAACGTTTCCAGTGTGTTGATGAGCTCCGTCATGGGCAATTCCCGAGCAAACCACACCGGCCGCTGAGCGCAGAACCAACAGCCGCTATTCAGACGACAGACCAAGAGCCCCAAAAGCGGGGCACAACTCCGACGCTAATAACCCAATGTACTCTGGAGAATAGGCCTAGTCAAGCGGTTGACTAGAATTCGGATGGAAACCCTCAACTCCGCGGCTTCACCAGCGCGCTGACGCACCGCTTCGGGGCGAAAAAAATCGTAACCCTGTACTCTTGCCCACAAACCCACGAGACCAGCTCTTGAGAAAAGCATCCGACAGCGGTCGCTACCGTGCGCAAAGCCCGTCACCCGCAGTGATGGCGACCCGTTCGGATGAAGCAGGCAATGGGCATTCAAGCAGCAAGCTGACGGCCGCTGGCGCCGGTCCGACCTTGAATGTATTGAGCCTCAAGCCGTTGGAAAATCGACCCCGCGTCACCATCACGGACCTGGCCCTGATGCTCGGCATGGACAAATCGAGCGTTTCTCTAGCCCTGCGCGATAGCCCCAAGGTCTCGATTGCGACGCGGGCACGCGTCCGCAAGGCGGCGGCCGAGCACAATTACATCCCCAACTGGGCGGCCAAGCGCCTTGCCGGCTCCAGCGGCCACGCCATCGGGCTGGTGATGCCCAGCGCCTTCGGGTGCCTCACCGATCCGCCGGTGGTGCGCACCGCCCAGGCGCTCGCCAGGCTAGCTGCAAATCGGCAGCTCACCTTGAATTTGATGGCGCAGGAACAGCTGGCCGAAGCGAACGGGGAAAACAGCCTGCCGCTCCACGCGGACGGCCTCTTGGTTTGGGGCGACGTGCAAGCGTCGGCTGCGGTGCGCTTCTCGAGCGCCTACGCGCGGCCCTCCATCGTTCTGGATCCGCATCATCCCAGCTACGCCAAGTACAAGGGCAACACCATCGCGATCGACAATCGCGGCGGCGCGAGCGCCATCGTGGAGCACCTGCACGAACGCGGCGCCAAGAATCTGACTTTCGTCCAGGTGGAAGACCAACACCTGTCGCACATCGAACGCTGGAAAGGCACCAAGCAAACCTGGCAGGACTTGGCGGAAGCGTCGTCACTGAGCAAGCTCACGCTGGCTGAGCTCAGCGACGCGAAGCTCAAGGCCATCGCCGAGCAAGATCGCGCCGCCATCTTCTGTTCGAACGATCACGGCGCGATGCAGGTCTGGCACCGTTTGCGACGCCTGGGCCTCTCGATGCCGGACGACGTGAAGCTCGCCGGCTTCGACGGCGACGAGTACGGGGAGTTGGTCGGGCTCACGACCGCGGTGTTCGACTCCGAAGCCCTGGCCGAGGCCGCCTTCACCCGCCTGATCGGCTTGCTCTCCAATCAGCTACAGAGCGTGGCCGACTCGATCCCGATCACGCTGCGCACCGGCACCACCAGCTGACAAGGCGGGGTCGGGCCCTACGAGCCGTCTTAATTAAGTGGAGTGGACTCGGACGCAGCGCGCACGCACACGACTACTTCCGCCCACTTTTTCGCCGTGATCCGTGCGTCAGGGGTGACCCTGGGTGGATCGCCGGAAATCCCGCTACCAGGCGGGTACCCGGGCGGGCACGCTGGTTGCTATAACGCTGGCTCCATGAGGGCTATTCCACGGCTTACCACTCACTTCATCCTGCTCCCGGCCGCGCTCGCGGCGCTGGCCTGTTCTGAATCGGTGGAGTCCACCGACATCAGGACCACCGGCATCTACCCCGAAATCGAGGTCGTCGCGGACGGCTCCGGCGACTCCCAGGTCACCGTGTACCTGAAGGTCGGCGGAGACGACTCGAACACCTTCCTGGACTTGAAGGGTGAGGACACGCTGGAGGTCACGGTCGCCGGTGAGACCAAAACCATGGATCAATCCGGCGACAAATACCAAGCCAGCTTCGCGGTCGACGCCGAAGGCACGGAGTTTACGATCGCGTTCCTGCGCGGTGAAGACGACGACGACGCGCCGGCTTCCACCGTAGTGATGCCCGCCCCCTTCGAGATGATGCTCGGCGCCACCGAGGTCTCGCGCGCCGCCGACGATCTCGAGTACACCTGGGATCCGCCGGGTGACGGCGGTAGCCTGAGCTGGCACCTGAACGGGCAGTGCGTGAAGCTGAATGCCGGCACCACGCCCGACGACGGCACCAACACCATCGCGGCCGGCGACATCGAGACCTTCGAGTCGGACAAAGACAAGACGTGCTCGGTGGCACTCGAGCTGAGCCGATCTCAGAGCGGCGACATCGATCCGGCCTTCACCGAGGGCGGCAGCATCGTCGCCAAGCACATCCGCAACGACAGCTTCACGTCCACGCCCTGAGGCTGACCTCGATCGGGGCCTCGTCCCCCTCCCTCGTGACCGTTCGTAGCGCCGCGCCCCCAGCGGCCCGTGCAAACTCGCGCGTTTCGAGCGTGGAACGAAACGTGCTTTGTACGCGTCATGAGCAAGAAGCTCCTGGCTGCGTCACTGGCTGCGGGCGCCGGCATTCTGGTCGTTGCTTTCCGGTTTGAATCCAAACCCATGTACCGAGTGGGGGACTTCCTGGCGCGTGACGTGCGCGATCAAGAGGTGAAGGTCCAGGGCCTGCTCGTCCGCGGCAGCCTGTGTCGAGTCCAAAGCGATTGTGGCTTCCGCTTCTCCATCGCGGATCACCTCTACCAGTCCGACGCCATCAGTCACTCTCGCTGGTCACGCCCCACGCTCGCGGTCAGTCACGACGGGTGTTTCCTGCCCGACACCTTCCGGGATCAGCCGGGCGTCGCGGAGGTCACCGTCACCGTGCAGGGTGAGCGCTGCCAAACGTGCCACGACTTTAAGGCCACTCAGCTGATGGCGAAGTGCTCCTGCAAGTACGAAATGGGCGCAGACGGCGGCGTCCACTTCCAGGCGCCGACGCCCCCACTGTGCGACGCGCTGAAACCGAGGATGTAGGAGCTCGCGCCTACCATGAGCCGAAAGCATCTGTTCGCCTGGCTCGCGGCGGCGACCGTCATCGTAGCGCTCGCCATGAACGAGCTCGAACGCCAGAAGATCTCGCTCGCAGAGGAGGCATACGGGGGGCGCTGCCAGCGGGAAATCCGCGCGTTTCCGGGCTTCCTCTTGACGGGACGCGCAAGGGGCGTAACCCTGCGCGTCGTATGACGCGTTTTTCGAGCACCGCTATCGCGCTGTCGCCCCGGGCGACGGGGCGGGTGGCTGCGCGAGAAGTTGCGATTATTTCCTCTGCATCCGGGCTGATTATCGGCTCGGGTGCGGCGGCTGGCTGACGGAAAGTCTCCGCAGTCTGGTCCCCCGCACCTAAAAGGTCCGGGGGATTTTTGCTTTGTGCTCCAGCTTCTCCTAACCCACCACTCTCAGAAATACCGCTTCCATGGCAAATCCCAGCGCCGAAGGCTCCTTGCGACCCCACGTCGAAGTCTACGACACCACGCTCCGCGACGGCTCGCAGCGTGAGGGGATTTCCTACACGCTCGAGGACAAGCTGCGGATCGCCGAGCGCCTCGACAACTGGGGTGTTGCTTATATCGAAGGAGGCTGGCCGGGCTCGAATCCCAAGGACTTGGAGTTCTTCGAGCGCGGTCGCGAGCACGCCTGGAAGCACGCCAAGCTCTCCGCGTTCGGTATGACTCGGCGCGCGGGGATCGAGGCCGCTGAGGACAAGAACCTTCAGGCGCTGATCGCAGCGGGCACGCCCGCCTGCACCGTGGTCGGCAAAACCTCGACGCTGCACGTCACCGAGGTAGTGCGCACGACGCTCGAAGAGAATTTGAAAATGATCGAGGAATCGGTGGCGTTCCTGGTCGGCCAGGGCCGCGAGGTGATCTACGACGCCGAGCATTTTTTCGACGGCTACCGCGAGAGCCCCGATTACGCGTTCGAAACGTTACGCGCCGCCAAGCGCGGCGGCGCCCGCGTGCTGGTCTTGTGCGAAACCAACGGCGGCGGCCTGCCCTGGGACGTGCAGAAGGTGGTCGAGCGCGTGTGCGCCGAGCTTTCGCACCCGATCGGCATCCACGCCCACGACGATAGCGGCTGCGGCGTCGCCAACAGTCTTGCCGCCATCCTGGGCGGCGCCCGGCACGTGCAGGGCACCATCAATGGTTTCGGCGAGCGCTGCGGCAACGCGAACCTTTCGGTGATCGTCCCGAACCTGGAGCTGAAGCTAGGCTTCCGCGCGCTCGAGCCGGGCAAGCTGGAGGAGGTCACCGAGCTGTCGCGCTTCGTGGCCGACGTCGCGAACGTGACGCACGACTCGCACATGGCTTACGTGGGCAAGAGCGCCTTCGCGCACAAGGGCGGCATCCACGTGGCGGCAATGCGCCGGCACACGGACTCGTATCAACACATCTCGCCCGAGAAGGTCGGCAACGTGATGCGGGTGGTAGTGAGCGAGCTATCCGGGCGCGGGTCGGTGCTGTCGAAGGCCGAGGAGCTGGGCGTCGAGATCGGCGAAGGCGCTGACGTGGAGACCCTCAATCAGATCAAGGAGGCGGAGGCGCGGGGACTGTCGTTCGAAAGTGCCGAGGCCTCGGTGGCGCTCTTGCTACTGCGCAAGGCGGCCGGCTACGCGCCGCTGTTCGAGGTGGTCGATTACGAGGCCCAGGTGGGGCAGCGAAAAGGCACCGAAACCTACGCCGAGGGCATTGTGAAGGTGAAGGTAGCGGGCCAAATGCTGCACACGGTGGCCGATGGCAACGGCCCGGTCAGCGCCCTGGACGCGGCGCTCCGCAAAGCCCTTGCGCCCATGTACCCGGCCGTGGAACACATGCGCCTCGCGGACTACAAAGTGCGTATTTTGGACGGAACCGACGGCACCAGCGCCACCACGCGCGTCTTGATCGACAGCCGCGACGATCAGGGCTTGTGGAGCACCGTCGGAGCCTCGGCCAACATCATCGAGGCCTCCATGCAGGCGCTGGTGGACTCGATCGAGTACGGGCTGATCCGGAGCGGCGTCACCGAAGCGACGGGACCCGCGAGCGAAAAAGTTTCGAAGACGGGAGCACGAGCAGGATGAAAGCCAAGATTGTCGTGCTATGCGGCGATGGCGTCGGACCGGAAGTGGTGGCCGAAGCGCGCAAGGTGCTCGAGGCAGTCGCGCAGCAGAAGGGCCACGAATTCTCGTTCGAGAATCAGCTGATCGGCGGCATCGCGATCGACGAGACTGGTGACCCACTGCCCGAAGCGACGCTGAAAGCCTGCAAGGGCAGCGACGCAGTGCTGCTCGGCGCCGTGGGTGGACCCCAATGGGACGACCCCAACGCCAAGACCAGGCCCGAGAAGGGCTTGCTCGCGATTCGCAAGGGACTGGGTCTCTACGCCAACTTGCGACCCGTCAAGAGCTACCCGGAGCTGATCGCATCGTCGCCGCTAAAGCCGGAGCGCATCAGCGGCGTGAACATGCTCTTGGTGCGTGAGCTGACGGGGGGACTGTACTTCGGCAAGCAGTACCGCGAAAAAACCGACGTGGGCACCAAGGTGGTCGATACGCTCGAGTACACCGACAAGGAGATCGAGCGCGTGTGCCGGCTGGCCTTCAACCTGGCGCGCGGGCGCAGCAAGAAGCTCACGTCGATCGACAAAGCCAACGTGCTCGAGTCATCGCGCGTCTGGCGACAGGTGGCGGTCGAGCTGGGCAAGGAGTTCAGCGACGTAGAGCTCGAGCACCAGCTGGTCGATTCGTGCGCGATGCGCCTGGTCACGAATCCCGGCAGCTTCGACGTGATGGTGACCGAGAACATGTTCGGCGACATCCTGTCGGACGAGGCCGCCGTGCTCACCGGCTCGCTCGGGATGCTGCCGAGCGCGTCGCTCGGCGAAGGCAAGCTCGGTCTGTACGAGCCGATCCACGGCTCTGCACCCGACATCGCTGGCAAGGGCATCTGCAATCCGCTCGGCACCATCCTGAGCGCCGCCCTGCTGCTCAGGCACAGCTTGGGGCTCGAAGCCGAAGCGCAGTCGGTCGAGCGCGCGGTGCAAGCGGCGCTCGCCGGCGGGGCTCGCACCCAGGATCTGGCGCCGAGCGGCGACCATCCGCTCAGCACCAGCGCCATGGGCGACGCGGTCATCGCCAAGCTCTAGCAGCCGATGGCAAGCAGGTACGACGCGATCGTGATCGGCGGAGGGCCGAGCGGCTCGACGGTCGCGGCGCGGCTGGCACAACGACAGCGCCGCGTGCTGCTGCTCGAGAAGGAGCGCTTCCCGCGCTTTCACATCGGAGAGTCGCTCTTGCCCTGCTCGATGCCGCTGTTCGACCAGCTCGGAGTGATGCCGGCGCTGCACGAGCACGGCTTTCTGCCCAAATATGCCGCTGAGTTCGTGACCGCCGACGGCAGCCTGACGCGCCGCTACGCGTTTGCCGACGGCCTGATCCCGGGCGCGCCGTCCGCGTTCGAGGTGGATCGCTCCGAGTTCGACCACGTGTTGCTCGAGAACGCCGCGCGCCTCGGCGTGGAGGTGCGCGAGGCCACGGCGGTGACGCGCTTCGAAATCCGGCACGATGGCGTGGAGGTCATGGCGCGCGATGAAGCGGGCAGCGAGACGCCCTGCGAGGCGCAGCTGCTGATCGACGCCACCGGTCAGACGTCGCTGCTGGCGGGCAAGCTCGGCATGCGCGAGATGGATCTCGGCCTCAAGAACTTCGCGGTCTTCTCGCATTTCGTCGGCGCCTGGCGACACGAAGGCGTCCGGGAAGGCGACATCAGTGTCGTGCTGATCCCGGGCGGCTGGTGGTGGGTGATCCCGCTGGCGGACGGCCGCACCAGCTTGGGGCAAGTGGGTCCGGCCACGATGCTACGCGGACGCAAGCCGGACGAGGCGTATTTTCACGAGCAGATCGCGGCCACGCCCTACCTGGCGGACCGCTTTGCCAAGGCCAAACGCGTCGCGCCGGTGCGCACCATCTCGGACTACTCCTACGTGAGCAAGAAGCTCGCGGGGGATCGCTTCGTGCTGGTCGGCGACGCCGGCGCCTTCATCGACCCGGTTTTTTCGACGGGCGTCTACCTGGGCATGGTCGGCGCATTTCGAGCCGCCGAGGCGGTGGACGCGGCGCTGTCAGCCGGGCGCTTCTCGCGTCGCGAGTTCGTCGCTTACGAATCGTGGGTCAAAAAGCAGGTCGACACCTACAAGAAGTTCGTCAAGGGCTTCTACCGCCCCGAGTTCGTGGAGCTGCTCATGGCTCCCAGCGACTGGCTGGATCTGCGCGCGGCCATCACCTCGCTACTGGCGGGGTTCGGCGTGGATCGCCCCGAGGTCAACGCGCGCGTCGCTGTCTTCATTGGACTATCGAAGCTAAACAAGCGGCTCGAGCTCGCGCCACGTCTCACAGGCCGCCGCGTCGAGCTCTAGTCCTTCGCAACGGGGCGTGTGGCGTCGGTGATCCATTCGCTCCAGGAACCGGCGTAGAGACGGGGCAAGGGCAAGCCGGCGTGGGCGAAGGCGAGCACGTCGTGGCAGGCAGTCACGCCGCTGCCACAGTAGACGACCGCGTCTTCGGGGGGCGTGCCGCTGAGCGCGGCGTCGAAACGGGCGCGCAGCTCGGCAGGCGGGCGGAAGCGACCGTCACGCAGGTTTTCGACAAATGGAAGGTTTTCCGCGCCCGGGATGTGGCCGGCGACTGGATCGATCGGCTCGACGTCGCCGCGAAAGCGCTCCGGCGTCCGTGCATCGAAGAGCTTGCGAGACGCCGACTGCAGCAGCTCATCGGCGCCGACCAGCAGGCGCGAGCGCGGCTCGGGCGTGAAGTCTCCCACCGGTCGCAGCGTGACCTCCGCCGTGACTGGCTTTCCTGCGGCCACCCACGCCTGAAAGCCGCCGTCGAGCAGCGCCACCGCATCGTGACCCAGCCAGCGCAGCATCCACCACAGCCGCGCGGCAAAGGCGCCGCCAGCGTCGTCGTAAACCACGACCTGGCTGCTGTTACCAATACCCCAAGCGCGCAGCCGCCCGACGAAAGCGTCGAGCGGGGGCAGCGGATGCCGACCGGTCTTGCCCGGCTGGATGGGGCCTGACAGATCCTCGAGCAAATCGGCAAACACGGCTCGCGGCAGGTGGCTCTGGGCATGGGCTTTTTGGCCAGCCGCCGGATTCTGCAGGGAGGCGCGACAGTCCACGATCACCAGGCTGGGCTCGGCCAGCGACGCTGCCAGCGAATCGACCGAAATCAGGACGGCAAGGCGCTCCACGCGGGGAAATTCACCACGCAGCGGCCCACAGCGCCAGCCCATTGAACACTCCAGGCGGCAGCGGCGACGTCGACCGGCACTGAGCCGGCCGGCGCCGCCCGACGCGTTGGGACTACTTCGGGAGTTTCGGCTCTTCGAGCTTCTTGTCGCAGTTGAGCGCGCCCAGGAACGCGACCACGTCGTCGATCTCCGCGTCGGTCAGCTGCTTGTCGGTGAGCAGCGGCGTCAGGTTCTTGTTCTTGATGCCGCCCGAGGCCATCAGCTTCACCGCGTCCTTCAGTGTCGCGACCGAGCCGTCGTGGAAGTAGGGCGGACTGGCCGCTACGTTGCGCAAGCTCGGCGGCTTGAAAGCGGCCCAGTCGGTGTCGGCCTTGGTCACGTTCTTGCGACCGCCATCGACCTGATCCTCGGACTTACCCTGCGTCCCGATGCCCGTGTTGAAGTACGCGCCCTCCGGTGAAAGGAAAGCGAGTGAGAAGAACGGCGGGGTGTGACACGTGGTGCAGCCGCCCTTGCCGGTGAACGTGACCAGGCCGCGCTTCTGCTCTGGTTTGAGCACCGTCTTGTCGCCCTTGGCGTACTTGTCGAACGCGGTGTCGTCACAGACCAGGCTGCGCTCGTAGGCGCTGAGCGCCATCACGATCGTCTGCGCGGTGACACCCTTACCGGGGAACGCGGCTTCGAACGCCTTCTTGTAACCAGCAATCTTGCCGATCTCTTTGGCCTTGTCCTCGAGCTTGTCCTTGCCGACGGCCATGTTGCCACCGGCCAGCGCCGCGAGCCCTTGCTCCTCGAGCGTCGCCGAACGGCCGTCCCAATAGAGCTTCTTCGCGTAACCGACGTTCCAAATCACCGGGCTGTGGCGCGGCAGCTTCTTACCCCCCGGACCGATCGCCACCGGGTCGTGACCACCGTTGCCGTCCTCATTCAAGTGACAGCTGTAACAGGCGAGCGACCCGTCCCCGCTGAGCCGCTTGTCGAAGAACAGCTGATGCCCGAGCTCGATCTTTTCCTTCGACTGCGGATTGTCAGCCGGGATGGTCATGTCGCCCAGCTGGTACTGCAAGGTGAGCGTATCGGGGTCGACGGGGAGCGGGGCCTTGGCGGAAGCAGCAGCGCCCGTCGCTTGCGCGCTGCTAGTGGACCCCCCGGATGGTTGCTCTTTCTTGCCGCAACCCGACAGGGCGACAGCAACGAGTAGACTGCAGGTCACGGTGACGCGCGGCACGGTCTCCATGGGCCTCTACTAACGCCCCGGCCAAAGGGCCACAAGGCGTCTTTTTCACGCTGCCCGCATAACCTGTCGCGATCTGCTGCCCAGCCGGGGGTGACCGTCGGGTCATCTGGTCAAGCTCCAGCGCGTCTGGCACGTTGCAAGGGGTAGCGGTTATCGGATGAACGCGCAGGTCCTCATCGATTCGATCGTCAGGCAGGTGACGGTGTTGATCGCGCAGCTGGCGATGTCGGGTGGCATCCGGGCGCCGCTGGCGCACGTGGCCAACCAGGTCTTTCTGGATCTCGCTCGCGAGCTGCAAGAGCAGGGCGTGAGCCGCAAGGTGAGCGCGGATATGTTCGGGATGGCGCTTCGCGCATACATCCGCAAGGTGCGCCGGCTCGGCGAGGCGCAGAGCGAGCGCGGGCGCACGCTATGGCAAGCAGTGCTCGACTTCGTACGCGCGGAGAAATTGGTCCATCGTGAGCGGGTGCTGTCCCGCTTCGACGCCGATGGGGAGCTGCAGGTCACGGCAGTGCTACACGACCTGACAGAGAGCGGGCTCTTGTTCTGTTCCGGATCCGGTAAGGCTGCTGTCTATCGCGCGGCCAGCGCTGAGGATCTCGACCGGCTCATGCAGCTCTCCGACGACGCTGGTCTCGATGAGCTCGGCTGGGTCTTGATCTACCGAGAGGGGCCCCTTACTGAAACGCGACTGCAGGAGCTGCTCGGCCGTTCGCCGGCCACCACCACAGAGCTGGTGCAGCGCCTGCTCGACGACGGCCAGGTGCAGCGGCAGGCGGGCGGCCAGCTCGTCGCTCGCGATTTCTTCGTGCCGCTCGGAGCCACCGCGGGTTGGGAGGCCGCGGTCTTCGACCATCTGCAGGCCGTGGTTCAGACGGTGTGCCAGCGACTGCGGCAGACGTCCTCTGACGCCGAGGTGGGCTCGCTCGTGGGTGGCAGCACCTATAGCTTCGATGTGTGGCCCGGGCATCCTCTCGAAAAGGTCGTGAAGGCGCAGCTGGCTGAGATTCGAACGCAGCTAGGCGCGCTACGCCAAGAGGTCGAACGCCACAATCAGGCAGAAGGCGTGCCTCAGGACTACCAGCAGGTGGTGACCTACGTGGGCCAATGTTTCACACAACAAAGTGGTCGGGTCGAGACGCAAGAAGAAGAGGTAGAGCATGATGAGTCGCTCTGATAAGTCGCGCTGGGGCTGGTGGTGGCGGTCGCTTTACATCACGTTGCTCGTGGTGGCTTGCGGCGGTGCGGTGGGGCAATCGACCGCTGGTGGCGAGTCGCATTTTCTCCGCCATTGCGCCGAGAGATGTGGCGAGGGGCTCGAGTGCGTCTCCGGAGTCTGCACGCGTGGCTGTCTGGTGGGACAGGATTCGTGCACCGACCTGTCACCCAGCGCCACTTGCACCGACCAGAGCATCGAGCCCGGCGCGATCGCGGTCTGCGACGTGAGCTGTAGCGCGGGCAGCGACTGCGACAAGCTCGGCAGCACCTACGAGTGCGACGCCGGCTTCTGCCGCGGTCCGGCGCTGACGAACGAGCCCCCCAATACCAATCCCACCGGCAATGCGGGGCAAGGCGGCGGTGCTGGAACGGCCGCGAGCGGGGGTTCGGCCGGCAGCGGCGGCGCTCCGGTGCCCTGCACCGTGTGGTCGAACCTGCGGGTTGCGGCCGAGAACTGCGCGCCGGACGGCGTTTGCGTCGATGACCCGACCGACGCTTGCGATCCCGATGTAGAACCTGACTGCTCGGGCACTTGCCGAAGCGTGGTGCCGACGCTTCAATGCGCGGGGCTGGGCCAGAGCGCGGCGTGCCCGCCCGGCCTCATGTGTCTGCCCGTCTCCTTGGGGCCCGATGCGACGGGGCAGTGCGTGGGCCCGGAGACCGTGTTCAACTGTACCGAGCTTGGCTGTACGGACGGCTTCGTCTGCGTGGAGGGGCCCAACGGTCCTTATTGCTCACCCGACGCCGTGAACTGCCATAACTCCCTCATTTGTGAGCTTTTCCCGAGCCCGCAGTACCGCGATGGCTGTCCGTTCGGCTACACCCGGAGCGCGCCCTCTCGCCCGGGCGAGTGTGAAGGGCCCTGCGTCCCGGTGCACACCTGTGGCTGTACTAGCGACAGCGAATGCCCGGAAAACACCGCGTGCAATTACTGGACGGGGCGCTGTGCGGCTCTACCGTGGAAGCCTCCGGCTCTCTGCTCGTTGCCACTCGACGCGGGAACTTGTGAGGCGAACGCGCGCAGATTCGGTATGCAGGACGGAAAGTGCATTGAATGGAGCTACGGCGGCTGCGACGGCAACCCGAACAACTTCGACACGCTCGAAGAGTGCCTGTCCGTTTGCGAAGGGCGGCCGCACCACAACCCCTGCCCCGACGGTCGCGTCGTGCAGCCTGCCTGCCTCGGTTGCGGCCCGGTCGATGAGTGCACAGCTTTCATCGACGCCTGCGTCCTACCCTGCGACGAGGAAACCGATTGCGAGGGATTCCTGTCCTGCTCGGCGGAGGGCTTCTGCGCAGCCCTGTGCCCCTAGCATTCCTGCCGGCCTGGTCAGAGCCGCGTCGTGGGAAAATGATCGCGGACGTGCTGCTGGAAGAACCGGCCTTTTGACTGGGCTTGGAGCAAATCCGACCAGACTGCGAGCGGAACGTTGGCGTAACGATAGAGGCTGCCGCTCTTGAACTCGACTTCGAGCGTCCGAGTGCGCTTGTCGTAGCCGATCGAGCGTAAGCTTTGCGAATCGACGACTTGCCGTAGCATTGCCCATCCTCCCCTTGGCAGCGCTGCTGCTAGTCCGCGGGCGGCCGCTCCGCCGGCACCGGCCCCTTCTCGGAGTCGATCTTGGGACTTTCCTCGAGCTTTTGCGCCGGAGCAACGCGGTCGGCGCCGATGACCTCGCCGTCGCCGGGGTCGGTGGCGGGCGGCTGATGATCGCGCGTGGGGGAGGGGGGGTTGGTGGGCGGCGTCGGCGCGCGGCAGCCGAGCAGGCACGCAGCTCCGATCAGGCCGCACCCGAAAAGCGTGAGGATCTTCATGGTCGTTTGCCCTTTCTGGGGGAGGTTTTTGGTGAGATCGGCGTGTCCACGCTTTCGGGGCGCAGGCGCTGTTTGAGCTGCGCCAGGCGCTCGAACGGATCGACACGCAGGCGCGTCAGGCGCTTCGCTACGTTGCGAAGCGTGAAATGGTCGGGCGGCAACCGTGGCGAGAGCTCGTCCCACTCGAGCGGTACCGCGAGCGGTGCATTTTCGCGCGCGCGGGTCGAGTAGGGGGCGATGAAGGTCGCGCCGCGCCCGTTACGCAGGTAGTCGATGAAGATCTTGCCCTTGCGTTTGGCCTTGGAGACCGTCGCCACGTACAGCTCGGGCGCGCTCTGGGTCATCGCGGCGGCGAGCCGCTCCGTGAAGTCTTTGGCCTGCTCCCAGTCGAGATCCGGCGCGATCGGAATGCACACGTGCAGGCCTTTGCCTCCGGTCGTCTTCACGAAGTGCACCACATCGAATGCGTAATAGACCAGGCTGTCGTCCCCCGGACCGCTCAGCGCATTCTGAAGCCGTTGAAAGTTGCTGATGCCCTTCTCGTCGAGAGCCACGAGCTCACCGTCGATGAACGCCGTCTTCACCTTCAGCTTCTGCAGCGCATCAGCAAGCCAGCGCAGCCGGTCGGTCCAGTCGTGGCCGTTGCGGGTGAGCAGCTGCACGTTACCGTGCTCGAGGCGCGCCAGGATGCGGTAGCCGTCGAGCTTGATCTCGTGCACCCAGCCGTCGCCCGCCGGCGCGACATCGACCAGCGTGGCAAGCTCGGGCGAGAGCGTCTCGGGCAAGCTGGCAGGTTTGGCAGAGGGCTGCGTCACTCGGGGCTCACCCCGCTGGATCTGACCCAGACTGCGTCCGGTGAGCGCGCTGGTCGTTTCTTCATCCAGCAAGGTATCGCCCTGGCGCGCCTCGGCGTCACGCGACTTGAACAGGAGCCAGCCCTTGCCCTCGCGGCCGGCGCGCTCGCCCTCCAGCGGGCGCTTGGTGCGCACCAGGTGCCAGGCGCCGCGCAACCTTCGGCCGAATAGCGAGAACGCCAGGTGACCCTTGGCGAGCGCCTGCCGGGGATCCCCTTCTGGCTTCCACGTCCCGCGATCCCAGACCATGACCGTCCCACCGCCGTATTCACCTTTTGGAATGGTGCCCTCGAAGTCGGCGTACTCGAGCGGATGGGGCTCCACCTCCATGGCCAGCCGCTTGACGGCGGGGTCGAGGCTGGGGCCTTTGGGCACGGCCCAGCTGAGCAGCGTGCCGTCCAGCTCGAGCCGGAAATCGTAGTGAAGATGACGCGCGTCATGCTTCTGCACCACGAAGCCGAGACCGGGCTCGACTCGAGCGAGCTTCTTGGGATGCGCCTGTCCGCCGCGCGGCTCTCGGGTTCGCTCGAAGTCGCGTTTCGTTCGGTATTTCTCCAGGTACACACGTGCCATCGCGCTCCTTCCATCCCGGCGCGCGGAGAGTTTCGCCACGATCGAGGCGGTGTTGCGTCGATCGACGCGCTTGCAGCGCGCATGGGGAGAAGCAATGCAGTACCCATGCCCACCCGCCCGCCGCCGCTGCAACGGAAGTGTAAGGCCGCGCCAGCCGGGCGCCTCGGCCGCGATCATCGACCGACTTCGCCATTCGCGGGCCCTAAGGGTGTCTGCAGATCCGCACCTCTACCCTGAGCGGCAGCTACCTGGAGTGCGAAACCGCAAACAGCCCCGCGCCCTGCTCGGGGCATGACGCCGCCGATTCGGTTCGGGCTCGCGCAGGATCTCGTTCGACCTCGACGAGGTCAACTCAGCTCGACCTGATGAATCTATGCCGAGCTGAAGAACTCGCGAATCTTGCTGGCCTGGGCGCGGGCGTCGGAGCGCCCGATTTCGATCAGCTCATGCGCAAAGCCGCCGTCGAACAGCATGTAGGAGGCCCAGTCCGCTTCGGCCTCGGGGGCGTCGCGGGCGGCGCGCTCGAGCAGGTAGCGCGCGAGGGGCTTGAGCTCCTTCAGCTTGAGCGAGGAGCGGATGTAGTCGGCGGCGATGCGGCCCAAATCGTGCGATGGCGTGAAGACCAGCGTCTTGAGCCGCCGGTAGGGCGCGCCGCGGTGCCGCACCCAAACGCGGTGCACACGTTCGAGATCCTCGGATGAAAGCGTCTCTTCCAAGACTTCCATCATTTGGTTCAATCGTTCCAGTACCTGCAAGTCGTACTGCACCGGGTCGAGGAGCAGCGCGTTCAGCAGTTTGCCGACCAGGAAGATGGGGCTGAGGTTCTGCATCTGGGCGGTGTCGGCATCCTCGACTGCCGTCACCTCGCGCACCGAGCGCTCGTGACGCACCGAGACCACGACCAACCGCTCGGCACCGGCCCGAATCGCCGGGGCAATCGGCGTGTTGAAGCGCAAACCGCCGTCGCAATAATAGTGGTCGCCCAGCTTGCGGGTCGGAAATAGCAGCGGTATCGCCGCCGACGCCAGCACATGGTCGGCGGTGATGCGCTCGAAGGCGGTCACACGCCGCTCGTCGCGCGTATTTTCGATGCGCACGCCTGGCGCGCCCTCGGTGAACATGGTGGTGCGGCCCGACACCACGTGCAGCGCCGCCACCATCACCGCGCGCACGATGCCCGCGTCGACGTTGCGGTGCATGCGTTCCCAATCGACCGTCCGTCGCACCAGCACCTCGACCGCCCGCGTATCGAGCAGCGACTTGCCCAGGATCGATGACTTGGCGAGACGGCGCAGTGCATCGGGCAACGGCACGAGGCCGAGGGGGCGGACCCGAGCGTGGTCGTCCAAGCGCAAGCTCTGCCAGGTGTCGGCCAGGCGCTCGACCCGGTGGTCGTGACTGTCCGCGTTGGCAGCGAAATAGGCAGCGTTGATCGCCCCCACCGAAGTCCCAGCCAGGATATCGAACAGCGGCGGGCTGCCCGGGTCGGGGTCCATCACCTCCACGATGCCCGAAACGACGCCCACCTCGTACGCGCCGCGCATGCCTCCGCCGGAGAGCACCAGAGCCGTCGGCGGCCGGGTTGGGCCCATCCCGGAATTGTGCCTCGATTTCCCGCCCCAAGTCCAAATGCCGGATAGCGGCTTTCCAAGCGCGCTATCCCTTGCAACAATCTGGTCGACGCGGGGCCCCGACCCCGGCCCTGTGATCGAAAGATGAGCGCTGCGAAAGACCCATCAGCCCGTCCCCAAGCTGCGCTCACTCTCAAGGCGGCCGGCCGAACCGACCTCGGCAAAAAGCGCAAGCACAATGAGGATGTGGTGCTGGTGCGTGAGGATCTGGGGCTGTTCGTGGTGGCCGATGGGGCCGGCGGCCACAATGCCGGGGAGGTCGCGAGCGCCTTGGCGGCTCGCTCGATGGAGAACTATTTCGGCGCCACCATCCGCGCTACCCACGAGCTACCGGAGCTCAATCGCTTTGGCATGCCGAACGGCGCCCGGCGCCTGTCGTCGGCGGTGCACAAGGCCAATCGGGACGTCGTCGAGATCGCGCGCTCCTCGCCCAAGCACCGCGGCATGGGCACCACGGTGGTCGCGTGCTGCTTTTCGCCGCGTTCCGGCTTGATGCACGTGGCCCACGTCGGCGACAGCCGCTGCTACCGCATGCGCGACGGCGATTTCGAGCTGCTCACCCAAGATCACTCGCTGCTCACCGACGTCATCGAGCAGCGGCCGGAGCTCGACGAGGACATGCTGGCGCGACTGCCGAAGAACATCGTGACCCGCGCGATTGGCCTGGATGGCCAGCTGCGGGTCTCGATCCGCTCGTTTTCGGTGGTGGAGGGTGACCGCTACCTGCTCTGCTCCGACGGCCTGAGCGGGCCAGTACCGGCAACCGAGCTAGCCGAGGTGCTCGGCAGCCAGGACGAGCCAGCGCTGGTCACGAATCGGCTGATCGATCTGGCCAACGCCAAGGGCGGGCCGGACAACATCGCCGCGCTGATCATCGACTGTCAGGGCGGCCACAGGTCGGCGCTCCCGGCCGACAGCGTGCCGCCACCGCCGCCGGAGCTGCTGGCCGAGCCAGGCTCGACGTCTGAGCCAGAGCTACTGATCCTCGGTATCCAAGATCTGGACGTCGCGGACGCGGTGAGCGCGAGCGACGACCTCTTGAAGGCGATTGAGGAAATGCTTGGTCAGCGCTGAGCCACCGCCGAGCCAGCCCTCGACACCGCTGCCGCACGCTCCGCCCGTCGCTCACCCGGAGCTCGCAGCGGTGGGCGGCCGGGTCGGACCGGAGCCCGAGGATTTCCAGGTCGATGAAGTACCGCTCTATGCGGCGAGCGGCAACGGCGAGCACCAGTACGTGCAGGTCCGCAAACGCCTGCTCACCACGCCAGAGCTCGTGCGCCGCCTGGCGCGTGCCTGCGGCGTTCAGGAGCGAGATGTCGGCTACGCGGGCCTGAAGGACAAGCACGCGGTCACGACGCAATGGCTGTCGCTCGTGACCAAAACGGCTGTTTCGACGACGCTCGAGCTCGGACCAGGCGTGGAAATCTTGGCCGTCACGCGCCACGATAACAAGCTACGGACCGGGCACCTCCTCGGCAATCGCTTCGTCATCACGCTGCTCGGTGTCGCTGATGACGCGCCGGAGCGAGCCGGTGCCATCGCCGATCGACTGCGCGCCGAGGGGTTGCCAAACTACTTTGGCGCGCAGCGTTTCGGCCAAGGCGGGCGTAATCTGGGGGACGCTCTGCGCTTTTTGGCTCGCGGCGGGCGGAGCCGCAATCGCTTCGAACAAAAGCTGCTGCCCAGCGTGGTGCAGTCGGAGCTCTTCAATCGCTACTTGACCGCGCGGGCGGCGCTCGGCACGCGGTGCTTGATCGCCGGAGAGGTCGTGCGGCTCGAGGGGACGGGCTCGATGTTCTGCGTGGAGGACGTGACAAAAGAACAGCCGCGCCTCGATGCACGAGACCTGCACCTGACCGGACCCATACTGGGGCCCAAGATGCGGCCCGCGGCGGCGGAGGCTCTGGCTCTCGAGCAGCAGGTGTGCCGGGAGCTGGGGCTCGATGAGGCCGAGCTCGGGGTGCTGGGCAAATGGGCACCAGGCACACGCCGCGACTTGCTGTCGCCCTTGACCGAGCTCAGCGTGAAGGCGGTCGAGGGCAGGTCCGGGCCGGCGCTCCGCCTGTCGTTCACTCTTCCCGCCGGCGGCTACGCGACCGAAGTGATCCGCCAGCTTACGCACGACCCCTTCCTCGAGGCCGTGCGCGCCCGAGCCCCCGAGGCGGACTCGACTCCCGCAGGTTAGCCTGCCTATACTCGCCCCTCATGAGCGGGATAGACGCGAGCGCCGTGAAGGGCCTGTCGGACGCCAAGCTCGAGGCATTGGTGGAGATGATGTTTCTGGCGGCTTCGGCCGACGGCGACTTCAGCGATGTCGAGCGCCGGCACTTCTTGAAGAGTGTGGAGTCGCTGACCGATGGCCGACTCGGCAAGGCGGCCCTCGAGGCTCTGCTGACGCGCGCCAAGCACGATCTCGAGACGAGTGGGCGTAAGCCGCGGCTGAGCGCCGTCAAGGAACGCCTGCCCGACGCCGGCGCGCGCAAGGTGGCGCTGTCGCTGGCCATTCAAGTCACGGCCGCCGACGGCATCATCCGCACCAGTGAGCGTGAGCTGATTTTGGAGACTGCCGACGCGCTCGAGATCGACCGCGACGAAGCGGCCGACCTAGTGCTCAAACTGTCGCCGAAGTAGGCGCGCCGCGGCGCGCCCGGCGCTCCCAAAGCCGCTTATACAAGCCAGTTTGTTGGCTCGCGGCGCGCCAGGTTGCCAAAATTCTGCGCACGATGATCGGCGCGCGTCACTTGCTGCTTCTGGCCCTGCTGCTGCTGGGGCTCGGGGGCTGCGCGCGCGAGGCCGGCGAGGCGCACGCGCCGGCTCCCGGGTGGGCGGCGGGCTGGGTGATTCCGGCCAGTGACTACGAGTTTCCGCCCAAGAGCATTGAGAAGGGGTCGAGGGGCCGAGGGATCGAGGGGTCGAGGGCGAAGCCTGCAACGCGCGGTAACGTAGCGGCGCGAGGCGTGCCAGCGCCCAAGCCGGTCGTGCCGTCGCCGCTGCGCTTTGCCGCCGCGCCGGGCGTGCCGACTTACGCCGATGGGCGGCCGAGGCCGCTTCCGCCCGAGCTCATTGCCGCCGAGCTTCCGTCCGGCGACGACTGCCTGAACCGGCTGCGTGGAGCGGGCGTAGCCTTCAATCTGGTCTCGGACAAGCGCGGGGTGGAAACACCGATCGCGCTCCAAGGTCCGATCGGAGGCGTGCGCTACTGGACCGTAGGTGCCGGCCCGATGGTCTCCGATTGCAGATTCGCTCTGGCGCTCGCCAAGATCGCGCCCGAGCTGCGCGGCCTCGGCATCAGCGCGATGCGCTTCTCGGGCGCCTACTCGTACCGCATGGCTCGCGTCGGACGGCTGAGCCTGCACGCCTACGGTCTGGCGCTCGACGTGCATGAAGTGACGGCCTACGGCCAGAGCTTCGTCGTCGCCCGCGACTTCGCCAAGGGACTACCGAATGGCTGCGCGACCGACGCGCCAATCCTCAACCGCCTGGCCTGCCGCCTCGCGCAGCTGCGCATGTTCCAGGAGCTGCTCACTCCCGACAGCAACGCCGACCACCACGACCACCTGCACTTCGCGATCGCGCGCACGCCCTAGCCACTGCCAGCTCAGCGCGGCAGCGCGTAGTGGCGCTCCAGCAGTCCGCGGGTGAAGGTCGCTCGCAAGTAAAATCCGCGCGGTAGCGCCGCGAACGGCACGCCGTCGGTGTCGAACCCGACACGGCGCGCGCGGGAATGCGCCGCTTTCGGTCGAATTTGCAGCGACTTTCCCAGGTGGCCGGTGAGCGACTCGACGTGACCGCGACCGATCAAGCCAGCCAGCTCTTCCCAATCTTGGCGCAGCTGGCGCTCGTCTTCCTCGGTGAGCCGATAGAGCAGCGCCTGACCGATACGCCGCTCTGCGACCGGAATCGTTCGTTCCCCCTCTACCGGCACCCACAACACTCGCGAAAGCTTGCGCCGCACGCGCGAGTCGGCCCATTCCACGTCTCCGATCTCGGTGAGCGGGATCGTGCACACGAACGTCGACTCCAGGGGCGCCCCCGAACCATCCACGGGCAAGGTCTTGAGCTCGATCTCCAGCTCCGGAAAATCCGGCAAGGCACGCGAGCCGGCGCTCGCGCCCAGAGCCCGCTCGACTAGCCCGCCCACGAAGCCCTTGGCGCGCCGCAAGTCAGCCGGCACGCTCGCGCCCAGCCGCAGCGCCAGCTCGGCAAGCGTCAGGCCCGCCAGGTGTCCGGCGCGCTGCAGTAGCTCGCTCTCGGTCTGCGGAGGCGCAAGGTTCACGATGGAGCTCGGTAACGCGCGAGCCTCTATTGGTCGCGGTAGCTCTGCGGACCGAGAAAATCACCCTTGCCGAGGTCCACCCCGTTGTGGCGCAAGATCGCGTACGTCATGCCGGCGTGAAAATAGACGTTGGGCAGCTGCCGCTCGATCAGGTAGTCGGCGCCGATCAGGGCTTTGCCGGCCGGAAATGCGGGCGTGGAAATCAATCGCTCGGCCGCGCCGTCGAAGTCGCTGGGCGTGAAGGTATCCAAGTAGCTGACGACCGAGTGCAGGCGCTGGCGCAGCTCGTCGAAGGTCTGTTCGGTGTCCGGATGCTTCGGCGCATCCTTGGCCGTGAGGCGCGCGGCGGTGAGCTTGGTCTGGTCGCACACCGATTGGATTTGCCGGACCAGCGCGAAACTGATCCGGGGCCAGGCGCGCGGTCAAGAGCGTGTTTGGATCGAACTTCTTGGTTTGCGCAAAGGCAACGGCCTTGTCGATCCAGCGTTCGACGTTCTGGAGGAGGCGCTTGAACTGCGGAATGGTCGCGGCGTAGAGGTTCATGGAAATTGCTCCGGGTGCAGGGTCGTAGCGCCGCCCCCCAGCAAGCGGAACCCCCCGTCGTCTCGTCTGGTTTGCCAATCCTCTCCGGACCAGCGATTTTGGCGCCTCCTTCCCCTCTGAGCTACGTTCGCTCCCGTGCGTGCCCTGGCCCCCCTCTGCCTGCTGCTCCTGTCCGGCTGCAGCCAGAGCGAGCCCACAACCCAGGCCAGCCCGGCGCTGGCCCGCGGGTTAGCATCAGCATCGGCATCAGCATCGGCATCGGCATCGGCATCGGCATCGGGGGCAGCTTCGACTGCAGTTGTGGCTGCGGTTGCAGATGCGAGTGTAGATGCGGCTTCCCCCCCGTCCCCCCGCGTCTACGCCAAGACTCGCTTTGTCTGGATCCGTCAGGCCGCCGACGCTTCTACGCAGTGGATCGGCTATCTCTGGACCGGCGAGTCCGCCGAACTCTTCACGGGTCGCCCCGTTTACGGCCCGGGCTGCATGTACTGGTACGCGGTCAAGCCGCTGGGCTACGTCTGCGTCGACGAGCTGCGTGCCACGCTCAACGCGAACGATCCGGGCTACGTCGTCGCCAAGAAGCACGCTGCGGATCTGAGCTCGCCGTGGCCTCATCAATACGGTGAGGCGAAAAGGGTCAGTCGGCTGCTCGCGGTCGAGGGCTCGCCACTGTCATTTCCAGGGCTACCCAACAGCGTGCACGACAGTGGTCGCATGGAGCTTCGGGGGGGCTCAACCGTCGCGTACGTGTCGGATCTGAAGATCGGCGACAAAGACTACCTGCTCGGCGCCGACCTGACGTACTTCCCCAGGGACCGCGTCACTCCCTACCCGCACTACGAGTTCAAGGGGGTGGCTCTCGGAGCCGACGTGAAGTTACCGCTCGCGTTCTTTCGCAGCAAGGACCGGCCCAAGCTGCGCCGTTCGGGCGATGCCTTCGAGGAGACCGGACAAACCTTCGTGCGCCTGTCTCATGTCGCTTTGACCGGTCAAAGCGCCGAGGTCGCGGGTGAAAAATACCTGGAGACCGCGGACGGCTCGTGGGTGAAGACCAAAGACGCCGTCGTCCCCACCCCGAGCGGCAAGCCGCCGTGGGGCACCGAAACCCCGAAAGGCCGCGCCACCTGGATCGAAGTCTCGGTCACGCAGGGCTGGCTCATCGCCTACGAAAACACCACGCCCGTCTTCACCACGCTGGTTTCACCGGGTCGCGGCGGCCCCGCCAAGCCCGATGAGGATCCGATCGAAGAAGCGCGCACCCCGCTCGGCGCCTTCCCTATCTCGGGCAAGTTCGCCACCGCCACCATGGAGGCGCCGGGCAACTTGATCCACAGCGCCGTGCCCTGGACCCAAAACTTCAGCGGCCCCCACGCGCTTCACAGCGCCTACTGGCACAACGACTTCGGCGACTACAAGAGCGGCGGCTGCATCAACCTTTCGCCCCTCGACGGCAAGAAAATCTTCGAATGGACCGAGCCTGCCCTGCCCGCTGGTTGGCACGGTGTGCGCTGGATGCCGTGGCGCGGGCCGGCGACGATCATGGTGATTCACAGATAGGGATGATCGAGTAGCCGCCCCCGTTTGCCGGGGGGGCGGCTCTCACAGAACCGTACTTGTGCTTTTCACATACGGCACGAGGGCTTCGGTGATGGGCGGCTGGCCTTCGAGCAGATGCTCGAGGAGCGCGAGGCGGGCTTGCTTCTGGCGATCCTTCTTGCGGGTTTCGAGGGCGGCCAGGATCTCGCGCAGGCTGTCTTCGAGGCCGTGCTGCTCCAGCAGACGCACGAGCGCCTGGGCCGGTGACTCGTCGGCGGCCGGGGGCTTCCCCCTCATGCCTTCCTCGCGGTCGCGAGGACCGCGCGCCCAGCCTCGGTGATTCGGTACTGCTGCTTCGAGCTCCGCGGCTTATCCGGGATGGTCATCTCGAGGAGCCCGGCCTCGAGCAGCGGAGCCACGACTTGGTCTCGGAACTTGGTCCGGTCGGTGCGGCCCGAGGGGGTCATGAGCTCGGCAAGCGCGCGTGGAACGTCTGCGAGTTCCAGCACTTGAGCTTGGTACGGACTTAGTGCCGACTTGGTGCCGACTTGGTGCCCGCCAGCCACCAAGTCCCTCGCCCCGGAAACCACCTCGGCCTTGAACGTCACGGTGACGGCGCCCGAGCCCTCGGTGAAGGCCGGTTCTGCAATGCCGTACGCGCGGCAGGCCTCGATGACCCGGTTGGTGCCTCGGCCCCAGACCTCGATGGCGCCCGTACGGTGGAACGCGCCAGCGATGAGGGGGTTACGCGGGATCGACCGGTGCTCCTGCGTGAGCAGCTCAGCGCGC
>DATEDZ010000017.1:0-47590 GCA_035281385.1 Polyangiaceae bacterium
GCGCCACTCCGACACCCGTCACTGCTGGGCTGACGCTGAGCGGGTTGGGCGCGGCCTGCGGCGAAGTAACGGGAAGGTGGCGTGAGTGTCATGGAGAAATTGCGCTGCCATTTCGCTTTTGGAGCAGTCTCCGCTACCAGCGGCTCCCGTGTTGGGATAAGCCTCTAAGGCACGTTCTAACGGGTAGCGGGGATATCATGAAGTCCAACATACTATGGTCTCGAATCGGTCTTGTGCTTGTTTGGGTGGAGCTTTCCGTCACCGTGAGTTGCTCCAAGGATGATGACGAGCCTCCAGAGCCTTCGGCGAGCGCCAGCGGCGGCGGACACGACGCCGGCTCACCAGGCGACGCAGGCGGTCAGCAGAATGTGGGCGATAGCGGACCTCTAGGCGACGGTGGAACCAAAGGGGACAGCGGAACCAAAGACGACGGCGGAACCAAAGACGACGGCGGATCGGTAGGTGGCGAGGAGGGTGCCGAAGCGTCTTGCTCGGAGGTTCCCGCCGACGACACCGCCACGTTGATCGACGATTTCGAGGACGGCGATCATGGGATCGTCATCGTGCCGAATCGCGATGGCTGGTGGTCGATGAGCGCCGATACCACTCCAGGGGCCTTGCGCACGCCTGCAAGTAAGTTCCTGCCAGAGCCAGGCGGACTGCTGGGCTCGTCGTGGGCAGCACACGTTACGGCGTCTGGATTCACCGAATGGGGGGTCTCGCTTCTCACTGGCGTGCTCTACGTCGATGAGCGCCAGACCTGCGCATTCAATGCCTCGAAGTTCAAAGGTATCGCCTTCTGGGGAAAGGGCCCCGGACCCATTCGGGTAGGCGTTGAAACGTCGGCCGTGGTTCCCGGGCCAGAACTGGGTGGCTTTGTCGGCGGCAGCTGCGGGCCGACCGATGCGTGCTGGGACGCGCACGGCGCTGTCGTCACGCTCTCAGATGATTGGACGCACTACGAGATCGGTTGGCAAGAGCTCGACCAGCTCGGGTGGGGGACGCCGGCCGAGCTCGACCCTGCGTCCATCGTAGGTATTGCGTTCAGCGTTCTTGCCCTGCCGGAGTATCAACCGGCTGATTTTTGGGTCGACGACGTCAGCTTTCTGACAGCCGCTCCCGGAAGCGGTGGCGATAACCGCCAATGACAGGCGCTGAGAGCCGGCGCAGCAGGACCTTACTGAAGATCTCTGGCACAGCGAAACCCGAGATCATTGTGGATCTGGAGGTAGTGGGGGTTCGTTTCGCGAGTGTCGCGGCTGGTACCGAGCTCGAGCTTCGACTTCGAGTCCCTGAACCCTCCTCCGCGCACGACCCGGTGGGCACCTCGGGTATCGGGGATACAGTCGTTACACCACTCTTCCTTTCGGCCCGGACCATCCAACGTCCATTCCCACACGTTGCCGGCCAGGTCCGCATGCCCCCAGCGGCCGTTGCCGGCCGGTTTCGAACCCACATTGATGAGACTTGCGATCTGGTCGCAAGCGCCTCGATCGGCACAACCGTAGCTGGCGTGAGCTTCGCTGATTTCCAGCGATGTGAAGGGGACGGACCAGGGATACACGCGCTGCTCAGCGCCCCCCGCCGCCGCATAGCTCCACTCGGCTTCGGTTGGTAGCCGACCGCCATCCCACGCGCAAAACGCAAACGCCACGTACCAGTGGACGCAGGAGACCGGACGATTCTCGTTGATTCCGGCCGTGGGTGTCCAAGCTCTTGGCCTATCGCATTTCTCGAGCAGTCCTCTGACGCCTTCTTCAGTTTGCGGCATGAAGTCTTTCCAGTTCTCCTGCCAGCCCGTGGTCGCGAGCGCCCCTGGCAGCCCACCATCTCCCGCACTTGGCCAGTTGTTGCCATAGCCCACCAAGAAAGCCCGGAATCGGCCCACCGTGACTTCGTAGGCGTCCAGGGCAAAGCTGCTCACTTTGGCTGGAAGGGATGGGGTGTTGTCTCGATCGAATTCCCCTCCTGGAATGATGAATGCGAGACAACAGTCTTGATCCTCGTTCGGACCGCACTCGGGGTCGAGCAAGGCGCAACTTCGATGGGGTTGGCAGTCTTGCTCCCCGCAGATGCGCATTTCCGGTTCTGGACCAGGCGCCGGGTGTACGTCGAAGTCCGCTTGCACGAGCTTGTCGCAACCCGCGCTGAGCAACAACCCCGGGCCGATCGACCTCAAGTGGGACCACGCGACCTTCACGAAGATAGCGTCACGATAGTCCTCCCGGCCGCGCCGCGCCAGTACCAGTTCAGCCCGTCGCGTCCCAGCATCGACTCGGCCATGACGACGGGACAAACCCGATGGGTCGACTCGGTGGTGGTAGTAGCCGCCTCTGCTCATTGGTGCGGCGCTGGAGCACGAATGTGCGACGAGCCCGCTCATCTGTGCGCCCCGGGCGCGGCCGCCGGCGGTTTCTCTCGTAGGTCGCCAGCGTAAGCATCAGCCGCCGACCTGCGCCTTGGTGATCTCGGAGCCGTGGCTTTCCTCTTTGGCTGCGGCCGAAAAGTGCCCGACCGCGCCGACGGGGTCGATGTGATGCTCGAACGCGTACGCCGGGATGAGGCGGGTGAAACCAACCCCCATCAAAGGGTGGCGAATGGCACAACACGTGCACTGGGAAGCCGGAGGTGAGCTCAAGTGAAGTTGAGGGTCGCTTGTCACTGGAGGAGTAGGAGAAACGACTATGAAGAGGCAACGAAAGCTAGTCCCCGTTTTGGCCGCAGTGTTCGCGCCAGCGTTGGCCTGCGCGCCCGAGGAACCAACCACGCTAGACGAATCAGCCACGTCGACCACTTTGGATCCACCAGTTGGCAGCGTATCCTCGGCGCTCACCGCCGAGGAGATTCAGAAGGCTTTCCCGCCGGAGATACAAGAGCTGGTGAATCAGGCAGGTGAGTTCATCAAGGTCTACAACGCGGTAGCGCCCGGCGTAGGGGTCGTGGTCAAGTTTCTCGAAATGACCGGCATCATTGGTAGCGAAGCCGACCAGATCGACGTAAAGTTTAAGGCGCTCGAGGCAAAGCTGGACTCGGTGGCGGAAAGAATCACCTCTCAGGAAGAGGCGCGGGCGCGCCAGGTGCGCCTGTCCAACGGGTTCAGTGCAGTGACGGAGGCGGGTCAATGGGTTCAGGCCTATGGCAAGCTTCCCTTCGGCGAAAATCCGCAATCAGAGAGCTTGAGGGTAGTGGACGAGGCGAAAGTTAATAGCGCTTTCAAGCGCTACTACGAAGACAACGACAGCGGGATGGCGAACTGGAAGGAATATATCAGTGACCGCGCGGACCATTCCGACGGTTTCGCCTACGATTGGCGCTACGGGGTGCCGGCCTTGATGCAGCTCATCAGTCTGCGATTGCAAGTGATCGCCGCGATGGATCCACACTTCATCGAAAGCGGCGTCTTTCAGAAGGAGTTGCTCCAGCATCGCAAGGCGCTATTGGACCATCACGCGAAGATGGTCGCAGGCGTGCGCTGCATCAACAATGCGCGTCCATTGTGGGAAGACGGCAATATCGCATCGTTTGGGCAGATCTATTCTCTCGAAATCGCTTGCGCTGAGATCCACATCGGCTTCGCCCATGTGAGACAGTTCCAAGTGCCGTACTATCAGGTGAATGACGCGACATTGAAACAACTACAACATGATCAAGAGCTCATGCGCGACGACATCCTAGACCGGATGCCGCTGCGGGCGATGACCGCGATGGCAGCGCAGCTGCTGCGTTACAGCGGGCTGCACGACAGGATTGCGCTCACTGGGGGCCTCGTTGGGGACGCGAGCTGGGGAACGGTGCCGATGGCCACGGCGGTCGGAAATGGCAACTTCAGCGTGACAAACGGGGGCGCCTGGCCATTCTCCTACTACGCCACCTTGCCCGGGGCTTCGCCGCTCGCCGGCGACTTCAACGGCGATGGCCGCCGCGACGTGGCCTTGATCGGTGGCTACAACTGGGGCACAATCCCCGTTGCGTTCGCGAGAGACGACGGCACGTTCGCGACGACGAACAGCGGGGTGGAGCTGCTGCCGGTGTTGGCACGCGGCAACCCCAAGGCGGTGGCGGGCGACTTCAACGGCGACGGTTTGGCGGACATCGCGCTCACCGGTGGGGATGGTTGGGGGTCGATCCCGGTGGCGTATTCGCAAGGCAACGGTAACTTCACGATCACGAACGCGGCCGTGGAGGACTTCCCTATCTGGGCCACGCATGGTGCGACGCCGGTGGCGGGCGACTTCAATGGCGACGGTTTAGCGGACATTGCCCTGGTAGGCGTCCCAGGCTGGGGGACGATCCCGGTAGCGTTCTCCCTGGGAAACGGCACCTTCAGGGTGACCAACAGCGGGGTGTACGACTTTCCGTATTACTCGACGCTGGAAGGTGCCCGGCCGGTGGCGGGCGACTTCGATGGCGATGGGCGCGACGACTTGGCCCTGACAGGTGGCACGGGTTGGGGAACGATCCCGGTGGCTCGCTCGCTTGGCACGGGCGACTTCCTCGTCTCGAATGGCGCGGCCCCCGGCTTCGCCGGGCGCGCAGCGGAAGCAGGGGCGGATCCCGTCGCGCTCGACATCGACAACGACGGCCGCAGCGAGATCGCGGTCACGGGCGGGCTGCACTGGGTGCCGCTATTGCATCCCATCACCCATCGTCCGAGCGGCTCCTACGCTGCGCCCCGGACCTCGATCGCTGTCGCAAAGGCTGATCAAGACTTCTGGAGCAGCCAAGGCGCGTTCAACACCTGGTACGATCCCGAAGTGCCTGACTTTGCGGGCTGGGCCACGCATTCCGGCGCAATGGTCGTGGGCGCGCCCGGACAGCGGACGCCCTGATCGCCCGCCGAGCAGCGCGTCACGACCCATCCTCACGGCAGCCGACCCATCCTCTCGAACGACTTTGGCGTTCTGCCGGCTCAGCCGCCCTTGTCGGGAGCCGCAACTTCCTGCGGCGAGGGGAACGGTGGGAATACAGCGCTCCCGGTGTTGAAATAGGCGTGCAGCTTGCCGCTGTCGTCGTCGACGTAGACGGTCGCCCCGTGGTTGAGCGGGGCGAGCTGGATCCTTAGCTCGGTTTGGCCCATGCGCGCGCTGACCGTCCCGTCAAAGCTCATGTCGATGCGACACAGTTGATTGCCACAGCTGATGCGCTCGATTGTTGCCTTCGACAACGCCGACAGCTTTTGCGCTGAGCTATCGGTCAGCAGCCCACGTATCTTGTGCTCCATGTCGACGTCTGACGCGGTGCCGCGCTGGGCGTCGAGCTCCGAAAAGTGTCGTTCGAAGCGCGCTATCTGCTGGGCGCGTGTGGGACGCGGCGGCCGGACCACATCTCCAGGCGGAGATGACGATCCGTCCGTCACGCTGGCCGCCGCGCTTGGCGCTGCGCTCAGCCCACGGGCATTAGCCCACGCCAAAGTGCCCATCGCTTGCTCGTCGTTGGCTACGCGACTTTGCAGACGGGAAAGTTCAGCTCGAAGCTCTGCAAGCTCGTTCTTGTCTGCCGCCGAGATGGCTTTCGACGGCGACCTGTGATTGCTCCAAAGCACCACGACGCTGACGGCCAGCGCCAGAACCGCGCAACTCGCTGGCAACCAAGAACGCATGGTCATCGCCTTGCTCCCTTTCACTTGGCTTCGTGTCGCTCAACCTCAGCGCTCGACCCACTGGTACGAGTAGATGTTGCCGCCGCCCGGGGGCATCGCACAGAGCAACGCATAGAAGCCCCACGGGTGACTGGGGGAAATGTCTCCGAAGACGATCTCGCTTCCGTTCGAATACTCCGTTGCGCTGCTGGCGATCGTATTGCCCCACTCGTCGTTGGCGTTCACCACGCAGAACATGCCGCCGTTCGACCCATCCCACAGGTCCACGTACACACTAGAAATGCCGGTCGTGCTCTGCCCATTGGTGCGCTGCATCGGGCAGCTGAAGAACCTGTCGTACTGGGAGAAAGTATCCGCAGAAAGGCTGCCGTTGCTGTAGTAGATTCCCTGTCCATTGGGCGAGTTGGGGTCATAGTAAGATTGGCAATCTGCGCCCCCGGTCGTGTGTACGGTGTCGGCCCGGGCCGGGCAGACTCCCATAGCCATTGCCAACACCAGGGTCCCGCTGCCAACGATTTTCGTCATGATATTTCTCCTATACACGTCGGTAATGCGCGTTACTTCGTGCCGCCGATGGTTAAATGACCCGAACGATCTTGGTTTGATGAGCCGCCCGGATGGCCTGTCCCAACTGGAGCGCGCACGAGCAAGTGTCGTACCGTCCTAGACCTGAAGCGTTCCTCACCATGACGCCGAGCATCTCGTGCGAAACCTCGTGCTAGGGAGATGAGCTTGCCGAAGAGAGCGGCACATCGGTGCTTCACGCGCGCGCACATTCGTGCTTCGGTAACGCACGAATGTGCGAACGTCGCCGACTTTTCAGCCAGTCGGCTGACCTTGGCTCAATTTCTGTCAGCGAAACGCCTGAGCCCTGAAGCCGACCTGGCAGCGAGCATTGGTGCGGCGCTGGAGCAACGAATGTGCAGCGCGTCGCTCATCTGTGCGCCCCAGGCGCGGCTGCCGGCGGTTTCTCTGATAGGTCGCCAGCGTAAACAACCGTACTTCAAGGTCGCCTCGGCGAGCGGCACCCGTTCGATGGGTGTCACCCTCGACGGCGCGCCGGTCGGTGTGGTGACGGCGAGCTCGAGCACGAGCCCGCGACCGACCGGCAGCGAGCTCGGCCCTATCAACGTGACCCTGATCCCGGGATCCAATTCGGTGGAGCTCGTCGACAACCAGGGCACCGCTGAGCTCGACGTCCACTACCTCCGCGTCGTGGAGTAGGCGCCCGGGACGGGAGCTTCGCCCTCAGTTCCTTACGGCCCCTTCCGTGATCCGGGGCGCGAATTCGACCGAAGCTCGGCGCGCTTCAATAGCGGCTCGAGAGTGACAGCGCCGCGCCAGTGGGCAGCATCAGCGCGCCGGCCCGCAGCTCGGACGAGCCGGGGCGGGTTAGCAAGAGGTAGACGCCAGCGCCGGCGGCAGCCAGCCCGACGCCGGCGGAGATCGTCGCTAGGAGCGAGTACGTTTTACCGGCGTCACCCGCTTCGACACCGGCTCTGTCGCAGGCGCGCTCTGCGTCGCAATGTCGAGGATCTTCGACGACGGTTTTCTTGCGCAGCACCATGATGCCGCTCACGCCGCTGGTCACGAAGGCGGCGCCCGCGACGCCCAGCGCGGTGACACCCCAGTTCCACTTCTGGACTCGCTCGCGGGCCAGGCGCGCGGCGCCGGGATCCGCATGCGCCGGCCCGGGGGCGACGAATAGCGAATGGCGTTCGCCCGGTCGCAGGTTGACGCGATAGACCCTGGTGTGCCGACCGCGTGCCTTCACCACGAACTCGTGCTCGCCGGGATTGACGGGGATCGGGACGGCCAGGCTGGAAGTAGTGAGTCGCACGTCACCGTTCAAGATTTCCATGTCGTGTGGCGAGCCGTGGCTTGCGACGAGCGTGATGCGGGGCACTCGCGGCTCCACAGCCTCCGCGTCGGCGCGCGCGATGCGTTGTCGTTCGTCGCTCGGTGGCAGGGCGTGGACCACGCGTTGATAGAGCTCCCACGCGGTGGCCAGGCGCCCCAGCTTTTCTTCGCATTCGCCCAAGTTCAGCTGCGTCCCCGGTGACGGATCGAGACGGTTCGATTCGCGGAATTTCGCGCAAGCTTGGTGATAGTTGCCGGCTTTCATCGCCTGCCGGCCGGAGCGAAATAGAGCCTCGGCGATACTGGGCTCTTGCGCCGACGCCAGACTGGGCAAAAGCCCGGTCCCGAGGAGCACGGAGACGAACCAACCGAGAACGGATCGCGGCATGGGTAAGATCCAGTTGCGACCGGCTAACGCCGATCGCGTGGATCAGGCTCCGGGTTGGCGACGAGGCTCTCCGGAACCAGTGCCGCTTCTGGGCCGCCGGCTGGCGCCGGTTTGCTGCTCGAAAGTGGTTCCGGCTCGCGCTTTTGGGCCGAGTTTTTGCTCGCGAGTGGGCGCGGGCTTTGGGGCGAGCTGCTCCGTGGTCGTGATCGCGCTGTCTTGGCTGTCTGGCTCGCGTGGGGTAGGGCAAGAGATAACGGCGTGGCTGGGACTTCAATCGTCGTGACGGTGGCAACGACGGGCTGCAGCGAGGGCGACACGTCCGCCGTCCGGGTGAGAGCTCGGTCATGCGGGCGGACATCGGGCGAAGCCGCCGCAGGCTTCTCGGAGTTGACAGCTGTGGCGCCTATCGCGAGCGCAGTCATGCCCAAGCCGAGCGCTGCCGCTGCGGTGCGGAGTCCTGCCCGCTTCGGTTTTGGCGGCGTCGCCGGTTGCCCTCGCGCCGCAAGCTCGGCCTGTGCAGACGCCAAGGCCGCGCACATGGCGGCTGCGTTTTGCCAGCGTTTGTCGGGCTCGAGACAGAGCGCTTTGTCTACCACGGCGGCGACGACCCCCGGTATGCTCCTGTCGATCGTGGCAAGCGCCGGCACCGGCTGCGTCGCTGCGGCGATCAGCGCTTCGTTGCGCGTCTGCGCTTCATGAACCAAGCGCCCCGTGAGCACGCGAAAGAGGGTCGCACCGGTCGCCCAGACGTCGGTCCGTGCTGTCACCTCCGACCAGCGCCCTCGCGCTTGTTCCGGAGCCATGAAACCGGGCGTGCCGAGCTGAGCACCGCTGTGTGTTTGGCTGAGGGATCCCGCAATCTCACGCAAGCTTGCGATGCCGAAATCGAGCAGCTTGAGCTGACCATCGCGGGTCAAAAATAGGTTACATGGCTTGATGTCCCTGTGAATGATCCCGCTGCTGTGGGCAGCGCTCAGCACTTCGAGAAGCTGGTCGATGAGCGCGAGAGCCTCGAGCACGTCGAGACGTCCGCCCAGACGGCGACAGCGTGCTGATAGCGTCTCCCCCTCGAGTAGCTCCATAACTAGGAAAACCAGCCCATCGCCCGTGACGTCGTCGTCCAGCACCGAGACCGCGCCGTGGTGGCCGACACGATTGGCGATGTAACCTTCGCGCAGAAAGCGATCGCGAGCCCGCCGGCTGGCGCGGAGCTCGGGGCTCAAGACTTTGACAGCGACCCGTTTTCCGTTACGGTGAGTCGCCGCGTACACCGACGACATGCCTCCTGTGCCGAGCAGCCGCTCGACTCGCCACTTGCCGCACAGCAGTCGTCCTACGAGGGGGCCCTGGGTATCGTCAGTAGAAGCCTCGAGCTCGGGCTCGGTCCGAGCCAGGCTCACTCCCGCAGAGTCGGAGAACGACATAGAGACAAACCCCACGTGGGCGCATAATCTACCATGACAAGATTTCATGGCAAAGGACGTCACGACCGTCGAAGAGGAGGACGAGCTGCCCAGCTCCGTCAGCTCGCAGTCATGCGAAACGCTGACCCTGTGTGTGGCTTTTTGCCGTACGCAGCCGTGGCGGTTAGGTGAAGTGTTGAGCATTTCCGGGGAAACACGCGGCCGGCCCAGCATTTGGGGACGTGGTGCCGCCTCGGAAGCGGGGCCGCATGTGCTGCTCGGGCAGCACCGGCCCGGCCGCTGGCTGCCATCACCTCCTCTCAACGCGCCGGCGATTTCAAGGCAACAGCTCAGCCTCGAGAGCATCGGAGACGCGCACATCCTGGTCGAGAACCTGGGCAAGTGCCCGATGTTCCGAAATGGCAAGGCGGTAGCTCGAACCGAGCTCGCTCCCGGTGACCTGCTGCGCCTCGGCAAGCAACTCTTGTTCGTGTGCGTCCGGCGAGCAGCGTCGAGTCAGGGTTGGGACTATCCGGAGTTCCCGTTCGGGGGCGCGGATCCGAACGGAATCGTGGGCGAGTCTCCCACCGCATGGGCGCTGCGCCGGCGCGTGGCGTTCGTCGCGGCGCGCCACGATCACGTGCTGATTCACGGCCCGAGCGGCTCCGGCAAAGAGCTCATCGCGCGCGCTATTCACGCACAATCATCGTGCGCGGCGCGGCCGATGGTGTCACGTAGCGCCGCCACGCTGCCCCAGCTCTTGATCGACGCCGAGCTCTTCGGCAATGCCAAGAATTACCCGAACCCGGGCATGCTCGATCGCGCAGGTCTGATCGGCGAGGCACAAGGCTCGACGCTGTTCCTCGACGAGATCGCCGAGCTGCCCCAGCAATCCCAGTCGCACCTGCTGCGCGTCCTGGATGGAGGCGAGTATCAGCGCCTCGGCGAGAGCAAAGCTCGGGTCTCCGATTTTCGGCTCATCGCGGCTACCAATCGCGAGCCGGGTTCGTTGAAGGACGACTTTTTGGCACGATTCGGGCTTCGATTCGCGGTGCCGAACCTGAGCTCGCGACTGGAGGACGTTCCGCTGCTCGTGCGCCACCTGCTCGAGCGTGAAGCCGCGCGCGGCGATGCCGTCGCACGCCGCTTATTCCCCCATGGAATCGGCGGAAGCGGGCCGGATGTGCCGCTCGAGGTCATCGACGACTTGCTCCAAGCTCGACCGCAGGACGTACGCGCGCTACACGCCCTGCTCTGGGAGAAGCTCGCGGCACGTGAGCTCGGCACGGGGGCGGCCGCTTACGGCGACGCGGCGAAAAGCGAGCTGAACGCAGTCAGCCGCGAGCCCGCGGCGGACGAAGCAGCCAAGTCCTCCGGGCTGGACGCGGAGCGCATTCAGCGCTGCCTCGACGAGCACAACGGAGTCATCGAGCAGACCTGGCGAGCGCTCGGCCTCGCGAACCGCTTCGCCTTGATGCGCCTGATCCGCAAATACGATCTCGAGCTGCGCAAGCGAGCCAAGCGCCCGGGTTGAGCACGTCTTGCGTACTCCGCGCGCCAATCGCCGACTGACCATTGCCCGGTGGAAGTGATTGCGCCAGGTAGGAGTGCATGGTAGGAATTTGTCCTACTAAGAGGTAGGATAGTGCCAACGCAGAAACGCAGCTTTGCCCTGGACGTGAAGGCAGGCGCCTACGTGGATCGTCGCGCCAAACAGGTCAAGCGAAGCGCGTCGTCGGTCCTCAGCGAGCTGGTTCTGGAGGCCGCTCGGCAAGACGCGCGCGAGCGCGCGCTCGAAGAGCTTGGGGCTGACATAGAGATTCCGGAACGCGAAGTCGAGCGTTGGCTCAAGAAGCTTGGGGCGCTATGAGCCGCCGCCGTTCACGTAGGCGCGCCATTGCTCGTGCTACGCGCGGGGTCACGTTCGATACGGGTGTGTTGATCGGGCTGGAGCGTCGCCACGCCGGCGCGTTGGCCTTGCTCAAGGCCTGCAAGCTTTCGCGAGCCACCATCACGATACCCGCGGCAGTGGTCGCAGAATGGTGGCGTGGCTCTCACCGTGCCCTTCTCGAGAGCGGGGCCGTGGAACCCCTGACCCCGGAGCTGGCGGAAGCTGCGGGGCTGCTGTTGGCTGCGACCGGCGGCTCCAACGCTGTCGATGCCTGCGTCGTGGCGTCTGCCGCTCGGCGCGGCGACTTGGTCGCCACCGGCGATGCCGACGATCTCAGCGCGCTTGCGGGCATCGCCAAGAACGTCTCGGTCGCACCGATTCGCTGACGGTCGGGATTGAGAAGCGACGGCAATTGGCCGGCCGGGGACAGCCCGAAGCGTCACCCACATGCCCCGTAGCGGTCGGCACGAGCGGAGCCGCCCGTCGGGGGTACGGCCGCTCAAAAACCGCCATCGACGTTGACAGAATGCGAGCATTCAGCCATATTAGTGGGAATGGGTGGGTCCACATCGTTGCCAACTTTGTTGCCAGTGCCGGGCCCGACGCTTCGGGTCGTGCGGCGTTTGGGCGCGGGTGCGACCAGCCAGGTGCTGCTGGCCGAGCGCGGCTCGGAGCTAGTGGTGGTCAAGCTGGGCCGGGACGTCGGGCAGCGGCTGCGCTTTGCCGATGAGGCGGAGCGCCTGTGCCTGGTGGATTCACCCTGGGTGGCGCCGCTCGTCGACGTGGCGTGGCTCGGCTACGACGTGACGGTGCTCGGTGAGCGCTTCGACAAGGCGGCGCCCGTGCTGGTCTTTCCGTGGGAGGAGGGCGAGACGCTCGAGAAAGCGAGCAAGGGCAAACCGCTGGCGGCGCGGCGTGAGCTGGCAGAGCTGGTCGCGCGCGACATCGCCGCGGCGCTCAGCGACCTTCACGGCGTCGGCTCGGCACACGGCGATATCAAACCGCAGAACATCGTCGTCTCGCGGGGCGTCGCGCGGCTGATCGATTTTGGGCTATCCGGCGACGCCTCGGTTGAGAGCCCGAGCGGGGGCACGCGACGCTACCTGGCGCCGGAGGTGCTCATGGCAGATGCCGCGGGTGATGCGCGGCGGCGCGATCTCTACGCGCTCGGCGTGGTGTTGGCGGAGCTGCTCGAGCCGAGCTTTGCGCCCTCCGGCCCCGTCGGGCTACCGACTGCAGATGCGCTGGCCGAGCTGGCGTGCGCGCTGCTCGAGCGGGCGCCGAGCGCGCGGCCTTCCGCGTGCTGGGTCGCGGCGCGTGCGGCCAGGTTGAGCGCGGCTGGCCGTGCGCCGGACCACTCGAAGAGCGGGGAAAATCAACTGCGGCGTGCCTACCGCTTCGCGCGCCGGCGCGAGCTGTTCGAGGCGGCTCGCGCCGAGCAGGTACTTTTGCGGGTCGGGCCGCTGGCGTCCGGGCTGCTGTCCCCGGTGCTCGAGATGCTGACCAAGGTCCGCGCGCTCCGTGGACTAGCGCCGAGCGGTGCAGTCGAGCTTCGCGATCTCGACGCCTTGGGTCAGGCGCGATTCCTGGTCGCGCTCGTGGGCGTCGCGGCCTCGGCCTGGCCGCGCCTGGGGCTCACGACCGATGATGAGCTGCTCGAGCGTTCGCGCCGTGCACTCGAGGGGCGCTCCGCGCGAGCCTTGCGCTACGTCGACCTCGAGCAGAGCAGTCGCAGGGAGCTGCAGGCGCAACCGAGCGACGCGCTGGGCTTGGCGCTCGCGCTGCAGGATCCGAGCGTGAGCGACGTGACCCTGGACGCCGCCGAGCAGCTGCTCGGCTCGCCAGACGTACCGGAGGCGTTGCGGCTCGAGCTGGTGCGCGTGCTGCGACTGCGTGGTGAGCTCGGGCGCGCGGCCGCGCTTCTCGATGGACAACCTGGTGCGCTGGCGCGGCTGGAGCTGGCCGAGCTCTGGCGGCGCGCCGGTGAGCTGCCGCGCATGCTCGCGCTGCTCGAAGGCCTAGGCGACGCTCCCGCCGAGCTTCGCGCGCGGGCGGCGGCACTGCGCGGACGCGCCGCGCTCGATCGGGGACAGCTCGAGGAAGCGGAGCGCCAGCTGGCAGGCCAGCCCGATACGCCCCACACGGCGGAGGCTCAGGCGCTCTTGGCGCTGCGCCGTGGCCAGCCCAAACAGGCCACGCGCGACGCCGAGCGAGCCCGACTGCTCGCGCGATCCGACGAGCAGCGCGCGCGCGCCGAGAGCCTGTTCGGGGTGATCGCCCACGCGCTGGGCCAGCCCGAGCAAGCTCTGGCAGCGTTTCGCCGTTCGTGCGATTTCGCCGCGCGGGCCGGCGCGATCCTGGAGGAGGCGACCTACGCCACCGGCGTCGCCGCCGCCGCAGCGGACGTCGGTGATTTGGGGGAGGCCTTGGAGGCGGCGGGTCGGGCGCTCTTGCTTTTCGAGCATCTCGGGCGAGGTGCGGAAGCGGCGCGCGCGGTGTTGTCGGTTGCGGCGGCCTACAGCTCGGCCGGCGCGAAGCTCGACGCGCGTCAGTCCGCGGAAGAGGCCATGGCGCGCGCCAAGTCCGCTGGTGATCGCCGCTGTCGCGCCTACGCGCACATCGTGCTGTGCGATGTCGCCGAAACCGATGCGGACGCGCTAGAGCACGTGGAGCGCGCTCGATCCTTGCTCGATCTGGATGCCGATGACGAGCTACGCTGTAGTGCGCGCCTGCTCGCTCATGGCAAGGAGCCCGATCTGGTTGCAAGCGACGCGCTGGCGCGGCGCCCCGAGGCCGCAGTGGACGCGCGTCTGGAATGGTGGGGCGCGCGTGCCCAGGCGCTCGCCGAACGAGCGTCCGGTGAACGGGCCGAAATAGTGCTCGGCGAGCTGAAGGCGCTGTCGCGTACCGTTACCCCCGTCGGCGTGCGCGGCCCGGCGCTCTTCGCCGGGGCGCAGCTGGCCGCACGGTTAGGCGATGGCGCGGCCGCGCGCCACTTCACGGAAGCGGTGGCTGATGCGGGGCGTGAGCTGCTGCGTCGCGCGCCGGAGCAGCTCCGGCCTGCGATTTTGGCGCTGCCCTGGCTGGCTCGCTCGCAGGAGGCGCCGAGCGGCGCCGAAGGTTTTTCACCGCAGCAGCTGGCGGACGTGGAAGCGCTGGTGCGCGCGCTCGGCCACCGTGAGCGGCTCCGGCCGCTGCTCGACCAGGTGCTCGACGCGCTGGTGCTCTGGACTGGTGTGGAACGTGGACTGCTTCTGCTCAAGGCGCCGGGCGGGCGACTGCGACCGCGCGCGGCACGCAACATCGGCAAGGCTGATCTGAGCGGCGCGCAGCTGGAGCTCAGCACATCGCTAGCGGAGCGCGCGCTTTCGGAGGGCCGGCCGGTGGTGGCGGTCGACGCGGCCGGTGACTTGCCGGAGGTGCACGATTCCGTGCACGCGTTGAAGCTGCGCAGTGTGCTGGCGGTGCCGCTGGTCGCGCGCGGCGAGCCGCTGGGCGTCGTCTACCTGGACGACCGCGTGCGGCGCGGCGCCTTCGGGGCGCGCGAGCTGTCGTGGGTGCGGCTGGTGGCGACACTGGCGGCGTTGGCCATCGCCGACGCGCGCGATCAATTGCTGCTGCGGCGTGCGGCGCGCCGCGCCGAGCGCGCCAAACAGCGCCTGGACGTGGAGCTTTCGCGCCGTGAGGCAGAGCTCGACGTGGCCGAGCGCGAGCTGTCGCGCGTCCGCGACGCGCGCGAGACGCGCTTTTCCTACGACGCGATCGTGGGCAAGAGCGAGGCGGTGCGCGTCATGCTCAAGGTCGTGGATCGCGTGACCGCCACCGATGTGCCAGTGATGCTGCTCGGCGAATCGGGTTCGGGCAAGGAGCTGGTGGCGCGCGCGATTCATCACAACGGCGCGCGCGCCAAGGCGCCGTTCGTATCCGAGAACTGCGCGGCCATCCCCGAGCCGCTCTTGGAATCGACGCTGTTCGGCCACGTGCGTGGCGCGTTCACGGGTGCCCAGCGCTCGCGCGCCGGTCTGTTCGAGGTCGCGGATCGCGGCACGCTATTTTTGGACGAGATCGGCGAGATGAGCGTGGGCATGCAGACCAAGCTGCTGCGCGTGCTGCAGAGTGGGGAAGTGCGGCCGGTCGGGTCGGAAAGCGTGCGGCACGTGGACGTGCGGGTGATCGCGGCGACGCATCGCGATCTGAGCGCCCTGGTCGCGGCGGGCAAGTTCAGAGAGGATCTACTTTACCGGCTCAACGTGATCAGTGTGCGGGTGCCCCCGCTCCGAGAGCGCTATGGAGACGTGAGCGTTTTGGTGCAGCATTTCCTCAAGCTGCACGCGCCGGGGCGCAAGGTCTTGCTGGAGCGCGCCGTGCTCGACGCACTCTCATCCTTCGGCTGGCCCGGCAACGTGCGGCAGCTCGAGAACGAGGTGCGGCGCGCGCTGGTGCTGTCGGACGACAACATTCGGCTCGAGCATTTGAGCCGTGAAATCGCGCAAGCCTCGCGACCGGGTCGGGCGGGCAGCGAGTTTGACCTGCGTGGCCGCGTCGACGAGCTGGAGGCCGACCTGGTGCGCGCCGCCCTGCGCCGCACCGACGGCAACCAGACGCGGGCGGCGGAGCTGCTCGGTCTCTCGCGCTTCGGTCTGCAGAAGATGATGAAGCGCCTCGAAATCCGCCAAGAGCGTAGCGACGCCTGAACCAAGCTGTGCTAGCCAGGCGCCTGATGTCTGAGCGGCTTCGCCCAATCCTGAAGTGGGCGGGAGGAAAGCGTAGCCTGGTGCCCCGGATCCTGAAGGAGCTGCCGAAGCGCATCGGGACGTACTACGAGCCGTTCGTGGGCGGAGCCGCGGTGTTTCTGGCGCTGGCCGAAGAGCAGCGCTTCCAGCATGCGGTCATCACTGACAAGAACAAGGAGCTCATCAACCTCTACACCGTGGTGCGTGACGACTTGGTCAAGCTGCTCAAGAAGCTGGAAGTGCTGCAGCACCAGACCAGCGAAGCGGAATACTACGAGATTCGCGCCGAGCGAGGCGGCGATCGCATCGCGCGCGCTGCGCGGCTCATCTACCTTAACAAGACCGGTTACAATGGGCTTTATCGCGTCAACTCCAGTGGTGGTTTCAACGTGCCCTACGGTCGCTACAAGCGCCCCAAGATTTGTGATGCGAAGCGGCTGAGCGCGGCTGCCATGGCGCTCCAAGAGGTGACCATCAAGGTGGCCGATTTCGAAGAGAGCTGCGCGGGGGCGCAGCGCGGTGACGCCGTCTACCTCGACCCGCCGTACTTACCGGTTTCCAAGACCGCCAGCTTCTCCGCCTATCATTCGGATGCCTTCGGCCTCGCCGAGCACGAGCGCCTGGCCAAGCTGTTCGGCAAGCTGGTCAAACGCGGCGTTTCGGTAGTCCTTTCGAACTCCGCGACGCCCGAGACCCGCGCCCTGTACAAGACGTACCAGGCCTCCGACGTCCACGTACGCCGATCCATCAATTCGATCGCCTCGCGCCGCGGCGCCGTCCCTGAGCTCTTGGTCGTCTCTAGGTAACGCAGTCGCGCCGTTGACGCCTGAGGCTGCTGGCCACCTGAAAGGTTGTCGAGTCTTCCTGGAATCAACAGGGAGACGGGGAGACGGGGAGATTGGTTGGGCGCCGCAGCGTTGCATCATTCGCGTTGCCTTCTACGAACTCGTACAACGCGACGCGATCGTCGATCAAACGCGGCGCCAAGATCTCGCTCGAGAACTCCCCGCCTCCCCCCTCCCTGTTCGTCTGGGCCGTTACGGCGCTGGGGAAACATGGTCGTGCGAAGCCCAGCTGGGCGCTGCTAACTGGGCCTAGCTGATCATTCGGGCAAAATCAGAGGGATTCTCTAGGAGACTGGTGTTTTTCAACCCCAGCCTCCTAGACCCTGTCCTGGGGGAGGAGGCACGCGCCTTCTCCCCTCTAGGGCCACTGGCTAGGCGGCGGCATCTGCTTCCAGCTCATGGAATAGATCCGAGAGCTCGGGACGGTGCCTGAGCGGTGCGCAGAAGCGTGTGGCGATGTCCAGCAGCTCGCGGTCGAGCTCGTCGGCGCGCTTGCCTGCCTCGCTCACGCCGCGCTGGAACTTCTCCTCTTCGCGCTCTTGCCCTTCACTCTGAGCCGCCAAGGCCGCGCGCAGCTCCTTGATCTGAAACTCCAGATCGTCCACCTCCGTCTTGCGCTGCGCGGTCTCGCGCTCTGCGGCCTGCAGCGCGCTCTTGGCCTTCAGCCAGCGATCGGTAATGTCTGCTGCCGCACGGTAGGCGGCAGCCAGCTCCCGATATGGTTCCTGCAGGGCGGAGCGCCCTTCCCAGCGCAGAATCTCGGCCATGGCCTCCCTCATGGCCTCACGCGGCTCGGCCAGTGTGGCCTGCGCGGCGGTGGAGCGGGCCATCGCCGCTTTCAGCTCGTCACGGGCGTGGCTCGCGTCGACGCCCAGCGCGTCCACTGCGTGACCGAAGCGCTGGCGCGTATCACGCCCGCCCGCCTCGATCGACTCCAGCGTGCGTTGATCCGCGACGGCCTTGGAGCGTAGGTCGCCAATCTCGCGCACCAGGCGCTTGACTTCGCCGAACAGATGCTCGATCTCCGCCGGACGCGCGCCCAGGTACGCCTTGGCCAGCATGCGCTCGAACACGGCGGTGCGCTTGACCCACTGATCGATCGCGACCGGCGGCAAGGTCTTGGCCGGTCCGCGCGACGAGGGCTCGCTGAACGCCTCGCCCGGCACCCGCACCCCGATGGCCCCAGCGATCGAGAGCAGATCTGCGTGCACGCGGTGCGCGTCCACCGGCCGATCCTTGGGATCCTTGGCCAACATCTCCATGATGAGCTTGTCGATCTGCTCGGGGATCGATGGATCGCGCTTGCGTGGCGGCGGTGGCATCTCCTTCAAATGCTTGATGAAGTAGGTCGTGACGTCCGCCGCGTCGAACGGCAGCGTGCCGCATAGCATCTCGTACAGAATCACGCCCAGCGCGTACAGATCCGCGCCCGGGCCTGCGTCGATGCTGGTAATGCGCTCGGGCGCCATGTACTGGGGCGTGCCGAACACTTCACCGGCGCCAGTGAGGCGAGTGTCCTGCATCGAGCGCGCGATGCCGAAGTCCAGCAACTTCACCCGATCGAAGCCGCCGGTGCCTTCAGCGAGGAAGATGTTCTCCGGCTTCAGATCGCGGTGGATCACCTCCAGGTCGTGCGCGCGCGCCAGGGCGCGGGCGATCTGGATCGCGATCGACAGCGTGCGGTCGAGCGGCACCTGGGCCTGTTTCTCGAGCAGGTCCGCCACCGTCTGCCCTTCCAAGATCTCCATCACCAGGTACAGGCTGCCCTCGGGTGTCTCCCCCTGATCGAAGATCTCGATGATGTTCGGGTGTGCCAGCTTCTGCGCGGCTTTGGCCTCGCGCCGGAAGCGCTCGCGGATCACCTCGTTCTTGGCCAGCGAAGGATTCATGACCTTGACCGCGCAGGGGCGATCGACCAGTCGATGCCGGGCCGCGTAGACGGTGGCCATGCCGCCCTCGCCGATCGCCTCCTCGATCAAGTAACGACCTGCGATGGTTGTCCCGATCAGCGGGTCCTGCAGCGCCGAGAGCGGACCACCGCACAGGAAGCAGGCCGTGCTGTCGTTCGGATACTTCAGCTTGCACGGCTGGCAGACCTTCATGACCCTCGAAGGCCCATCCTGCTCAAATCCAAGCGCGGTTTCCAGGGGCGAGACCGAGTGCCGGAAATCTCCGGCCTTTTGCTGGCTTCGCTGAGCCCGCGCTTCCGCCCGAGAGCGGCGCCGCCGGCCGTGCTACGTCTGTGCGAGGTTTCTAATGGCTCTGGCGACCGAAAAGCGACAGCCGGTGAAAGTCGAGGTGCCTGGCTCCCAGGAGGACGGCATCAAGCTGGGGCGGGTCGGCGTTATTGCGGTCGTCGGCTTCGCCATTGGCATCGCGTGGCCCCGGCTGGCCGGCGTGAAGCTCGTGCCCGGCGTACCGGTGCCGGCCGCCGTCGAAGCGTCGGCGCGCCAGCTGACCGGCGCCCCGCTCGAGGAGAAGCCGGCGGGAGGCGAGGCCCTGCCGCCGCCCCCGCCTTCTGCCAGCGGAGAGATGCCTCCGGAGCGAGTTCTGGTCAGCGATGTGCAGGTCGCGAGCTGCAAGAACGAGCACGGTAAGCGCGTCCAGGCGTGTGATCGCGTGGATTTCGATCGCGTGGCTCGCGAACATCTGCGCGAGCTCACTGCCTGTCCAGGGACGGAGGAGGCAAGCGGCGTGCTCTCGCTCGGGTTCGAGCTCGATTTCCGAGGGGATAAGATCAAGAGCATCCAGAGCGGCAAGAGCACCTCGCTCGAGCAAGACGCCGTGGACAAGCTAGTTTCGTGCGCGCGCGCGCGTTTCGCTAACGTTTCTCTGGTCGGTATCCCTCACGAGCAAGAGCTCTACACGTTGTTCTATCGCCTGGAGCTGCTGGCTACGTCGCCCGGCAAGGCCAGTAAGGCCAGCGGCTATGAGCCGGCCAATGCGTCGAGCGCTTCGGTCGACGTCGAGGCCACACCGGCTAGCGGCCGCGCCACCGTGAGCTGGGATGTAGCCCTGGTACGCGCGGCGCCGGCACGCGATGGGGAAGTGCGGGCACGGGTGCTCAGCGGGACGCGAGTGGTCGTCACCGGCAAGAGCGGCGATTGGTTCCGCGTGAAGTACGACGCCAAAGGCAACCAGGGTTGGGTCTATCGCACTGCGATCGGAATGTGAGCAAGCGTGCCTTTTGGGGCCGGTTGGGTAGGGC
This sequence comes from Polyangiaceae bacterium, assembly GCA_035281385.1. Lineage (GTDB taxonomy): Bacteria > Myxococcota_A > Polyangia > Polyangiales > Polyangiaceae > PMG-095. The sequence continues at coordinate 19,928 of DATEDZ010000017.1, forward strand.
CCCAACCAACAACGGGACCGCGCCCCAAAAGACAACGAGACGCCGGAATGTGAGAAATGGGCGACTGGGCACGGCTCGTGGTACACCTATCCAGATCCCGTTCATGAAAAGCCATAAGCCCGCGTCCGTGCCCGCTCCGGCCGCTCCCGCAGCGGACAAGTCTGGTGGCGACGTCGCTCTGATTCACTCGGTCGGTGCTGACGGTTCGGTACACGTGATCCGGCGGCGCGGTGAGAGTGTGGAGGCGGGCGCGCTTTCGCCAGTGCAAGAGGGCAAGCCGATTTACGGTGAGCTGGTGTCGCTCAAGCCGCGACCGAGCTGCCCGCTGCTGTGCGATGTCCAGGTTCACTACAAGCCGCCGCTGAACGAGGCGGCCAGCCCTTCGAGTGGGCGCAGCTCGAGTCGCCGCAAGGGACCCGCCCAGGTCGCCACCGACCGCTACCGCGATAACTGGGACTCGATCTGGAGTCAGAAGAAGAGCGACGCGCTCAATTGAGCCGGGCGCCGCGCCGGCGCCTGAGCAGTGACGCTGCGATCAGCGCACCGAGCGCGGCGAGCGCCGCATGGCTGGTTCGCGTCCCGAACGCACAGCCCGACGAATCGCCCGACGACGAGGAGCTTTTGCCACCGCTAGCGGTGGAGCTGCCGCTGCTGCTCGCACTCCCGCCGCTGCCCGCAGTGCCTCCGGGCGGGTTCATCGGATCCAAAGCCACCGTATCGGAATCCGCGCAGGTACCCGCCGCGCAAGTCTGGCCTTCCGGACATAGGTCCAAGTCCTCGTCGGTCAGGCCGTCACAGTCGTCATCGAGGAAGTTGCACGTCTCTTTCATCGGCTCACCGGGCATGCAGTACTCGAGGTCGCAGCCCGGCGCCTCGCGACGACACCAGCCCTCACCGCAAGTGGGTCGGACCCGCTCGTCGACATCCCCGTCGCAGTCGTCGTCGACGTTGTTGCACACCTCCTCCGCCTCGTCGTAGATCAGCGGGTCCTCCGGCTGGCAGTCGCCCGGGTAGGCTGCCCAGCCCTTGAGGCCGGCGCAGCCGACCTTCGGCTCACCCACCTTTTCGGTGCGGGCGTCGTAGTAGCCGTCTCCGTCCGCGTCTGGCCAGAGGTCGACCGGCAGCGCCTCCTCGTCGATCTGCATGTCGCAGTCGTCGTCGCGCATGTTGCAGAGCTCGGGAGCGCCCGGGAAGATGGTCTTGCGGTAGTCGTCACAGTCGCCCGTGGCCTCCGCGTAGGCCATGGGCGGCCCGGTGTCGCACCACAGCATGGAGATGCTGTCGAGGCCGATGCCATCGGCGTCGCCGTCCATGTAGTAGGTCTTGCCGGAGCAGCCGAAGACGAAGTCGAAATAGCCAGCGATACCCGCGTCCCCAGAGTTGCGGCCGTTGTTGTTGCCGCCAAGCGCGTACACGTTGAAGCGCACCCCGCCTGGTGCGTTCGGTGCCACCCAGGCAAAGCGAAACTGCACGGTGCCGCCGCTACCCGGCTTCGGTTGGTTGTGCACCAGGCCTCTCGACACCTCGGTCAGCCCTTGGTTGGCGATGGTCTGCAGATCCCCCACGTCCCCGGTGTGGAGGTAGACGCCGCCATTGGCAAACCCGCCGCTGATGCTGAGCGTGAGCTCCACGCGCTCGCCCGGCTGAAACACCACCGGGCTCGCAGTCATCGATAGCATGGCGCTCCCGGGTGCGCCGTGACAACTCTGACAGCCGCTTACGGCGATGCCGCCGGCCCGTGCCTGTGCGGGGCCGGGCAGAAGCGCCGCCAGGAGCCCGAGCCCCAGGCCCAGTAGGGCGCCCGCGCGGCCCCGCCCAGGCGGGCGCTTTGAGAAGTAAGTCATCACCGTTGGTCTAACCCGCCAGAGTGTCCGCGGCCCGGAGCAAAGCGCGCATTTCAGCGAAAACTCTGGCCGCTCGCATTCCTGCCTGCAAGTTTTGGTCGCTGCCGGCTCGCGGTTCGCGCTCTCCATGAGCTAGGTTTGCCTTACGTGCCCACTGCGGCAGAAATTGGTTTGAATATCTGCACTTAGAACAACCTGTCTGGGTCTTGATACGGCTCGAGACAGCCTCCGCCTTCACCCCTACCGTGCCCTCGGCCTAGCGTTATCGATCATGCTCGTTTTCCTCGAGACGCCCGCGCCCCGGCACGAGCAGGAATTCTTGGCGGCGGTCGTGCGCAGCCGGAGGCTGCACGGCAGCTGGGTCACCGCCCCCAGCTCCTCGGCCGAATACCGACTGTACCTCAAGGAACGCAGCGGGCCGCGGCAGGTCAAGTACTTCGTGTGCGATGACCTGGCCCAGATCTGCGGCGTGATCAACCTGAGCGAAATCGTGCGCGGCTCCTTCCAGAGCGCGTGCCTAGGTTACTACGCGCTCTCGCCTCATGCTGGTAAGGGTTACATGAGCGCGGGGCTCGAGCTCGTGATCGCACGCGCCTTCGGTGAGCTCGCCCTGCACCGGCTGGAGGCCAACATCCAGCCGCGGAACACTAGATCGATTTCGCTGGTACGCCGGACCGGCTTCCGCTTGGAGGGCCTTTCGCCACGCTACCTGCGCATCGGTGGTCGCTGGCGCGATCACGAACGCTGGGCCATCACGCTCGAGGATCGCAAGCCTGTCCAGCGCTCCAAATCGAGTCAGCGTGAGCGTCGATGAGGACCGCCGCTCGTTGACGTTCGCCAGCTGTCTTTGTGGGTGAGGCGAGGACTACATGGGCTACCCGAGCGTACCTGCGGTTAATCGCAAGCGCGCTCGGAACGAGCTCAAAACCTCCGGGTCGCTGCGAAAGCGAACCCGCACCGCCTCGTCCTCGAACTGCTCGGAGACGACGCGCCCCAACTCGTGCATCTCGGACAGCAGCTTTTGTTGATCGTAGGGGACTACGAGCTCCAGCTCTTCGTAGCGTGACTCGAAGAAGTCGATGATCGACGCACGCACGCGCGCCACGTCGTCTGCGCTCCTGGCGGAGATGAACCAGGCATCGGGCAGCTCGGCCGCGAGCTGCGCTAGACGCTCGGCAGGCAGCCGGTCGACCTTGTTCATCACTACCCGACTCGGAACGTGGTCGGCCGAGATGTCGGACAACACCGCGCGCGTCACCACCATTTGTTCGTGAAAGTCCGGGTCGGAGGCGTCGACCACGTGCAGGAGCAACGAGGCTTCCAGCGCTTCGTCGAGCGTCGACTTGAAACTGGCTACCAGGTCGTGCGGCAGTTTCTTGATGAAACCGACCGTGTCGCTGACCAGGATGCGCGGCTTTGCGGGCGGCGCGAGCGCGCGCACGGTGGTGTCGAGTGTGGCGAACAGCTTGTCTTCGACGTGCACGTCGCTGCTGGTCAGGGAGCGCATCAACGAGGACTTACCGGCGTTGGTGTAGCCGACCAGCGCCACACGCCGCGCCCCGCGGCGGTGCTGGCGCCGGACGGCCTGCTCACGGGCAATGGCTGCCAGCTCACGTCTCAGCTCGGCGATGCGATCGCGAATCCGGCGCCGATCGATCTCCAGCGCCGAATCACCAGCGCCGCGCAGGTGTTGCTTCTCTTTGCCGCGCGGGGACTCGCGCAGGCGCGGGGCCTCGTAGGCCAGCCGTGCGATCTCGACCTCTAGCCTGGCCTCGCGGCTGCGCGCGTGGCGATGAAAGATCTCGATGATGGTGCCGCTGCGATCCAGCACCGGCACAGCGCAGGCGCGCTCCAAGTTCCTGAGCTGGCTCGGCGAGATGTCGTGGTCGACGGCGACCAGCGCGATCGGCGGATCCGGGACGCTGCGCTCCTCCGGTTCGGCCTGGTCCTGCTTGGCGCGCTGGGCCAGCGGCAAGACTGGGTGCGCGCTGCCGGTGCCGCCGGTCAGGGCTGCCAGCTCTTGCAGCTTGCCTTCTCCGATGACCGCGGCTGGCGCCAGGCTCGTGCGGGCCTGCACCACGCGCGCCGTGACCGTGTAACCCAGGGTCGTCACTAGCCGCTGTAGCTCGTCGAGGCTGGCGTCGCTGCTGGCCGCGTCGGTGTCGGGCAACCTGACGGCTACCAGGACAGCAAGAGGGCGCGGGCTTTCGGTCATGGCGGCTCGGTATAGCAGCTCTCAGAAGCTCTGGAGCGCGGACGCAGTCGACCCGGACAGCGCAAAGGTCGCATCGACGCGGTCGAGCCGCGCGAACGCGACGCTCTGCCCGGTGCTGCTCGAGGCCTTACCGATGCGCAGCCGCCGCGCTTCGTCCTCACGAACGCCCACGTAGGTGACGACCAGGCCGGGCGCGGCCAGGCCCTCTTCGCGCCTTTCAGCTCCCACGTGCAGCGCCACCTCCGCCCGTAGCGCGGCGAGCGTTTCGCCGAGCTCGCGGGCTCGCTCGGCGGACAAGCCGGGCGCCCGCCAGACCTCGTTACGGCGCTCGAGCAGCACTCGCTTCTGCGCGGAGCGGAGCTCGATCTCGATGCGGCGCAGCTCGGACGCTGGGAATGGACAGAGAGCGCGCTCGAGCAGCAGTTGCTCGAGATCCAGCACGGTCGCGCGCGCCAGCACGAAAACGCCCGGATCCGGGCTGAGGCTGGCGAAGAAGCCTTCGTGCGTTTTCGCCCCAATCGAGAGCTCACGGCGCTGCGTGGCCCCGTCGCCGCTCAGCTCGATGCTCACGCGGCTGCGCGGTGGGGTCAGCCCGTGACTCGCGTCGGAGCGCGCCGACACCCAGCGCTCGGCCCGCAACGTGCCGAGCGTCTGGATCAAGTCCAAGAGCAGCGTGCCGTCGTGGCGAAAGCCGGCAGGCTTTTCGAGCTCGAAGCCGCCATCGGGCGTGCGCCGCACGCTCTGCTCGAGCCCGACTGTCACGACGCTCAGTGTGGAGACATCCGAGGCTGCGAAGCTGAGCAACTGCAGGCTGCGGAGCAGCGAGGCATCCGGCTCGAAGGCGCGCGCCGCGTCGGCCTCGAGACACAGCACGACGGCATCGCTTTCGCGCCTCAGGCACAGCGTGCCGTCCGTCTGCGGCTTGCCCACGGCGACGCGCTGGGTGAGGGCCCCAGACTTATCGCCCGCGGCGGTTCGAATCACGACCTCGCCGCCCGCCGGTTCGAGCCCCAGCGCGGCCAGCTTGGGCTCGCGCATGATGCGACCTGGGGCGCCGAGCAACGCGGCCAGACGCTGGTTGCCGGTATCGAGCGGCACCTCCCCAGAGCCGGGGGCTCGCAGCAGGAAAGCCGCTCCTTTGCGGGCGAGCTCCAATTTGGCATCCCCCCGAGTGATGCGCAGCTCCTCCACCTCGTCCATGCGAGCCGCAAACGGCCGGCTGAGCACCAGTAACTCCGGAGTCACGTTCAAGGCTTCGCCCAGCTCCCGCGGGACACAACCGGCTCGGGCGCTCTGGCCATGACGTTCGCGCAGCGCGAACGTCATGTCGGCGCCGGCCCCACACTGGCCACCGAGCGTGAACGTTATCGGAGACAAGCGGGACTCCTTCAGCTCGAGTCGAATGCGCAAGGCCTGGGCTCCGAGCCCAGCGCGGGCGACATCAGGCTCGACCAGCTCCTCGCTCGAGAAGCGAGACAGCGCCGTCACGACTCTTTCCACGGTATCCGGATTGGCCAGCTCTGCCCCCCCGCCCGAATGCCAGTAGAAGACGCCGGGGCTGCGCTGCTCGAGCTCGCATTTGCCGGCTGGACCTTCGATCTGGATCTTGGCCAGCTCCGCTTTGCCGTACTCGAGCAGGCGCGGTTCCCGAAACTTGCTCCACGGCAGATCGAGCTCGGTGACCAGGCCCTTGCTGATCACGTAGCGTCGTTGCGGGCCGTCGTGGCTCGTAAGCTCCAGATAGCGCGCGCCTGGCGGGGCGGGCGCCGCGCTGCCGAGCGCGATGACCTGGCGTTTACCGGCCATTTCGAGCCGAATTTCCAGGCTCGGCGCCGCGAGGCCGGAGCTGTCGCGCGAGACCTCAGCGGCCGGTCGAAGCGCGGAGGCAAGCTCCAGCGAACCGAGCAGCGCGCTGACGGTCGCGGCGTCTGCCGGTTCCGCCCAGGGTTTGACGATACGGAAGCCTCCAGCCACGCCGCTGTCCTTGATCAGCTCGAGCTCCCGACCTTCACGACGTAGAACCAGGCGCGTGACCGCATCCCGGTCCCAGGTCGGAAGCAGCTTGTCCTTGCGCGCCGCGAGACTGGACGTGGTGGGGGCATCTCGAGTCGCCCACACCGCTGCCAGCGTGCCGAGCGCGAGCGCCACGAGCGCGGCGTTGACGATCAGCTGGCGTCGCATCCTCAGCCCTTGGCTTCCCCGACCGCGCGCGACCTCTTCTCGGCGTTGCGGCGGCGTAGGAGCACGAAGGCGCCCAGCAGCGCGACCGAGCCGGGCATGTAGAGCAGCACATAGCGAGCGACCTCGCCCAGGGACTCCTCGCTCAGCGACAGCCCCAGTTCGCGTTCCGACTTTTCGGGCACGCTGATCATGACCGGGTGCGACGCAATCCAGCTGATGGCGTTCTCGATCAGCCTCTGGTTGCCGTAGAGCGCCGGATCGTGAAAGTTGCGATTCCAGCCCAAATTACTGGCACCTGTCACGAACAGGCGCCCGTCGCCGCGCAGCTTGCCGCCGGGTGGCCGCCCCAGCTGGCACGCCGCCGCCAGGCCCAAGCTCTTGTGCGGGCTCTGTGCCTCGAGCTCACTGATTCTGCCCGAGTCAGCGAGCGCGCTCAGCTCCTTGAGCGATAGAGCCTGCTCACTCGACTGCAGCAGCAGCTTTGCGCCTGCCTCCGACCCCGTCACGCTCAAGGAGCGGGCCTGCACCACCAGTACGCGCGACGAGAGCTTTTCGTCTTCGTGCCGCACGCCGCGCGTCACGGCGTGCGGCAGCAGCTTCGCAAAAAACAGCTCCCCGGAACCACGCGGCAGGCGCTGCTCAGCGTCGCGTTCCAGCACTACGTCCTGCCCGAGCGTGATACCGGCGGAAGACAGCATGGCTTCCAGGCCCGTGGGGCGCACCTTGTCGTCACCCAGAGTCGGCGGTAGCAGCAGCAGCGCGCTGCCGCCGACCTTGACGTATTCGCCGACCCGCTGCGCGGCCTCGCTGCCGAGCTCGCGCTTCGGTGCCGCCACCACGAGCGCGCTGCAGTCCTCGAGGCGCAGCTGCGGCGCGGTCAAATCGACGGTCTCGACCGTGTAGTTGTTCTTCAGTAGGCGCTGTTTCAGCTCGCTCAGGCCCTCTGGACCCGCGTCGTCCAGGCTGGTTTCGAGGTGGCCGGCGCTGAAGCACAGCTTGGCTTTTTCAGTGCGGCGTACATTGGCGAGCGCGCTCGAGAGCGCTTGCTCGAGCGCGGGGCGAGAACGGCCGGAGTCCTCGTCCAGATGCACCAGCTCGTCCGCGGTGATGAACCAGTGAGCGCCACCTTCTGACGCGCCGGCGTCGTCCCAGGCCACCACGATGGCGGCATCGGTCACGATGCGCCCGTCCTCCGCCTTGCCGGCCAGGATCTGATACTTCTGCTGAACGGCCAGGAATTCGGCCGGGCTGCGATCCGGATCGACGTAGCGCACGCGCAGCTGCCGAGTATCGGTTGCGTAGGATTCGAGCATGTGCCGGACGCTCGGTGTCAGCGGATCGCTGTTGCTGAGCAGGACCGTCACGTCGACGGGTCGGTCGAGCGACCTCAAGAGCTCGCGCGTCGGACCCGATAGCGTGTACAGGCGATCGCTGGTCAGGTCCCAGCGCTTGTACCAACGCGCGCCCAGCACGTTGAGGTTCACCAGCAGCACGCCCGCCGCCAGTACCCCCAACCAGGGTAGAACCCACCAGCTTTTCACGCACGCCTCCACGAATCGACGACTCTGATCGTCAAAAACAGGCAAAAAGTCGCCAGGCTCAGGTCGTAGAGCACGCGGCGGCTGTCCACGATGCCCTTGGCGAAGTCCTCCATGTGACCAGCCAGCGACACGTGCGCGCACACGTCGCGGAGCAGGCCTGGGTCGAAGATGTACTCACCAATCCCGAACACGAACAGTCCGAACTGGAGCAGCACGGTCACCAATAGCGCCACGAACTGACTCTTGGTGAGTGAGCTGGATAGGACTCCGATCGCGAGGTACTGAGCGCCTACCAGCAATAGTCCGAGGTAGCTCGACAGCACCACCGGCCAGTCGACGTGCCCGGTCTTACGTAGGATCACCACGTAGAGCAGCGTCGGTAGCCACATGGCCGCGTAGTTGACCAGCGCGGCCGTGAACTTGCCGAGCACCACACCTGCCGCGCCCACCGGCGCGGTCAAGAGCGGCTCGATGGTGCCGCTGCGCCGCTCCTCCGCGAACAGGCGCATGCTGAGCGCTGGGCAGACCAAGAGCAGTGTCATCATCAGAAACACCGAGCTCTGACCGAAGTAGGTGCTGAGCGGTCCGTCGTCGACCGACAGGTCGGCGAAGCTCGCGAAGTGCACGATGATCGAATAGAAGATGCCGCCCTGCAGCAGCAGGAACACGCCGAGCAAGACCCAGGCCAGCGGCGTCACCCACAGGCTCAGCATCTCGCGCCGAAAAATCGCGAAAAAGCCGCTCATCCTGCCTCGTCTCGAGTCAGCTCCGCGAACACTTGCTCGAGCGAGGCCGTCTCCTGCGAAATGCTCGCGACTTCCAGGCCGGCCGTGACCAGGCGGCGCACCAGTCGCTCGCTCAGCTCGAGCGGCGACTCCTGCTCCGCGACGGTGACACGCGCTCGAACGTAGTCAGAGTTGGGCAGCGTAGCGGGCGGGAGCGTTTCTACCGCCAGCACGCCCGGCTGGCCGCCAAGCAGCTCGATGAAGCGGTGCCCGGGATCACGTAGCACCAGCTGCAGCTCGCTCGAGCGCCGTCCGCGTGCCAACTCCTCCAGGCTGCCTTGGGCCACCAGCCGACCGCGATCGATCACCAGCGCTCGCTGGCACGTTGCCTCGACCTCCGACAGGATATGCGTCGAGAGAAGCACCGTATGATCGGTGCCAAGCTCCTTGATCAGCGCGCGCACCTCGCGCACCTGATTCGGATCCAGTCCTGCGGTCGGCTCGTCCAAGATCAAGAGCGGCGGGTCGGCGACCAGCGCGTCAGCCAGGCCGACGCGCTGCCGATAACCTTTCGAAAGATGGCCGATGCTGGTTTCGGAGACGTCGCCGAGCCGCGCCCGGTGAAGCGAGCGGGCCACCGCTGCTTGCCTTTTGGCGCGCGGCACGCGCTTCAATCGGGCCCGAAATTCCAGGTATTCGCGCACGCGCAGCTCCGGATAGAGCGGCGCCGCCTCCGGCATGTAACCGAGCGATGCGCGCGCCAGAAGCGACTCCTCGGCGATGTCGTGACCGTTGATACGGACCTTGCCCGACGTGACGCCCAGGAATCCGGCCAGGATGCGTAGCGTCGTGCTCTTGCCGGCGCCGTTCGGGCCCAGGAAGCCGACGACCTCGCCGCGACCGACCGAGAACGTGACGTCCCGCACCGCCAGGACGGTGCCGTAGTCCTTGGTCAGCGCCTCGACTTCGATCACGCCCGCGGCTGCTCTTCTTCCGGTTCGTCGTCGCCGCCGCCATCTCCCTCGAGCAGGGCGCCATGGCATTTCTTGAACTTCTGACCAGAGCCGCAAGGACACGGATCGTTGCGGCCCGGTGCCTTCGCCACCCGCGCCGGCTGGGGCGCTGGGCCCTGACCGGAGGCGATGCGCTGCATCTGGGCCAGCGCCGCCACCTGGTCGTCGGTTTCCTCGCCTGGATGCCGCGCGATAGCCTGCTCGAGCTCCGCGTGGTGACGAGCTTCGGCCTCTGCTTCGAGCGCGGCGATCTGATCCTGACGTTGGATCTGCACCTCGAACAGCTTGACCAGGACCGTGCTCGAGACCTTGGCCATCATGTTCAAAAATAGGTTGTAGCCTTCTTTCTTGTACTCGTTCTTGGGGTCACGCTGGCCGTAGCCGCGCAGGCCGATGCCGTCGCGCAAGTGCTCCATGTTCGAGAGGTGATCGACCCAGGCTTCGTCGATCTGCTCGGTGTAGATGAAGCGGAAGATGCGTAGAAACAGCTCGACGCCGACCTCTTGCTCGCGCTTCTTGAAGATCTCTTCGGCGTGCTTGTACAGGTCGCGCACCAGCATGCCGGGGTCGCCCAGCTCCAGCACTTCCTGCGGCAGGGCTTGCTGGAAATGTTCCTTGAAAGCAGCCGCGATTCCCTTCCAGTCCCAATCCTCCGGCGGGCGGTTCTCGGGACAGCTCTCCTCGACCATGGCCGAGAGCACGCGATCGATCAGGTCGAGCACGCGCTCGCGCTGCTCGGAAAGGCCGCGCGGCACCAGCGTCGCGAGCTCCTCGTAGACCTGCAGCGGCGTCAGGTTCTTGCGGCCCTCGAGCTCCAGCTTCACGCCCCACTCCTGATAGGCGTCGTGCTGCAGCGAGGTCAGCTCCACGATCTTGCTGGCCTTCTCGAAGTCCTCGGTCGACAGCGGCACCAGCTTGCCATCCACCTTCTTCGGCGCGAGCGGTGGATCACAATAGCCGCCCACCAGTTGCCCGATGATCGGCGTGACCTTGTCCGAGATCTCCTGATCCAATGCAATGTCGCGCGTCTCGCCGGTAGGCTTGCCGGTCTCGTCGACCTCCTCGGGGGCGTAGCGGCCGAGCAGCAGCTGCTGGCGCAGCGAGTACACGGTCTTGCGCTGCGCGTTCATGACGTCGTCGTACTCGAGCAGATTCTTGCGGATGTCGAAGTTGCGCTCTTCGACCTTGCGCTGCGCGTTCTCGATGCTGCGCGTCACCAGCGGGTGCTCGATGGGCTCGTCGTCCGGCATGCCCATGCGATCCATCAGGTTCTTGACCCGATCGCCGGCGAAGATGCGCATCAGGTCGTCTTCGAGCGAGAGGTAGAACTTGCTGTAGCCGGGGTCGCCCTGACGACCCGCGCGGCCGCGCAGCTGATTGTCGATGCGGCGCGACTCGTGACGTTCGGTGCCGATGATGTGCAGTCCACCGAGCTCGACGACCTCGTCGTGCTCGATCTTGCACTCACCTTCGTACTTGGTCACCAGCTCCGCGAACGCTTCCGGTTCCACCAGCTCGTCGCGGTTCTGCTTCTTGAAATCGAGCCGGGCGATCATCTCCGGGTTGCCGCCCAGCATGATGTCGGTGCCGCGACCGGCCATGTTGGTGGAGACCGTGATTGCGCCTTTGCGTCCCGCCTGCGCCACGATGAACGCCTCGTTCTCGTGATGCTTGGCGTTGAGCACCGCGTGCTCCACCTTCTTCTTGCTCAAAATCCGGCTGATCGCCGCGCTCTTCTCGACGCTGGTGGTACCGACCAGGATTGGCCGGCCCTCGGCGTGATGGTTCATGATGTCGCGGGTCAGTGCGTTGAACTTCTCGCGTTCGGTCTTGTAAACCACGTCGTGATCGTCGGTGCGGATCGCGTCCTTGTTCGTGGGGATCTCGATCACGTCCAGTTTGTACGTCGAGCTGAACTCCTGCGCTTCGGTCTGCGCAGTACCGGTCATGCCGCCCAGCTTTTTGTAGAGGCGGAACAGGTTCTGGAAGGTGATGGTGGCCATGGTGCGGCTCTCTTCCTGAATCCGCACGTTCTCCTTGGCCTCGACCGCCTGATGCAAGCCGTCGCTCCAGCGACGCCCCGCCAGCACGCGGCCGGTAAACTCGTCGATGATCAGGATCTTGCCGTCCTGCGACACCATGTAGTGCTGGTCGCGCTTGTAGAGCGCGTGGGCGCGCAGCAGCTGATTCAGGATGTGTAGCGCCTGGACGTTCACCGGATCGTACAGGTTCTTGAGGCCGATCATGGCCTGGACGGTCTCGACGCCCTCGTCGGTCAGGGTGGCGCTGAAGCCTTTCTCGTCGACGTTGAAGTGCTCGTCCTTCTTGAGGCGCGAAACCACCTCGTTCAGCGACTTGTATTTCTCGCTGGCGGCCTCGGCCGGACCGCTGATGATCAGCGGCGTGCGCGCCTCGTCGATCAGAATCGAGTCCACCTCGTCGACGATCGCGAAATTCAGCTGACGTTGCGCGTACTCCAGGGCCGAGCCCTTCATGTTGTCGCGCAAGTAGTCGAAGCCGAACTCGTTGTTCTGGCCGTAGCAGATGTCGCACTTGTAAGCGGCGCGCTTCTCTTCGTCCGACTGCTGATTGATGATGGTGCCGATGCTCAGGCCCATCCACTTGTAGACGCGCCCCATCCACTCGGCGTCGCGCTTGGCCAGGTAGTCGTTGACCGTGATCAGATGCACGCCCTTGCCGGCGAGCGCGTTCAAATAGATGGGCAGCGTCGCGACCAGCGTCTTGCCCTCGCCAGTGCGCATCTCGGCGATCGACCCGCGGTGCAGCACCATGCCACCCATGAGCTGGACGTCGTAGTGGCGCATCTTGAGCGTGCGCTTGCTGGCCTCGCGCAGCGCCGCAAATGACTCGATCAGGATGTCGTCCAGGGTCGCGCCGTTGTCGAGCTTCTCCTTGAGCTCCGCGGTCTTGGCCTGGAGCTCGGCGTCAGAGAGCTTCTGCATCTTGCTCTCGAGCTCGTTGATGGCGACGACCAGCGGCTTCATGCGCCGCACCGCGCGCTCGTTGGAGGTGCCGAAAAGCTTCTTGGCGACCCAGGTCAGCATGAGATTTGGCCCGGAACGTAGTCGCAAGCGCTCCGCGGTGCATGGACCCCACGTAACCGCGCGGTATTGCTAGGTAATTGTGGTCTGACTGGCTGTGGCAAGGCCTGTTCGCGTGATTCCGACCTAATTGGCTTTCTTGGGAATCCAACAGGGAGGCGGGGAGACGGGGAGCTTGTGGGGTTCGAATCGGGCGTCATGCTGGCAGAGTCGTTCACGGAACCGAACAGCGCGCCGCGATGTTCCAACCAAAAAATCTCCCCGTCTCCCCGCCTCCCTGTTGATCCGATCGTGTGACGACGTGCAGCGGCTGTTAGTGGGCGGTGCGGAGGCGTTGGCGCTGGGCGCCTTCGGCGTGGAGGCGGTTGTCTTCTTCGGTTTCGAGGACGAGCGCGGGAGCGGGGGCGGGGCGGCCGTCGGGACCGAGTGAGACGTAGACCGCGTACGCGGAGTTGGTGTGCGTGACCTCGCGCGTGAGCAGGTTCTCCGCGTGGACCAAGATCTGTACCTCGATGGACGTCTTGCCGACGTACGTGACGCGCGCCTGGCATACCATCAGCTGCCCGACGTGAACGGGCTGCTTGAACATCATCGAGTCGATCGCGATCGTCACGCACGGTCGCTGCGCGTGCCGCATGGCCACGATCGCGCCGGCCTCGTCGACCATCTTCATGATCACCCCGCCGTGCACGTTGCCGAGCGCGTTGGCGTGCTCCGGTAGCATCAGCTGATTGAGTGAGATCTCGGAGGCTCGAGCGCTCTGCGCGACAATGCTGGTCATGTGCGTCACAGCATGTTACGACGAGTCCGTGCGGCTGTGTTTTTGGGCGAGGTTCGCGCGCCGTTTTGCCGCCCGTGCGCTGGGTGCTACGGTCCGCCCGCCAGGGTTGGTGCTTTCCCGTGATTGATGACTCAACTCGTTTCCTGCAGTGTCCTCGGCGAGCAGGTGCTCAGCCCTGCCCTGCGACTGCTCGGGACCGAGCTCGTGCAGGTGCCGGCCTCGCCGGTTTGGTCTCGTGGGTGGCTCCTACTCTCGCCGATCGTGATCTGTTCTTCCAAGACTCACGCGTCTTGTCGGGCCGGGGCCCCTGCCCCAGCTAACGAGTCTGGTCAGCATCTTCACCAGCCTCCACGATGGATCTCCTTTATCCCGTTATCCTCGTCAGCTCGCTGATCTTCGTTCACGAGCTGGGGCACTTCCTGTTCGCCAAGGCGTTCGGGGTGAAGGTCATTACGTTCAGTCTGGGCTTCGGGCCCAAGGTGCTGAAGCTGCGCGGCCGCGAGACCGAATACTGTATCTCGCTCCTCCCGCTGGGTGGCTACGTCAAGATGCTCGAAGCATCCAAGACGGACGTGGTCTTGCCGGAGGATCGCAAGCGTACCTTCGAATCGTTGCCTGTGTTCAAGCGCATCGTGATCGTGCTGGCGGGTCCGGTCATGAACCTGATCTTCCCGGTGCTACTCTACTTCGCGGTGTTCATCGGGGACGGGCCTTTCCTGCCACCGACCGTCGGCATCGTGCTGCCGAATCATCCCGCCGACGGCAAGCTGCGTCCTGGCGATCGCATCATGGCCATCGATGGTCAGGAAGTGGGCACCTTCGACGAGGTCAAGCGCATCATCGGCAATAGCCCGGCCCGGCCGCTGAAGCTCACGGTGTTTCGCGACAACCGCCACGTCGATGTGGAGGTCACCACCGAGGAGACGGTGGAGCGTCGTGAACAGGACCTGAAGCAACGCGATCTCGAAGTCACCCAGCGCATCGGCACCATTGGCATCCAGCCCAGCGCGCCGGCCGCGGTGATCGGCGTGTCCAATCCCGACTCGCCTGCTTATCGCGCTGGCCTGCGCACCTTCGACATCATCACCAACGTCGGCGGGGTGCCGGTGCGCCGCTTCATGGATCTGCAGAGCGCTCTGTCCGAGAACGCGGGCGAGACGCTGCCTGTCACTTACCTGCGCCCGGTGAACGTGCCGAATGCGCTCGGCGGCCTCGCCGACATGGCCGTTTTCGAGTCCGGCGTGGTTGCGCTGACGCCGGACCCGGCGGGTAGCACTCTGCTCGAGCGCGCCGGCATCGAGCTGGCGGACCTGTATCTGTCGATCGTGCCGGAGGACTCGTACCTGTACCAGGCGGGGCTACGCCCAGGTGACAAGATCCTGCGGCTCGACGACGAGCCGGTGCCGGCCTGGTCCACGTTTTGCGAGCGCGTGCTGGCCGCGCCGGACAAGCAGCACCGGCTCGATTACCAGGCGGCGCGCGACGGCCGTGTGCGCGGCGGCACGTTCCAGATCCGTCGCGAGGATTTCACCGACCAGTACGGCCAAACCTTTTCGCGCTACGTGATTCCGATGCAGCACTGGATCCCGCTCGCGCCCCATGAAAGCGTCGATCATCCGACGCCGCTGCGCTACGCGCTCGAAAAAGCCATCGAGGAGACGGTCGACGTCACGCGCTTCACTTTGGTCAGCATCGTGCGCCTGCTGCAGGGGCGCCTGAGCTGGGACTCCCTATCTGGACCGATCACCATCTACGAAGTCGCGGGGGAAGAGGGCCGTAAGGGCGCGAACAACTTCATCTGGGTCATGGCGCTGCTCAGCATCAACCTGGGGCTGCTCAATCTGCTGCCGATTCCGGTGCTCGATGGCGGGCATCTGATGTTTTTCGCGATCGAGGGTGTGCTCAGAAAGCCGCTACCGCTGCGCACGCGCGAGCTAGCGCACATCGTGGGCATGGCGATTCTGGTGGCCTTGATGGTGCTGGCATTCAAGAACGACGTACAACGTCGTGACCTGCTCCGCAGCGAGATCGGCGGACTTTCTGGCTGAAGAGCGTGCACGAAGGCCCGACGCTCGAAGCATCGCGGCCAAGGTCGTCGAGCGCGTGCTGAGTGACGACGCTTACGTAGCCGCCAGCCTGGACGCCGAGCTGCGCCGCCATCCGCAGCTGGACACGCGGGAACGAGCGCTGGCCACCGAGCTGAGCTACGGCACGCTACGCACCGAGCCGGCGCTGCGCGCGCGCCTCCTGGCGCATGCGCCGAAAGGTCTCTCCGACGTGCGTGTGCTCTCGCAGCTGCTGGTGGCGGCTTATCAGATCCTGCTGCTCGAGCGCGTGCCTGCCTTCGCCGCGGTCGACGCGGCGGTAACGGGCGTGAAGCGTGAGCGCGGCCCGCGGGTCGCCGGTTTCGCCAACGCGGTGCTACGCAAGCTGACCAAGACGGGCGAAAAGCTCAGCCCGGCTCAGGCTTTGCGCGAAAGCACGCCTGAATGGTTGTGGCAGGCCTTGCTCAGCGCCGTGGGGGAGGCGCAGGCGAGCGCGCTCGTCGGTAGTGAGGCGCCGACGGGTCTGCGCCGCCGGCTCGACGCGGACGAGCCTGAATGGATGCGAGCACTGCCGGCAGGGCGCGTTTCGCCGGTCGCGCGGCTGGTGCGGGGAGAGGGGGACCCGCGCCAGAAGCCCGGTTTTGCGGAGGGTGCGTTCAGCGTTCAGGAGGAAGGGGCGCAGGCGGTGGGGCTGGCGCTGGGCGCGCGCGCCGGGGAGCAGGTGCTCGATGCGTGCGCCGGTCGCGGACAGAAGGCGTCGCTGCTCGCCGAACGCCTGAGCGCCGGAAAGCTGGTCGCGAGCGATCTCTATCCCGAAAAGCTCCAGGCGCTGGCGAGCGAGCTCTCGCGCTTGCAGCTGCCGCCGGCCGAGACGCGCGCCATCGATTGGAGCGTGGGGCAGGGCGGGCTCGAGGCTCGGTTCGATCGCGTGCTCGTCGACGCTCCCTGCAGCGGAACCGGAACGCTACGACGCCGTCCGGAGATTCTGCGCCGCTTGAAACCTGAAGACCCGCTGCGCCTTGCTCAGCTGTCGGAGAATATCTTGCGCTCCGCGGCTTCACGCGCGCGGCCGGGCGGCACCGTGCTATTCGCAGTCTGTTCGGTGCTGCGTGAAGAATGTGAGGACCTGGTACAGCGCGTGCTGGACGTGCTCGAGCCCCAGCCCTTCGACGCGCCCGAGCTGCCGAGCGGGCTCGTCGCCGGCAAGACTGCGCTGCGTCTGCTGCCGGGCCTGCACGGCACCGACGGCTATTTCATGGCCTGCTTCCGGCGCCGTTAGAGCGCGGCCGGGCTGCCAGATGGGGGCATCCCGCGTAAGTGGCGGCATTGGCTCGATTTCTTCGACGCCAGGGCCCCGGCTTTGACTAGCCTGGCGCCTGATGTTGACCGAGGCCGCGCTGCTCGCCGTCTTGTCCCTGGAGCACGGGCCGGGTGCGGACGGCTGCCTGAGCCAGCCCGAGCTCGAACGCAGCGTGGAGAAGCGGCTCAAACGGCGTGTCTTCGTGCCGGAGGCGGAGGCGCAGCTCCGGTTGCGCGTGCGCTTCATCCAGCAGGATTCTCGGATCGAGGCGCGCATCGACCTGGCAAGTCACGACGGCACACCGCGCGGCACGCGATCGCTCGTCACGACCGGCCACTGCTCGAAGCTCGACGACTCGCTCGCGCTTTCGGTGGCGCTTCTGGTGGATCAACCGCCGGAGCCCGAACCAAGCGCCAGCTCGCCACTAACGCCAGCGGCGCCGACGCCGTCCGAGACGAAGCAGGCGCCGCCCGCGCGGCGAGTCATCGAGATTCCGCCGGAGGTGAGCGCCCCCCGCGAGCCCTGGCAGGTCGGCGTCGTTGCAGCGGGCAAGGGCATTTGGGGCGCGCTCCCCGGCATCAACCCTGCAGCCATGCTGGCAATCCGCATGGTTCCCCCGCACGTGCCGTCGATCTTCGTACAAGGGGAAGCTTACTGGCCCGCGACCGCGGAGCGCGACGCGGATTCGGGCGCGCGCTTTCGCCTGCTGCGGGTTGGACTCTCGATTTGTCCAGCGCTCGTGGAAGCTGAGCGTACGAATCTGGGGTTGTGCGTCGGACAACAGCTGGGTTGGCTCAGGGCCCAGGGTTACGGTTTCGACCACGATGCCACCCAGAAGCGGCTCAGTTATGCGCTGCGGCTGGGGGGGGAGGGCGGAGTGCGGCTTTTCACCCCCATCCGGCTTCGAGCCTACCTTGGGGCCGACGTACCCCTGGTTCGGGACCACTTCATCTCCGGCGGAGCGGCTGCCCAGCGACTTTTTCGGCCTGCTCCCGTGGGCTTAGAGGCGGAAATCGGGCTGGAAGCCAGGCTCTGGTAATAATCCCCGCCGCGCTGGACCACGAACTGGGAAAGCTGCTCGACTAAGGTTCCAGCTGTGGACCCCCGGCCGAGCATGCGCACCATCTTCGATGAGCACGCTCGTTACGTCATTCGCACCCTTCGGCACCTCGGCATCAGTGAAGCCGATGTGGAAGACGTCGCTCAGGAGGTGTTCGTTACGGTCCACCGCAAGCTTCCCGAGTTCGAGGGTCGCGCCAAGCTGCGCACCTGGCTCTACGCGATCTGCCTCCGCGTCGCGTCGGATCACCGCCGCCGCGCCTACGTCGTGCGCGAGCGAGCTACCGAAGCTCCGCCTGTCGATTCGGGTGAGCGAACCGGCAACGAGCCGGACACGAGCCTCGAGTCACGCGCCTTCGTGCAAGAGCTGCTCGGCGAGCTCGACGACGACAAACGCGCGGTGCTCGTCCTCTATGAGATCGAGGGCCTCACGATGCGTGAGGTCGCGGACCTCATCGGCTGTCCGCTTCAGACTGCGTATTCGCGTCTGCATGCGGCGCGTGACCTGCTCCAGGCTGCTTGGCTCAAGCGGAGGCAGGAGGGCGCATGACTGAGCTCGAGGATCCGCCGCGCCTGCTCGACCCGGCGTCGGGTGCTCCAGAAGGTCTGCGCCAGGTGCTTGGCGCGGCCGAACGCGATGTCGGTTCCGCCGCGCAGTTGGCGCGGCTCTCGGTGCGGCTCGGACCCCTGCTCGCTGCTCCGGCTTCCACGCCCACGGCCAAGGTGCGCCCCGGCATGGGCGCGGCAGCCAAGGTGGGGCTTTCGGCCCTCGCACTATTGCTCGCCGGTGGAGGAGCGTGGCTGCTCTCCACATCTCAGTCTGCAACTCCGCCGGCACCAAGTTTACCTGCTCCACCTGCCGAGCCCGCGCCAGCTCAGGGGCAGAGCGCGCCCGCGCCGGTCACATCGTTGCCGGCTGCCCCGCCCTCCGAGGCGTCGGCGGGTTTGGAAGCCGACAAGCCGGAACCGCCCGCGGCGACGACCGGCGAAAAGCAGGCGCATGCGCAGCTCTCGGAGGCCGGGCTCCTGGAGCAAGCGCGTGCGGCATTGCGCAGCGATCCGGGGCGCGCCCTGGCTCGCGCCAACGAGCACCGGCGCCGCTTCCCCGGTGGGGTGTTGGTGCAGGAGCGTGAGGTGATCGCGATCAAGGCCCTGCGCCAGTTGGGCCGCAATTCCGAGGCGGATCAGCGTGCCGCCGCGTTCGAGAAGGCGTTTCCGGGTTCTGCGTTTCAGCGTAAGCTGAAACCCAGTCCGTGAGTCTCCGGTCCGGTTCTCGCCTGCTCCTGCGCGCCATTTCCTGCGTCGGCGTGGCTCTGCTTTGGTGTGTGCAGCTTTTGGCGGGCTGCGGCCAAAGCGTGGAAGTCGGCATCGACGACGCGCTCGTGACCGCCGCTTCGGGTGGTGGAGGTGCGCTTCCGATCGCCGGGACGGCGAGTGGTGACGGCGGAGAACTCGCGGCTCAGGCCGGCGCGCCGCCGTGTGTCCGGATTAACTGCGGCGACAAGCCGAGGCAGTGCGGTGACTGCGACGATAACGATCAGGACGGGTACGTTGACGCCTTCGATCCAGAATGCCTGGGTCCGTGTGACGATGACGAGCTCGGGCTCAGCACCGGCATGGTCGTGGAGGTGCCCGAAAATTGCCGGCAGGATTGCTACTTCGACAGTGACAACGGGTTCGGGAACGACCAGTGCCAATGGGACCACTCGTGCGACGAGCGCTCGGTGCCGCCCGACTACCCGCCCAGCGGCTCGAGCCGCTGCGCCTACGATCCAGACGAGGCCGCCAACTGCAAAGCGCTAGCCAGCCAGCAAGCGCCTACCTGCCTCGACAAGTGCCTGCCGCTCGTGCCCAACGGTTGCGACTGCTTCGGTTGCTGTGAGCTGCCGGACAGGCAGTTCCATTTCGTCGGCCGCGGGCGCGGCGAGCAGGGCTGCCAGCTCGACGCGCTCGACGATGCGGCGTCGTGTCCGCTCTGCAACCCCGTCCTGAGCTGCTTCAATCGCTGTGAGCGGTGCGAGGTGTGCGTGGGTACGGGCTTGCCCGCCGGCTGCGGGGCAGATGATGCGTGCCCGCCTGGTCAGGCCGCCTGCGTCGACTCGAACGACCCCTGCGACTTTGGAGAGTACTGCGTCACCGGTTGCTGCGTGCGGGCTCCGGAGCCAATTTGACGAGGCTGCCTCACGGGGACCTCGTCTGAGCGATTCCTCGAGCTTTGCCAACGTTAGGCTGCAATTGCAGCAGGGAAAGACGGTCACAGCCACAGTGAAACGGCTGCAAGAATAATGTGCCGTTCGCGAGCAGGGCTTCAGAAATTGCCAGGTGGCCGCCCCACTGATCCGCCCGCCGCACCAGGACATGCGGCCCTTCAATGGTGCAGATCGCCACACCCATGTCTTTTTCCACGAACCGACCTCTTCTCCGCGCGCTGCTCGTCGTAGCGCTCACTTCGGGCTTCAGCGCGACGGTGGGATGTTCCGGGGACGATGGGGAGAAAGACGCTACGGCATCATCGGGCAGCGGTGGCACGCCGGCATTGAACCTGGGTGGCAACAAAGGATTGGGTGCCGTCGGCACCGGGGGCAGTGCGACGGTAGGCATGAACGGCAACATGTGCACCATCGAAGACGACGGCTCGGGCTGCGTCGGCCAGGCTTACGAGGGCGAGTACATCCCGCTCGACATCTACATCATGTTCGATCAGTCGGGCTCGATGTGTAACTGCGTCGATCCCGTCTTCGACATGATCGGTCGGCCGTGTCCGGATGCCGAGTGCAATTCGACCCGGATGGACGCGGTGCGCGAGGCTGCGAGCTTGTTCATGGAGGATCCGGAGAGCCGCGGCATTGGAGTCGGCCTCGGCTACTTCGGCAAGCAGACCATCGGCATGGCCAGCTGCGACGAAGCTGACTACGTCGAGGTGGCCGTCGAGATCGGACTCTTACCCGAGCACGCGGAACAGATGATGAGCTCACTCGACGGTATCGAGCCGACGGGCGAGACGCCCACCGGAGCCGCGATCCGCGGAGCCTGTCAGTACACGCAGGGCTGGAAGCAGGACAATCCCGGCCACGAAACCGTGATTCTGCTGCTCACCGATGGTCGACCCGAGGCACCCGTCACTTGCAGAGATGGCGCGGGCCCGTGCTGCCCGACGATCGACGACGCGGTCGAGGCAGCGACCACGTGTCTCGAAGGCGATCCCGGGATCAAGACCTACGTGCTGGGCGTGGGTCCTATGCTCGACAATCTGGACAACATTGCTGCGGCCGGCGGTACGGAGCGTGCGTATTTGGTGGAAGGTGGCGACGTGGCCAACCAAGTGCTCGAAGCGCTACGCATCATCCGCGGCGACGCCATCCCCTGCACGATGGGGCTGCCGCAGCCGCCTAGCGGTCAGGATTTGGCTTACGACGAGGTCAACATCACCTACGCGAGCTCCGAGTGCGAGGCGACCTACTACTCGTACGTCGAAACCGTCGACGCGTGCGCCGACGAAGGCGGCTGGTACTACGACGATCCCACCGCACCCCAGAAGATCCAGTTGTGTCCGACGAGCTGCGACCAAGTGTCGGCGCCGGGGGGCAAGCTGGTGTTCACCGTGGGCTGCGAGACCCGAACCGTTCCCAAGTGAGTAGATTCCCAAGTGAGTAGAAAGCGAGACATCACGATGTCACACCCCTTATCGCGAAAAACCATGCTCTCGTGGCTGGCGCCGCTCGTCCTGGCTACCAGCCTGTACTCCTGTGGATCGAGTGACAGTGGTGGCGATGGTGGTTTGGGCCACGGTAGCGCCTGCACCGAAAACGGCGACTGTGCCAGTGGCGATTGCACCGATCAGGTGTGCGTTGGCGATGGCGGCTTGGCGGCGGGCAGCGACTGTAGCAGCGACGGCCAGTGCGCCAGCGGGTCGTGCACCGATGGCCAGTGCGACGCGGGTTTGGCGGCGGGCAGCGACTGTAGCAGCGACCGCGAGTGCGCCAGCGGGTCGTGCACCGATGGCCAGTGCGACGGCTCGAGCAGCGGCGGAGGCGGCACGACCGGCACCGGCGGAACCAACGGCACTGGCACGGGCCAGCCGGGCGACGATTGCTCCAAGGCCAGCGATTGCGCCAGCGCGCTCTGCGTTTCGGGCAAGTGCAGCTCGGGCTCGGGGACCGGTAGCGGCGCCAGCACCACGCCCGGGCCACATTTTTCGGGCAGCGGTAGTGGCTTCCGTCCGCTGACCACCGGCTGCGGGCCCGATACGGCGACGCAGTGCACCGGGGAATGCGAGCAGATGGGCGGCGATCCGGGCGTCACGGTGGTAAGGCCGCCGGTCACGCTCTGCTTCGCCGGGGAGGGTGACCTCACTCCCGACGATCCAGCCGTCGTCATCGAGCAAGTGATCGAGGAGCTCAATGGCGTCGCTTACGTGCACATTCGTATCACCTTTGACCCGGCGTTCGTGGACAACACCTACGGCGAGGGCGCCTGTTGCGGTTGGTCGGAAAAGCGCGGCCACACCTTCAACAAAGATCTCACGAACAGCGATCACACGGAGCTGCTGTTGACCAACGGCGACGCCGAGACCGTGATGCACTTCAAGATCGATCTGATCACGGCTGATCCCGCCGCGGACTGCGGCTACGCCACCCAGGGCGTGACGGGCGGCGACGGGTTGGTGCTGGTCGGCAACGCCGAGGACGTGCTCGCCGCATCGACCTCGCTGGATCGCAACATCAACGGCTGCGGTTACTGCCAGAACGACGCCTGCGCGCCGAGCGGCGATTGCACCGTGGACTCGCCCGCTACCGACGATAACTACACGCCGAACGCGGGCACACCGAACTGGGACTATCGCCAAGTCTACGAGGTGTGGATCAGTTTGGACGCTTTCGGCGCATCCGGCTTCGGCCAGGGCTACATCACGTACACACACGCGTCTCCGGCCAAGGGGACCGACACGCTCATGGTAGAGCCGACGCCCTGCCCCGAGGAATGGGACGATCCGTACTGCCCGCCGAGCGTGGTCGCCGAGGGCGGCAATTGTTTTGGCACGCCCGACGGCTCGGGCGGGGCCAGCAGCTCCGGCGCCGGTGGCGCGCCCAATGACACGCCCAACTGCCCACCCAACTATCAAACCTACGTCACGACGGAGGGCGCGAGCCTCTGCACTCCCATCCCGTGGGGTGGCAACGACATGATGCCATGCCCCAACGGTTACCATCTGGATCTGGCATCTGAAGGCCGTTACTGCCTGCCGGACTGAGGCCATGAGCCGACTCCGTCTTGGTGCTCGTGCGACCACGCTCGGCTGGGTAGCCGCTCTGGTCCTGATGGCGCCTGCTTGTGGTGATGATGATGATTCGGGCGGCGCTGGCTCCGGTGACATGCCGGGTGGCGGCAGCTCGAGTAGCAGCGCGGGCGCCGAGAGCGGTGATGAGGCGGGCTCGCACGATGGCAGCGGCGGCTCAGGCCAAGACCATCCCGGCGCGGCCGGTCAGGGGCGCGGCGGCACGTCCAGCATGGCTGGCACCAGTAGTAGCGCAGCGGGTGCGCCGATCGCCGACGCCGGCGCCGGCAACGCGGCGCCGCCAGGACCGGCGCCGGGCGGCGGCTCCGTTTATGCGGTCGAGTGCAGCGGCGAGACCGAGATGTGCGGAGTCGAGCGCGCCCATTGCTTGGGCATCAATCTCGATACAGGGGGAACCGGCTATGCCTGCTCGAACCGCTGCCGCACCGTGGATGACTGCTCGGACGCGCCCTCCGGAGCGCCGGCGGAAGCAGGCTGCGTGCAGTTCACTCGAGAAAAGCGCTGCGTGCTCGTGTGCTACCAGCAGCCGAACGAATACGCCTGCCCCGACGGCATGAGTTGCTACATCTTTCCGAGCTCCCCGATCGGTTACTGCCTCTGGGTCCAGTAGCGAGTCAAAAAATCGCTGCGGCCGCCATAAACTGCATCGGTCCGGCCCACACATCGAGGTATGAGGGCAAGCTTTCGCTTTACGGTCGTCACACTATTGGTCGGACTTTCGGCGTGGAGCTGCGGCTCCGACGACGAAGGGTCCAGTAACAACACCGGCGGCTTCGCCGGCTCGGGCGGCTCCACCAGTGGCATGGGCACTGGTGGCTCCACGGCAGGTAAGACCTCGACCGCCGGCACCAACAGCACCGCTGGCACGGACGCCGGCGGTATGGGCATGGGCGGCGAGCCCGCGGCGACCGGAGGGATGGGTGAAGCCGGGACCGGGATGGCGGCGGCGGGCGCTCCCGTCGCGGTTGGCGGCGAGACCGGCGCTGGCGGCGACACCACCATGGCTGGCGCACCCACCGCGATGGGCGGCGCACCGGTCGCGATGGGTGGCGCCGGCGGTGAAGGCGGCGCCGAGGTCGTGGGTCCGAGCTGCACCGGCTCTCCGCCCGCCTGCAACACGCTCACCGACGTCCAGTGCTTGACCATCGATGGCTGCGAGGAGCCCGCCGAGTCCTGCGGTGGCGATCCCACGCCCTGTACTGGCCAGCCCGCGCAGCTCTGCGCCCAGATCTCGGGTTGTACCTTTGCGGGTACGTGCACGGGTACGGCAGATCCGTGCTCGACGCACAACACCGCGGTGACTTGCGCGAACAACGGGTGTGCTTGGACGGCCTGTGCTGGCACCGCCACTTCGTGCACGGGTCTCAGCGAAATCGACTGCGGACTCCAGTCTGGCTGTACCTGGCAATGAGGGCGTCAAACGGCCTCATAAAAAGCGGGTCTCTGCCCCCACTGATCGGTTTCGGTAGGAGGCCGTCATGAACACGATTTCAAGGACTTGCGTTGCCCTTAGCTTGCCCCTGGCTCTGCTTTGGGCATGTGGTGACAACGGCGACAGTGGCAATGGCGGCACGGCGGCCAACGGGACGGGCGCCAATGGCTCGGGTGGCGACCTGGTGATGGGTGGCGAAAACAGCGGCCCCGGAACCGGGGGGGTGAACAACACCGGCGGTACGACCAGCACCGGCGGCGCCACCAACACTGGCGGCCTCACGTCGTTGTGCGACGGTGACTGCATCTGCTCGAACGGCCTGGATGACGACGATGACGGTCTGATCGACGGCTTCGATCCCGAGTGTACCGGCCCCTACGACAACGACGAGAGCACG
The DNA here is from genome assembly GCA_035281385.1 of Polyangiaceae bacterium. Taxonomy (GTDB): domain Bacteria; phylum Myxococcota_A; class Polyangia; order Polyangiales; family Polyangiaceae; genus PMG-095. Next base: position 44,819 of record DATEDZ010000017.1, read on the forward strand.
TTCGCGACCGGCATCCCGGGCGACAACCGCGACCCCAAGTGGCAGGACTGCTTCTTCGACGGCAACTCGGGCGCAGGTGACGACGACTGCCGTTATCACACCGACTGCTTGACCGGCGGCCTGCCACCGGACGACGCGAATTGCACACTCACCGAGGCTTGCCTGGAGTTTTGCGCGCCCCTCACCCCGAACGGCTGCGATTGCTTCGGCTGCTGCACCGTCGACCTGCCGGACGGCAGCACCCTCGACATCGTCACGGGCAATAGTTGCTCCCTCGACCAGGTCGAAGACGAAGACGCTTGCCCGCGCTGCGTGAAGTCCGAGGTGTGCGGCAACACCTGCGGTACCTGCGAGCTCTGTCCCGGCAAGACCATCGAGGACTTGCCCGCAGAGTGCACGCCCGGTGCTGGCGGCGCCCCCGGCGTGGGCGGTGCCCCCGGCGACCCTGTTTACACCTGCGACGATGGTGAGCAAGTCTGCGGACCCGATCTGCCAGGTTGCCCGATCGGCCGCTACTGCTCGCTCGGTTGCTGCCTCCAAACGCCGCCGAAGTAATGAGTGTGCTCGGCGCCGTCGCCGGTGGCCGCTACGCGATGACGCGATTGCGGCCGCCGCGCTTGGCGGCGTAGAGCCGTTCGTCGGCGCGCTGGTATAGCGCCGCCGGCTGCTCCCCTTCGCGGAGCTGAGCCACGCCCAGGCTCAGCGTGGCCGGAATGCGGGTGCCCGGGACGTCGGTAACCAGCGCCTCGATCAGGCCGCGTACCGCCTCGGCCGCCTGGACCGCCATGTCCTTGGGCGTGGCGCTGAGCAGCAGCACGAACTCCTCGCCGCCCACGCGAAACAGCCCATCGCCTTCACGCAGCTGTGCCGAGACGGCGCTGGACACGTTCTTGAGCACCGCGTCACCGGCCGGATGCCCGAAGGCGTCGTTGATCTTCTTGAAGTGGTCGATGTCGAAGATCACGATCGAAAGCGGTGAGCGCGTCTGCTGCGCGCGCAGCACCTCCTTGCCGAAGGTCTCGTCGAAGTAGCGCTTGTTGAACGCCCCGGTTAGCGCATCCATGCTGGCCATATTGAAGGCGTGCTCGAAGTAGCGCTGCTCGACGTGACTCTCGGTGTACTTGATCACCGTCTTGCCGACCCGAATCTGGTCGCCGTCCACCAGCTTGGCCCGGTCCACCTTCTGTTCGTTGACGAAGGTACCGTTGGTCGAGCGCAGGTCGACGATGTAGTACCTGCCCAGCACGTGCTGCACGGTGGCGTGGCGCCGGCTCACCTGATCGGTGTTGACGCAGATGGTGCAGGTGTCGGCGCGCCCGATCGAAACCTCTTGCTTGCTGAGCTCGAAGCGCCGTCCTATCTCGTCGCCCGAGATGATCACGAGGCAGGGCGGGCCCGCCGCCGCGGGCCGCTCGGATGGAATCGAGATGGCGGTCCGCCTGCCTGGAAAAATGGACGCCATGAGGAGGGGACTATCGATAGTACCGACGAGCGGGGGGCGGTCAATAGCGGCAGAACGTCGCGGATTTATGGGGCTATACCGCAACTTCTCGTGGACGGCGGGGCCAGGGCCTCGCCTTGCCTTGCATTCGCCGCGCTCTCGCGACAAACGTCCGCCATGACGCTTGTGCTGCAGGGTGTTTACACGGCGCTCGTGACGCCGCTTTCCGCCGACGGGTCGAGCATCGACTTCGAGGCGTACGAGAGGCTTCTGACCCAGCAGCTCGACGGCGGCATCAGCGGCCTCGTGCCGTGCGGCACGACCGGTGAGTCTCCGACGCTGAGCGATGCGGAGCAGCGCGAGCTCATCGCGCGTACGGTGCGCTTCGCGAAAGGCCGGGTGCCGGTGCTGGCCGGCACCGGCTCGAACAACACCAAGAAAAGCATCGAAGCCTCGAGGGCCGCCTTCGAGGCCGGCGCGGACGGCGTGATGCTGATCATGCCCTACTACAACAAGCCGTCGCAAGAGGGGCTATTTCGCCACGTCACCGAGATCGCCAAGGCGGTTTCGGGACCGGTCGTGGTGTACAACGTGCCGGGGCGCAGCATCGTCGAGCTCCAGGTGGATACGCTCTTGCGGATCCTGGACGCCTGTCCGAACGTGGTCGGCATCAAAGACGCTTCGGGCAACGTGCTGTTTTGCCAGGAATTGATGGGCAAAGCGCAGGACCGCATCGTCGACCTGTCGGGCGATGATCCGCTGACATTGCCGATGATGGCAGTCGGCGCGCGCGGCGTGATCAGCGTGACCAGCAACCTCTACCCGCGTCAGGTCGGTGAGGTCGTGGCCGACGCGCTCGGCGGCAAATGGTCGGAAGCGGAGCGCAAGAACGTGCGGCTTTACCCGCTGCATCGCGCGCTGTTCAGCGAGCCGAGCCCGGCGCCGATCAAGGCCGCGCTTTCGTTCAAGGGGCTCTCGCACACCAGCGTGCGGCTGCCGCTCGTCGAGGCCACCCAAGCCTGCAAAGACAACCTGGCTCAGCTGATGAGTCGCTTCGAGGCGCAGTGAAGCTCGCCATCTTCGGTGTCACGGGCCGCATGGGCCTTTCCATCGCGCGCCTGGCGCACGCCGCGCCCGACGTCGAGATCGTCGGTGGCGTGTGCGCCGATAGCGATCCCGGCGTGGGCCGTGACATCGGCGAGCTGGCCGGCATTGGCCAGATTGGCGTCGTCACGACACCCGACGTGGCTTCAGGCCTGCTCAGCGCCGACGTGGTGATCGACTTTTCGGTCGCCGCCGCCGCTCCGCAGCTGTTCAACGTCGCGGCTCGC
>DATEDZ010000018.1:0-8111 GCA_035281385.1 Polyangiaceae bacterium
GCCCCGCTGAAGTGAATTCAGCGGGGCCCCACCCCACGCGGCTCGTCGCGTTCGCTCCTCGCTCTCGCTCTCGTCAGCGGGGGCGGCGGCGGACGCGTTCTGTCGAGAGGTAAAGGGGGGATTGGAAGTAGTTGCTGGCGAGGTTCAGGAACGTGAAGGGCTGGCCGTGGCTTCGCTCGAGCGGGTCGAGGATGGTCGCAGGCAGGCTCAGCCCCACCCCCAGCAGGTAGTGCTTGCTCTTCTCGTCGGCGTCGGCGTAGCGCGGGAAGCCGCGTGTATAGAAGCCGCCCAATAGCTCCACGTACCGGGCCGGCGTGCGCGCGAGACCCGGAATGCCGGCCAGCTTGACGACGCCGAAGAACTTTTGCCCCTCGTAGTCGATCATCGGCTGAAAGGTGCGTCCCCCTGAAGGGTAGTAGAGCAGGCGAAAATCCAGGACTTTGCGCAACACTGGGAAGCTATTTCGGAGCAGCGAGAGCGCCACGCCCGCGGTGTTCATGATCACGTCTTCGTAGGCATAGCCGTGATCCTTCGAGTAGCCGTCGAAGAGCTCGATGTACTGGTAAAGCGCGGTTCCGAAGAGCGCTGGATACAGCGACACCACGTGGTCGTCGTCGTGCGTCGAACGGAGTCGCCAGTAGAGCAGCTCGCTGACCATGTAGGTCGCGTAAGCGTGACCGATCTTGTCGAGACCGCCGCTGCCGGTCTTCATGCCGAACCAACCCTCCGAGCTTAAGCGGAAGGCCGCCGAGCCCCAGTTCCAATCCTTGAAACCGGTGTACGTGATGAGCGCGATCAGACCGAGTGACTCGAGCGGCACCGAGCGCGCCGACTCGATCAAGCCCACGTACCTTGGGCGCGGCTCCGGGACCAGGCGCGAGCTCGGGCCGAGCCACGCGCTGGGCTCCGGCGCCGCTGGCGCCTGCTTCGGCTGGGCCGACGCGGGCCGTCCCCAGCAGAAAGCACCCAGCAAAATGCTGCAAAGCCAGCGCGCCATCAGAAGGCCCAGGTCGCGCTCAGGCCGCGCTCGACCACGCGCGCCGTACGTTCGAAGCTCTCCACCTTGGAACGAAAGCGCCTAACGCCCACGTCGAGCGACACCGACAGCGGCGCGCCGGCGGGCGACACTCCGACCGAGCCCTCGTACGCCAGGAAGTCGCCCTCGGCAGGCACATCGACCGTGATGCGTTCGATGTGCCGATCGTAGCCTTCCTGCGAGTCGTAGCGGGCGTAGCTCACGTCGAAATGGGCGCGCAGCGGACCGAGCGCCAGCGCCGCTTTTGCCGACATGGCCGGACCCCAGCCGTAGAAATAGCCCTGGCGGTGCAGGATGTGCTTGCCCTTCTCGTCCAGGTTGGCGGCCGCCCAGTCGTAGAAAGCGGGCGCTCCGAGCCCGCCGAAGCTCGGCTGCAAACGCCCGCCGAGCTGAAGGCTACCCCAACGCTGCTGCACGCGCGCCTCGAGCGCCAGGCCCGGCAAATGAAAGCCGCTGAACTGCTCACGGCTGTGCGGCGTATGATACGAGAGCGGCGGATCGGGCGCCGCCACCGCGCGCTCCACGCTGCGATAGCGATTGGCGCTCGAGCGCAGGAACGCGAAACCCATGCTGCTCCCCGCGCTGAGCGCCGCTCCGGTTACCTTGCGTCCCGCCTGCTGCATGTCCTGCAGATGGATGCCCGCCAAGATGGTATCGGCCCCGACCAGCAGTCCGGCACCGTGACGTGACGCCTCCGACGACACCGAAAAATCCGAGATCTCGGCGCGATGAAAGCCGCGCACCAGCGAGCGGGGCTTCAGGTAGCCGGGCAACGTCACGAGCCGCGCCGCAAGGCCGACGCGGTAGCGCGCGTACTCCGCTTCACTCGGCGTGTCGTTGAGCGAGACCCCGTAGCGCAGTGCAAAATCGTGCCAAATTTGCCGCGAAAATCCCAACCTGTCGCGCGTGATGACGCGCGGTGTCGCGCGTCCGTCCAGCGAGCGATCGAGCGCCACGCCGGTTCCCAGCAGCCAGCGCGCCACATCCACGCTGGTCGACCTGCCGTCACCGCTGTCGAGGTAGAGCCCGAGCTTGTAGAAAAACTCACCGATCGGCAGGCCAGCACCCGGAGTCGCGATCGTGTCGTTGACGCTGATCTTCTCCTTGTACTCGAGCACGAACTCCCACAAGAACGAGGTGACGAAGCTGTACGCGAACGAGCCGGCCACACCCTGGTGGTTGGCGCGCGCAAAGCTGTACGAAAGGCCGCCGGTCAATGGGTGACCGAGGAAATTCACGGCCAGACTGTTGTTGTCGAAGATCCATGCCTCGCCCCTGAACCTATCCTCCGGGCTCGGGTTGTCCCAGTCGGCCACGTTGCGATCCATCAGGATCCAGTAGCCTGTGGCGCCGAGCGCCAACCCTGCACCCATCTCGAGGAAGCTCCGCGCGTGATGCGGCGCGCGCACCTCCTCCTCGGCCGGGCTCCACTCAGGCTCGGCTGAGCGCTGAGCGTCCGCAACCTGAGCGCGACCGAGCGCAGCGTGAGCCAGCATCGATAGCAGGCTCGCCGCGCCGAGGAGCCTAACCGTGAGCCTTCCGCGCATCGCGCTGAACGCTATTTGTTGCCGAGCCCGGTGCCGAGCGGCGCCTTGCTGCACCAGCCATAGCAGCATTCGGAAAGCCCCTGACCACGCCGTTCCGCGGTGGCCCGCACGTCCAGCGCGGCTGCCTTGGGCGGCGTGAAGGCTACGCCGGGTGGCGGCGTCACCGCGGCCGCGCACTGCTCGTTGGGAGCCGCAGCCGGGTCGGAAACGCCGGCCTCCGCAGCGCTGATACACAGTCGCTCGGGCATGGCGTTCGGCTGCTGGCAGGCAGCAGCATCGACTTGGCCTACGTCCGCCAGCGCCAGCTTGGAGCAATAGGAATAACAACAGGCGTGACCGGGCGGCACCCGCTTGCGGGTCCACTCGGTACGCGGAATGTCGAAGCGCGCCCAGGTCGATGTGGCTGGAAACACGTTGCCCTTCACACCCAAACTGCCCGGGCAGGTCTGATAAGGCTCGGGCGCCGGTCGTTCGTTGCTCACGGGGAGCAGGTCGTCGCACAAGTACTCGCGCACCTCGTCCTTCTGGCATGGAGGGGGCGGGCCGCTGTGGTCGTCGACCGCCGTTTCAGCCTCCTTCGGTTTGCGGCCGGAGCAAGCTACCGCGAGCCCCAGGGCAGCGAGCGCGCCACATATCGTAAGCCAGCGGGCTCGTTCGGGCCGGGGCCCGAGCGAACAACGAGACCGTCGAGGCCGGGGCCCCAATGACTGAAAACCCATGGCACGGCGCTACTTTGCTCCGAGCCTGGCGTCAAATCTGCCAGAGTACGCGCCCGGCGGTTTGATCTCTTTTCGCGAAATCAAAAAATCCTTCGGCGAGCGGCGCATTCTGGATGGCGTCAGCTTCGACGTACACGCCGGTGAGGTGTTCTTCTTGATCGGCGCCTCAGGCGTCGGCAAGAGTGTGCTGATCAAGCAGCTGATCGGCCTGCTGCGCCCGGACGCAGGCGAGATCTGGCTCGATGGCGAAGAGGTGTCGCGTTTCGACGAACAGGGCATGTACGCGGTTCGCAAGAAATGCGCGATGGTGTTTCAGCATTCCACCCTGTTCGACTCGATGAGCTGCGTCGACAACGTGGCGCTGCCGCTGCGCAAGCACAAAGGCTTGGGTGAAGACTCCGCGCGCAGCGAAGCCCTGGCCTTGCTCGACCAAGTACAAATGCGCAAGTTCGCCGAGCGCTTCCCCAGCGAGCTCGGCGACGGCATGAAGAAGCGCGTGGCCATCGCGCGGGCTCTCGGATTCCAGCCGAGCTACGTGCTGTTCGACGAGCCCACGACCAGCCTGGATCCGGTGAGCGCGCGCCGCGTTGACCGGCTGATTCGTGACCTCTCCGAGCGCTTGAAGGTCACGAGCATCGTGGTCTCCCACGATCTGCCGTCCATCTTGGGCATCGCGGATCGTATCGTGATGCTGTACAAGGGAAAAGTGAGGCTCTTGGGCACTCCGCAGGACTTTCGTAACAGCGACGATCCGGTGATCGCGCAGTTCATCAACGGCCGCGCGGAAGGCCCGATCGACTGAGCCCGTCCCCGGCAGCTGCGATGAGCCAACGATCGATCGAAGTCAAAGTGGGCGCGCTGATCCTGGTGGCGCTCGGCCTGCTGGGTGCCTTCGTGGTAGTGATGGGCGGGCTCAGCTTCGAGCCGACGCTGACGGTCTACGTCACCTTTCAGAATCCGGGCGGATTGCAAGCTGGCGCTCCGGTGCGCATCTCGGGCGTCAAGGTCGGGCGCGTCAGTGAGCTCGAGTTCCGCGGCGGCCAGGTAGATCAGAAGACCAAGCAGCCGGAGCCGCCAATCCGCGCGGTGGCTCGCATCGAGCGCCGCTACCAGACGGCCATCCACGACAACTCGCGCTGGTTCGTGACCAGCCAGGGGGTGCTCGGCGAGATGTTCCTGGCGATCGACCCGGGCTCGCACGATCGGCCCGCGCTGCCCGACGGCGCGACCGTGCAGGGCATCAGCCCGCCCCGACTCGACCTCTTGCTCAGCGAGAGCTACGAGCTTTTGCACAAGGCGTACATGGGCGTCGCCAACAACGAGCAAAAGATCGCCGAGACCTTCGACGGCCTGCACAAGACACTGCGCGCGAGCGGCAATTTCTTCGAGAGAAACGGCGAGAAGCTGGATCGCATCGTCGACAACGTCGACAAGCTCTCGGTCGACGCCCAGGGCACGATGAAGGCCGCGCGCGAGCGCTACGTCGACGGGCCGCAGGTGACGCGCATCTTCAACGACGTCGAGCGCAGCAGTAAGGTCCTGGCCGAGAACCTGCCACCGATCGTCGAGGATGGACGCAAGGTGCTGTCAGACACGAAGAAGCTCAGCGGCAAGCTCTCGACCGAAGAGCAGCTGGCGCGCCTCGACCGCATGACGCGCGACCTGGCCGACGCCAGCAGCCGCGCCAAAGGACTGGCCCAGGACGCCGAAGGCCTGATGAAGCACGTCAAGCAAGGCAAGGGCACGGTCGGCGCGCTGGTCATGGATGAAGCGGTCTACGATGATCTTCAGGAGCTGATCCGCGACCTCAAGCACAATCCTTGGAAGTTCTTCTGGAAGGAATGAGCTACGCGGCGTCGCAGGCGTGGGCCAAACCTAACCTTAGAAAAGGGCGATGAATCTAAAGTGACTTTTAGATCGTGCTGATCGCCATGACAATCATGAATAACCACGCTGTCGTCATCGCCGGAGGAGGCCCGACGGGACTGATGCTCGCGGCCGAGCTGGCGCTCGCGCGGGTTGACGTCGCGATCGTGGAGCGGCGCACAAGCCAGGATCTCGCCGGCACGCGCGCGGGCGGCCTGCACGCACGCACGATCGAGGTGCTCGATCAGCGTGGAGTCGCGGAGCGCTTCCTCTCGCAAGGCAAGGCCATGCAGGTCACAGGCTTCGCGCTGATCATGCTCGACATCAGTGACTTTCCAAGTCGGCGCAACTACGGGCTCGCGCTCAGCCAGAATCACATCGAGCGCATCCTCGCCGACTGGGTCTCCGAGCTAGAGGTACCGATCTATCGCGGCCTCGAGGTGACGGGCTTTGGGCAAGGCGATAGCGGCGTCGACGTCGCGCTATCCGACAATCGATCGCTCAGGGCGCAGTACCTCGTCGGATGTGACGGCGGTCGTAGCCTGATCCGCAAGAAAGCCGGTATCGACTTTCCGGGCTGGGACGCGTCGGTCAGCCACTTGATCGCCGAAGCCGACATGGCCGAGGAGCCGGCCTGGGGCGCACGCCCGACCGAAAGGGGCATCAACGGTCTGGCCAAAATAGAGGATGGGAAGCGCGTGCGCGTCGTGCTGGTCGAGCCGCACGTCATGCAAGGCGAGGAGCCGACTCTCGAAGACCTGCGCGCGGCGCTCATCGCCGTCTATGGGATCGACTTCGGCGTGCACAACGTCACGTGGCTCTCGAGGTTCAGCGATATGGCCCGGCAAGCAGCTTCGTACCGAAAGGGACGGGTGCTGCTGGCCGGCGACGCGGCGCACGTGCATTCGCCGGCGGGCGGACAAGGACTCAACACCGGCGTCCAGGACGCCGTGAACCTGGGCTGGAAGCTGGCCCAGGTGGTAAGCGGCACCTCTCCGGAGAGCCTGCTCGATAGCTACCAGGCCGAGCGCCACCCGATCGCTGCGCGCGTGCTCAAAAATACCTTGGCGCAAACGGCGCTGATGCGCGGCGATGAACGGACGAAGGTCTTGCACGAGAAGATGTCCGAGCTGCTGCAAATGGATGAGCCTCGCAAGCGCTACGCCGCGATGATGTCCGGCCTCGACATTCACTACGACCTCGGCGCCGGACACCCGCTGCTCGGCCGCCGCATGCCCGATCTCGATCTGGTCACGGGCGGCGGCCCACGCCAGGTGTTCAGCCTGCTGCACGGTGCTCGACCCGTACTGCTCAATCTCGGCGACCCCGACACCCTCGATATCGCTCTCTGGTCGAATCGGGTGCAATCGGTCAACGCGCGCTACACCGGCGCGTGGGAGCTCCCGGTGCTTGGCGCGGTCCCGGCTCCCAGCGCCGTCTTGATTCGCCCGGACGGCCACGTCGCCTGGGTCGGTGAAGGCACAGACCAGGGCCTGCGCGAAGCTCTCACCACCTGGTTCGGACCGCCCGCGGAGTGAACCGGAAGGTCAGGCGAGCGGGAGATGGTCGGGAACCTCGAAGCCTCGCAGGTATCCGGGGCCGATGAAGCTCATTACCTCGGTCACGCGGCCGTCGACGAAGCGCACGAGCTGCAGCGAGCTCGGGCGGTAGTCGCGGTCCGTGCGGCGATAGAAGGCCAGGGCGAGCTGGCCGTTGGCGCGGGTCGTGACCACCCGAAACCTGGCCGCAGCCCAGTGCGTCGCGAAGCGCGAGCCGCGCAGGAAACGTTCGACCGCGGCCGCGCCAAGGAACCAAGTCGCGTGCGGTGGCATCGCGAACACCACCTCATCGTGCAGCAAAGCGACCAGCGACTCGACGTCGTGCGATTCCCACGACTGAACGTATGCCCGCAGCACCTCGGGCGCGGGGTCCGGCGCTGGCGTAGCCGGCCGTGAGGCAATGCTCTGCCGGGCCCGATGCAGAGCGCTGCTGACCGACGCGAGCGAAAGCTCGAGCGCCGTGGCGATCTCCTCCGCCTGCCAGCCGATCACGTCCTTGAGCAGCAGAACGGCCCGCTGACGCGGCGGCAGACGCTGGAGCAGCGCCAGAAACGCGAGCGCGACGCTCTCGCGGGTCTCGAGCAGCCGCGCAGGCGAGGCGAAGATCTGCGCGTCTGGAGCCGGCGTCAGCCAATCTGCCACCTCGTGTTCCTCGAGCGGCTCAGGAGCGGCCGCGGGCGCGCGCTCGACCTGCGGCAACCCCCGGCGCCGCCGCTTGGCGAGCTCATTCAAGCACGCGTTGGTCGCGATCCGGTAAAGCCAGTGCTCCAGCGGCGCGTCCCCCGCGTAGCTTTCGCGAGCCCGCCAGGCGTTCAGCAGCACTTCCTGCACCCTATCTTCCGCATCCGCGAACGAGCCCAGCATCCGATAGCAATGCCGCAGCAGGTCCGGACGGTACGCCGACAGGCGTTCTCGAAGATCGGTCACGTGCGCACCAGGCTCGGCATCACGCGCTGGCTTGCGTCGCCCGCTTGGCGAGCTCCTGCCGCAGCGTTTGCCATGGCAGCTGATCGTAATACAGCCTCACCGAGCGGATACGGCCAGCTTCGAAACCGAGCCACTCGATCGTGGGCACCACCCCGACCGTATCCGTGACGAAGTCGTAGATGGCGCAGGCTTCATCGCCATCGACGAAGACGCGCTTGACGTCATTTCGTACGTGAATCGCTCCGATGCGCCGCAACGCTGCCAGCACATCGCGCGCCCCCGCCAGCTGCATCGCAGGCCCCACGAACGCGATATCCGGCGTGATCAGCTTTTCCACCGTGGCCAGATCCTTGTTCCCCACCGCGCTCAGGTACTCACGAACGGTCGCTTCAATCTCTGGTTTCATGACAGCCTCCATGATCACCAAGACAAGGCAGCCCCCTCAAACTGTGCGGTG
>DATEDZ010000019.1:0-4579 GCA_035281385.1 Polyangiaceae bacterium
CGAGGGCCAGCAGATTCCGGAACGGCTTGCGCGACTTCCAGCGGTAGGTTCGAAAGTCGCGGGCGTCGGTCGAAAAGATGCGACCGCTGCCAAGCTCTTCCGCGAGCAGCACGAGCGAGGCGTCCGCCAGGTCCATCGGGAGGTCGCGGTATTGGTGCATGAGCTCGGCGATGCGTCCAAAGTGAGCGCGCTCCAGCGCGAAGAGCTCGAACGCGCCGTTGCTGCCGCTCGTCACGAACGCTTCAGCTGACTCGGAGCTGAGGCGTGAGACGAGGAGGTGACAGGTTTCCGTAACGACCGGCCAGGTGGTGATCAATGGCTCGCGTAACGCAGCAAGGGCGCTGCAGGCGGGCGCGTGGTAGCGGTCGCGCTGGTTGGCAAGGGCGAGCCAGAACCCCGTATCGGCGATGATCACCGCGGCGCCTTGCGGCCGAGGGAGCTCGACAGCAGCTGCTTGTAGCGGGTGGAAAGCCCCGAATCTGCGCTGCCGCTGCCGACGAAGTCCGCCAGCAGCCCGACCGCCCCTTCGCTGGCTCGGAGCTTCTCGTAGTAGGCTTCGATGGAAGCTTTGACGACCTCGGTCGTGCTCTTGCGGGTGCGCGCGCGCAGGTAGGCGACTTTTCGCGCCAGCGAGGCGTCGATACGGGCGTTCAGTCGCGCTGTCATACAGCCTGGATGACACGACGAGGGCGGATCGTCAAGCCGAGCCCGTGGCTCGACAATGATCCCAGCCTGGTAGTCCGGTGTAGGAGCGCTGCCAGCCGTCCCGACCCGATGCTGGGATGAAGCGATTTCCCCATGTCGCGGCGCGGGCGTGCGTTCGCGAAATGCTACACTCTGCTATGGCCAGTTTGTCGAACGAGGAAGGCTTGGTGCCGGGCGCGGGGCAAGTGCCGTTCGAGGTGTTTCGGGCGCTGCCAAAAACGGATCTTCACGTCCATCTGGACGGCTCGCTCAGGCTCGAGACGATTCTGGAGCTGGGGCGCCAGCAAGGCGTGGAGCTTCCCGCGATTGACGTGCCGGGTCTGAATGCGGCGATCGGCTGCGGACGCAACTTCGGATCGCTGGTCGAGTACTTGCGAGGCTTCGAGATCACGCTGCGCGTGATGCAGACCGAGGAGGCGCTCGAGCGCATCGCCTTCGAGCTGGCCGAAGACGCGCACCGCGAAAACGTGCGCTACATGGAGGTGCGCTACGCGCCGATGCTGCACACCCGGGGCGGCCTGAAGCTCACCAAAGTGGTCGAGGCGGTGCTGGCTGGCCTGCGCCGAGCGCGCGAAACTTACGGCATCAAGGCCAACGTCATCGTCTGCGGAATCCGCAATATTTCCGCAGAGTCGTCGTACCAAATGGCCGAGCTGGCGGTGGCGTACAAGGGCCGCGGCGTGGTCGGCTTCGACCTGGCCGGCGCCGAGGCCGATTTTCCGCCCAAGCATCACCGCGCGGCTTTTCAGCTGGTGCGCGACAACAACATCAACTGCACCATCCACGCCGGCGAGGCCTACGGCCCCGAATCGATCGCCCAGGCCATGCACGTGTGCGGCGCGCACCGCATCGGTCACGGCTGCCGGCTGCGTGAAGACGGCGACCTCTTGCACTACATCACCGATCATCGCATCCCGCTCGAGTGCTGCCCCTCGAGCAACGTGCAAACCGGCGCGGTCAAGGAGCTTGCGACCCACCCGCTCAAGCTGTACTTCGATCTCGGCGTGCGCGTGACCATCAACACCGACAATCGGCTGATCACCGACACCTCGGTCTCGAAGGAGCTGTTCTTGGTGCATACCAAGCTGGGCGTGCCCTTCGTGGACATCAAGAGCATGATCCTGGCCGGCGTGAAGTCGAGCTTTCAGCCTTTTCACGAGAAGCAAGCGGCGGTGCGCCGCTTCGCGGCCGAGCTCGACCGCTACTCCGACGAAGACGGCACGCTGCGTGGCAGCGTGCCCCCGGAGAAGCCGCGGCGCGGCTCCGCCAGCATCGTCCCCAGCGCCGAATAAGCAGCGCGCTATTCTGACCTGTTCAGCACGTTGAGAAGGTCGTGCCGTTTTCGCTCAATCGGAAGCAGGGATCGAATATATACGCCCGCTGGAGCACATCGTTAGCTCGAACGAGCGCGGAATCTTTCAATGCTTGCGTCGTTCGCCACGCCGTGTTGAGATACCAAGCTAAGTAGCTGACCTCGTACGAGTTGCTACCTTTGATGGTGTCGCCGTCGCAGCCATTAGTGAACGTAAAATCGCACGACGCTCCCCGCGGGCAACTCGTGCCGCCGTTGTGATCACAGCCCCAGGCGTGGCGGGCCTCGTGAAAGATCGCACCGCCTCGAACCGAGATTCGCATACCGTAAAAGAAGGGCCACTTTAGCTGCGTCCAATGGTCCAGGCCATCGTTTAGGGTGGAGGCGGCAGCACCCGTATTTCTCGTGCCGCTACCGCATCGCCCATCAAGTTCGTCGATCTGCGACGCTGACCAACACTGCGCCCAGAGCGTTACGTTCGATTGACTGGTGCTGCAGCTGGGATTACCGGTCGACGAATAGCCGAGCGAGTAGAGCCCATTAAACGTCCTGGCTAAGGGCCGCGCGTTATCGCACGGAGCTTCATAGCCAAAGCCGTCATCCCAGTCACCTTCATCGAAGTCGAACGCACTCCACCAATAATTGATAAAGCTCTGCGAACACTGCCAGCCGGAGGCATCCCACATCGCGAAGGCATCCCCTTGATCCTCGGTGGCTGGAATTGAGCAAGCGTGAGCGGTAGCCGAGATGAGCGCGGCGGCAGTGGTGGTGACAAGGCCGGTAAAAAACAGTTTGATCATACTCATGACGATTTGCTTCCTGCTAGTCGAGCGTCAAGGTGCAGGTGGCGGCACGGTGGCCGGCTTGCTGCGAGTATTGCCATCGGTGCTAGCCGAGTCGATCTTGAAAGTCTCTTCGAAATCCAATTTCGCGAAGGACCCTCGAATGCCGCGCGAAACCAGGACGCTCCGCTCAGCAGCACCAAGTTTGCCTGATTCCGCAAGCTCCACCGCGGACAGGGTCGCCATCAGTTTGTCGCCGCTACTCAGAAGTCGGATCAGTGCCTCGAGTGCAGCCTTGTCGCCTCGCTGCGCGATCCGTGAGAGGGAAACGACAGCTGCGTTTCGCAGCTCGCTTTGCTGGTCGATCGGTGTGGGCTGTTCCGATTCGCGATCTAACGATGTCGTAACGACCGCTGGCAGCGGCGTCATGGTCACTTTTTCGAGCATCGGCACTTCATCGCTCGTGCCTGCCAAACCTGCTAGCAGGACTACCTGCTGCCTCGCAGTGTAGGCTGCAATCGGCAATTCATCGTAAAACGCTCGCAGGGCCTTGAGCTGCCGAGCGTCGCCCCGGATCGCCGCAACCGCGGAGTCATAACTTTGGTTCGCCTGGTCGCTGACCGCACCAGAAAGGCGAAATACCGTTAGCAACTCAGGAGTCAACTCGCGCAGGGCCCTTGTCTGCCACGCTGGCCCAGCCGCCATCAGTACGGCTTCGCTCTGCGGGGGGAGACGTTTGGTAGCGTCGGTGCCGGCCAATGCCGTAGCGCGCGCTTTTGGAGGCGGAGACACGTGCTCAATATTGGGCTGGGGCTCGTCCACGCCAGCGCATCCCGCAAATGAGAGTAGCCCACAGAAATATGCGACAAATGCGCACCCGCAGCAATCCCTGAACCTGTGATTTCTTATGGTCATGCCCTACCCTTCCTTATGAAACGTTTCGCTACTATTCAGCGAGAATTTGTTGCATTTCGCTGATGGTGTCGAGAAAGGTTTGCGTTTCCTCGCTTTCAACCTCCATTCGGACCCAACAGCCTCCTCGCGCGTGAAAAACGCCGTTTGCCTGTTCAAGCCATCGAACCGTTTGAACCGCAACGTCGATGTCGACCGCCTCACAGTTTGGTGCAGACTCCTCGAGATAAACGTCGAACTGAGCTTCTGAAGTCAAATCCTTCAGTTGCTCAATCTGCGCGTCAGTCAGCGTCCCCGCGCGAGTCCTGTGCTCGTAGAGCACTGCCGATTCGTAGGTGCCGTCCTCCTGGACGAGCAAGTAGCGGTCGCGATCACCTACCGTTTCGCGGAAGTAAACCCAGTCAGTCACTGCTGGCGTGGTGGCCTCGGAAGCGCCACATCCAGCGAGCGCCCAGAAAACCAGCAACGGCAACAGACCCGCGCGCACCTTGCTTGCCGCGCCCGGAGCGCGCGACCATACCGATCCGTCGATTCCTCCGGCCATGTCGAGATCCCTTTAGTCCGCGCGCCCGATTGCGTCAAGGAAATTTCCGCGTCGGCGCGTGTGGCTCCATTAGAGCAGGAATCTTCCTCTAGACAAACGGTACTAGGCCTCGGAAGGAGCGAAGCGCTGGATGATGGGGGCGGCCCACGCGGGTGGGTCGACCATCAATCGAGGACGCGACGGGGACTCGGGTGTCATCGAGGAGCGCTCTTGCCACGTCCGCGGGTGTTCTCTTGCCCGAACCGGGCTGCCTCGCTCAGCCGGGTTGCCACCCACGCATCAGCCTTTGCACGCCGCTGCACCGTGAGCTCTCTGGCCTCGCGC
>DATEDZ010000020.1:0-23315 GCA_035281385.1 Polyangiaceae bacterium
TTGGGCGCAGCGAGGCGCTTGCCGCCATCGGCCAAGCGCTCGGCAGGGAGCCGGATCTCGATGTCGAGCGGCTCTTGCGACAGTGCTTGCTCTTGCTGGTGCCGAAAGCCAGCTGATCGACGCCGCGGTAGCCTTCTGCAGCCGCGTCAGCGCGAAATCCCCTTGTTTTCGCACCTTTCGCCGTTTATCGCCGCGAACTAGCTAAGCTAATTGAGACATAGCCCTCAGGAGGCTTCTCAGCTTGTCGAGAACGTCCCGGACGCGATCCACAGCGCGTCGACTAACGCGAACGGCGCCCCGCTGCCGAGCGAATAACGGGATAGCTGCCGCCAGGTCAGCGCCTGTGCCTCGCTCGGCGTGAGGTCGAGTAAGCGCGGTCGTGTGCACGGAATCGTGGTTGGTCAGGAGATTGCCGAAGAGCCAGCCTGCCAGGGCTGGCTTCGGAATGGCGGCCAAAAACAGATCTCCGTGGCTAAGCGCTTTGCTCGATCGGCCCCGCATGTTAAGTGGCGAGCTCACGCACCGTGCCAGGGAGTTTGTAATGAGCGAACGCGTGGTCGCTGAGCCATTCCTGTGTCCTGACTTACTGGACTTCGCTAGTCTGTTCACCGCCGAACGACGCAGCCCCGAAAAGGAGAGAACGGAGGGGGAGCCGGAGGCGGGCTTTCCCGCAGGCTCGATCGTCCTCGTCCAGGGGCCACCGGGCGCGGGCAAGGCTACGTTCGCATTGGCCGTGGCGCGCGACTTGATCCAGCAACTCAAGCGAGTCGCCGGCGAGGAGACGGCTAAGCAGCCACTCCTCTACTTGATCAGCGTCGAAAACACTCGCGACGATCTGTCGTGCAGTGCACGATCTCGCGATGTCTTGCCCCTTTCACCATCCGTATACGGGGGCACTGAACGGCTATTTCACTCGCCATTCTCCAGCAACTGATTGAGCTCGGCGCCGACCAGGACCGAGAAGCAGACGAACCAGAGCCAGGCGAGCGTGACGGCGACGGCGGCGAGGCTGCCGTAGAAGACGGCAAAGCGGGCCAGGTGACCGGCGTAGTACGCGAAGGCCGCCGAAACCGCGCTGCCCGACAGCACCGCCAGTAGCGCGCCCGGAAGCACGCGCCGCGGGACACCGGGCCGAGGCGACGCAACGTAGAAGAAAAGCGCTAGCAGGCCGACACCGAGCAGCGTGAGCAGCAGCAGCAGCAGGTAATGCGTGACTCCCGGGTTGAGCTGCTGAGTGCCGCCGGAAACCTCACCCAGCAAGCGTGCGGGCCCACCGGACACCCAAACTGCCAAAAGCGCACACGACCCGAACAGCACGATGCTGACGAGCACGCTGATCAGCGCCACCAGGCGTTTTCTTAGCCAGCGCCGCCGCGCTGTCCCGGCGGAAGCCTCCAGCAAGGTCATCGAGGTGTGAAAGGCGCCCGATGCGATCCACAGCGCGCCGAGCAGCGCGAACGGCGCCACGCTGCCCAGCGAATAACGGGATAGCTGTTGCCAGGTCAGCGCCTGCACCTCGCTCGGGGTGAGGTCGAGCAGCAGCGCGGTCGTGTGCAGAACGGAGTCGTGGTTGGTCAGGAGCTTGCCGAATAGCCAACCTGCCAGGGCCAGCATCGGAATGGCTGCGAGAAACAGATCGAATGCCATCGCGCTGGTAGCGGCGGCGATGTCGCGGCGCACCAGCACCTGACCGAGCATGAAGGCCACGTGCGTGACGCGAAAGCGCCGGCTCAGCTCCTCGAGCCGCCGCTCGAAGCCACCGAGCTCCAGACCGCGCAGTGGAGGTCGCCCGGGCGGGAAGCTGCTGCGCGCCGGAGGCGCAGAGCTAGTCGGACGGGAGGGCTCGGAGGCTGGCACCGGGGCGCGGATGATCGCATAGTCGCGCCAAGTTGAGCACCTATCAGGAAGTCGTGGAGATTCGCACCGATGGTCGGGGCTTCAGCAACGTGACCCGCCAGGTACAGGAGGTGGTAGCGCGCAGCGGCCTGAAGACAGCGCTGTGCACGGTCTTCATCCAGCACACTTCAGCCAGTCTGGTGATCCAGGAGAACGCAGATCCGAACGTGCTGCGCGACCTGGGGGATTGGTTCGATGAGCTGGCGCCCGAGTCGCGGCGCTGGATTCACGACGACGAGGGGCCGGACGACATGCCGGCGCACGCGCGCTCGGCCATCACCAAAACCTCCGAGATCATCCCGGTCACGGCCGGTCACCTAGCGCTCGGCACCTGGCAGGGGCTCTACGTGTGGGAGCATCGCGCGCGGCCTCACACGCGCCGGCTGGTCGTGCACGTCGTCGGATGACTTGCCCCAGCTGCCGCCGCCGACGGCGGCCGGACCCGAAGTGACTGAGTAGTGCTAACGCTTGGGCCGGTTTTCGACCCGTATCACCAGCCGCAGGCCCGACCAGGTCTCGTCGAGGGCGCAGACCTTGTTGTCGACCAGGCCCCGCGGCAGTGCGTGTTTACGCACCACGTCCTCGGTCATGTCGGTCGGCACACCTGAGGCGCGCTTGGGCCAGGCAATCCAGAGTCCCCCGCTCGGGTCGAGCACCTTCTCCAGCTTGGGGAGCTGGCTCTTGAAGGCTGCCTCCTTGTCGAAGAAAGCGACGATCACGTCGAACGGTCCCTTGCCGGTGAGCTGAGCCGCCTTCACACCGGTGGGCAGCTTGCCCAGAGTCCGTTGGAACGTCTTGGGCGCGAAGGCGATGGCCAGTCTGGCCCCGGCCTTGATGCCTAATTTCTGCGGAAGCGGAGTGCCCGAGTAGCCGGCCACGCCGGCCAAACTAGCAGAACTGCGCTGTGCGAGTATAACGGCAGCGGTCGATGCTCGATCTGCGCGTCAAGACTCCGCGAAGCTGGCTGGACTCGGTGTTCAGCGATTTCGACGCGTTCTTGCTCGACCACGCCAACTGCGAGCGCAAAGCGTCTGCTACCGGCATGGCCTTCGTGGCGCGTTACCCGGATCGCCGCGAGCTGCTCGATCCCATGATCGAGTTTGCCAAGGAAGAGCTCGAGCACTTCCACGTCATGTACCGGATTTGCACGGAGCGCGGGCTGCTCCTGGCCGATGACTACAAGGACCCGTACGTCAACGCCCTGCGCTCCCAAATCCGCGCCGGCGGCGACGCGCACTTCTTGGATCGCTTGATCGTGTCGGGCGTGGTGGAAGCGCGCGGTTGCGAGCGGCTGTTCATGGTGGCCGAAGCGCTGGAGGCGCGCGATCCGAAGCTCTACCCGGCGTACATGGAGCTGGCGCGAGCGGAATCGCGCCACCACGCTTTCTTTTTCCGTATGGCACGGCTCTATTTCAGTGAAGCTGACGTCCGCGAGCGGGGCGGGCAGCTACTCGATTTCGAGGCTGAGCTGGTTCAGCGCCTGCCGCATCGAGCCGCGGTGCACTGAGCGCGAGGCCAAGAGTCTGATGTCCGAGCTCGCGCGCCGCAAGTACCTGGAGCGCTATGCCGAGCCGGAGGCGCGCCTGGCGCGTCAGCTCGGCCACCAATACTCGAGCATCGTGGTCGTCCCCGTACATGGCGAAGCGCCCAGCTTTCTCGACGAGCTCGAGCCGGCCCTCAAGGCGGCCAGCGGGCGCGCGCTCCTGATCGTGGTCGTCAACGCTACTGACGCGGCCAGCGAGCAGGTGCACCACGCCAACGCCCAGGTGCTCAGCGCCCTCGCTCAGCGCCTGGTGGCGCGTCAAGATCTGGCGGAGGTCGAGGGCTGTCCCGCGCAGGCCGCGCTCGGACGTCCCAGCGTTTACGACATCCTCGTGATCGATCGCGCCTCGCCGGGGCGCCGGCTACCAGCCGGTGAAGGTGTGGGGCTCGCGCGTCGCATCGGCACCGACGTCGGGCTCGCCCATTTCGATGCCGGCGGCGTGGTCTCACCCTGGTTCGGAGCGACCGACGCCGACGTACGGTTACCAGTCGATTACTTCGCACGGCTCGCGGCGCTCGGCCAGCAGCCGCTAGCCGCCGACGGCACGCGCCGGGTCGGCGCCTCGCTGCCCTTCTGGCATTATCCGAGCGGTGAGGCTGCGGTGGACGATGCCACCGCCGTCTACGAGCTTTCGCTACGCTACTACACCTTGGGGCTGGCCAGCGCGGGCTCCCCCTACGCTTACGAGAGCATGGGTAGCTCGTTGGCTGTGCTGGCCGACGCCTACGCGGACGTGCGGGGCTTCCCCCGCCGCCAGGCCGGAGAAGACTTCTACCTGCTCGACAAGCTGGCCAAGGTCGGCAGCATCCACCGCCCGTCGGGCGCACCGATCCTGCTCCGCTCGCGCATGTCGGATCGCGTGCCGTTCGGGACCGGCTCGCGGGTGCGCGACATCGTGGACGCCGGTGGCAAGCTGCTCTTCTACCATCCGCGCACGTTCGAGCTGCTCGGGCTGACGCTGCGAGCGCTGCGCCGCGGCGTGGTGATGCAATCGGAGGAAGGCGTCGTGAGTGAGCTCCGCCGAAACCTCGACGTCGGCACGGTCGGTGCGATCTCGACCGCGCTCGAGGAGCTGCAAGCCTTCGAGGCCTTGCGCGAGACGTTTGGGGCGTCGTCCGATCCGCGCGTACGCGAGCGGCGACTGCTCACCTGGTTCGATGCGCTTCGCACGTTGCGCTTCGTCCACCTGATCGAAGCGCCTGCCGCCCTCCCCCGCCTGCCTTGGGAAAGCGCGTTCGAGCTCGCGCCTTTCACAAGCTTTTGGCGTGAGCAGGCCGCGCAGCAAGGTGGAGCCGGTGGGGTTGAGGTCCCAACAAACGAGCCAGGCGCCCCACTGGCAGGCGAGCCAGGTGCCCCACCCAGTAGCGAGACGGCGAGCCTCGAAGCCGGTAGAATGGCTGCGTCGGAGGCTGAACAGACGCTTCCCCTGGACATTGGCGTAGGGAACGTCATTTCAGGCAGTGTCAAGACCGTCTGAACGTTTCGCCACGTCGCTTTTGTTTAGTGGACCCCTAGATATGGGTTGACGGAAGCACCCGGACCACAATATGTTCCCCCCCTGCCTCTGAGGCCTGGCCGCGTGCTCAGGACTTTGGAGGTGGCCGAGAGAGCCCGGTAGCAGTCCCGGGCCTCCCAAAATGAAGTGTGACCTCGCCTTGCTCGGTGCTCGGCCATCGTTTAGCCGCACCCGGGCTTTCGTTTCCATTGTTTCGAGTGTCGCGGGATAGCCCCGCACGGTTTCTTGGCAAGCGCAGGGAAGACTAAGTCGAAGTAGGTCAGGCTCCTACATGCCTGACTGAGTGGCAGACGTGCGGGCTGGTACCGCGCGTTTCGATGAGGGAGTGCAACATGGTTCAGGCAATTGACGTCGGCGGACCGGTTTCGCAGACGGAAGAGCTCAACGAGACAGGGACCTCCAGCCGCGACAGCGGCATTCGTGAAACTAACATCGCCCCCGCCACCGCCATGCGCGTCAAGAAGCGCAACGGCGACGCCGAGCCGGTCGATGTGAACAAAATCGTCAAGGCCGTGAGTCGCAGCAGCGCTGGCTTGACCCGCGTCGACGCGATGCGCGTCGCCCTGAAAACCATCGGCGGCCTGTTCGACGGTGCCACCACCCAGGCGCTCGACCAGCTCTCCATTCAGACCGCCGCCAGCCTGATCGCCGACGAGCCCGAGTACTCGCGCCTGGCTGCCCGCTTGCTCTCGACCTACATCGACAAAGAAGTCACGCACCAAGACGTGCACTCCTTCTCACAGTCGATCGGCCTGGGCCACCGTCTGGGCCTGGTCAACGAGCGCGTGCTCGACTTCGTGACGCGCAACCAGCGCAAGCTGAACGACGCGATCGAAGCCGACAAGACCGACCGCTTCGAGTACTTCGGCCTGCGCACCGTCTACGACCGCTACCTGCTGCGCAACCCCAAAACGCGCCAGGTCATCGAAACTCCTCAGCATTTCTTCCTGCGTGTGGCTTGCGCCCTGTCCGAGACGGTGCTCGAGGCGCTGACGATGTACCGGCTGTTCTCGTCGCTCGAGTACATCCCCAGCTCCCCCACCCTGTTCAACTCGGGCACTCGTCACGAGCAGCTCTCGAGCTGCTTCTTGCTCGACTCGCCGAGCGACCACCTCGAGGACATCTACCGGAAGTACACCGACGTCGCGCTGCTCTCGAAGTTCTCGGGCGGCATCGGCCTGTCGTACTCGCGCGTGCGCTCGCGCGGCTCACTGATCGAGTCGACCAATGGCTACTCGAGCGGCATCGTGCCCTGGCTGAAGACGCTCGACGCGTCCGTGGCGGCGGTGAACCAGGGCGGCAAGCGCAAGGGCGCCTGCGCCGTGTACCTCGAGCCGTGGCACGCGGACGTGGAGGAGTTCCTCGAGCTCCGCGACAACACCGGTGACGCGCAGCGCCGCACCCACAACCTGAATCTGGCCAACTGGGTCTGCGATCTGTTCATGCGCCGCGTGGAAGCCGACGGCGACTGGTCGCTGTTCGACCCCAAGGTCGTGCCGCAGCTCACCGATCTGTACGGTCCGGAGTTCGACGTCGCCTACGAGAAGGCCGAAGCCGACGGCCTGGCTGCCAAGAAACTGCGCGCCCGCGACCTGTACGCGCGCATGATGCGCACCCTGGCCGAGACCGGCAACGGCTGGATGACGTTCAAGGACAAGAGCAACCTGGCCTGCAACCAGACCGCGCTGCCGGGCCGCAGCGTGCATCTCTCCAATCTGTGCACCGAGATCCTCGAGGTCACCTCGGATTCCGAAACCGCGGTCTGTAACCTCGGCTCGATCAACCTAGCTCGGCACGTAAGCCCCGAGGGTTTCGACTTCGAGAAGCTGGCGCGTACCGTGCGCGTGGCGATCCGCCAGCTCGATCGGGTGATCGACCTCAACTACTACCCGATCGATCAGACCCGAAACTCGAACTCGGCCTGGCGCCCGGTGGGCCTCGGCGTGATGGGCCTGCAGGACGTGTTCTTCGAGCTGAAGTTGCCCTTCGACTCGCAAGAAGCGCGCGATCTGTCGAAGCTGATCGCCGAAGAGATCTACTATCAGGCCCTGACGGCGTCGTGCGATCTGGCCGCCGAGAAGGGGCCGCACCCGGCGTTCCTCGAGACGCGCGCTGCGCGCGGCGAGCTGCAGTTCGAGGCTTGGGGCGTGGAGCCCGAGGGCAAGCAGCGCTTCAACGATCTGCGCGAGCGCATCATGCAGGTCGGGCTGCGCAATTCGCTGCTCATCGCCATCGCCCCAACCGCGACCATCGCGGCCATCGCCGGCTGCTACGAGTGCATCGAGCCGCAGGTCTCCAACCTATTCAAGCGCGAGACGCTGTCGGGCGAGTTCCTCCAGGTCAACAAGTACCTGATCGGCGACCTGGTGCGACTCGGACTGTGGACCGAAGAAACGCGCGCTCAGCTGAAGCACTCGGAAGGCTCGGTGCAAAACCTCAGCGATCTACCAGAGAACCTGCGCACCTTGTATCGCACGGCCTGGGAACTGCCGATGAAGTCGCTGATCGATATGGCGGCTGACCGCGGCGCCTTCATCGACCAGAGCCAGTCGCTGAACCTGTTCAGCGAAACGCCGAGCATCGGCCAGCTCTCGAGCATGTACTTCTACGCCTGGAAAAAGGGCATCAAGACCACGTACTACCTGCGCTCGCGGCCGGCCACGCGCATCCAGAAGACGAGCGCGGCGCCCCCGCCCTCCTCGAAGAAAGAATACACCGACGTGGAGAAGGTCGTCTGCTCGCTCGAGAATCCGGAAGCCTGCGAGGCCTGCCAGTGAGCGCGCACCTTCGCCCCGAAAAGCTGCTGGACCCGGGGCTGTGCCTGTCGCTCCGGCCCATGCAGTACCCGGCCTTCTACGAGATGTACCGCAGCGCCATCAAGAACACCTGGACGGTGGACGAGGTGGACTTCGCCAGCGACGTCGACGACATCCGCAAGAAGCTCGGCCCGCGCGAGCGACACCTGATCGAGCGGCTGGTGGCGTTCTTCGCCACCGGCGACAGCATCGTGAGCAACAACCTGGTGCTGAACCTGTACAAGCACATCAACGCGCCCGAGGCGCGCATGTACTTGTCGCGGCAGCTGTACGAAGAAGCGCTGCACGTGCAGTTCTACCTCACGCTGCTCGACACCTACATTCCGGATCCCGAGTCGCGCGCCAAAGCGTTCACGGCCATCGAGAACATCCCTTCGATTCGCAAGAAGGGCGAGTTCTGCTTCAAGTGGATCGATTCGATTCAGGACATGAATCGAATCGAGACGCGCGCGCAGCGCCGCCAGTTCTTGATGAACCTGATCACGTTCGCGGCGGCGGTCGAGGGTCTGTTCTTCTTCGCTGCGTTTGCGTACGTCTACTACCTGCGCTCGCGCGGCCTGCTTCACGGCCTGGCCACCGGTACCAACTGGGTGTTCCGCGACGAGAGCGCGCACATGCAGTTCGCGTTCGAAGTCGTCAAGCAGGTGCGCGAGCAGGAGCCGGATCTATTCGACCTAGACATGCAGCGCGAGGTCGTGCAGATGCTGGAGGAGGCGGTCGACGCCGAGACCCAGTTCGCCGAGGACCTGCTGGGCGAAGGCCTGGCGGGCCTTTCGCTGCGCGACGTGCGCGGCTACCTCGAGTACGTCGCCGATCAGCGGCTGCAGCAGCTGGACATGCCCAAGCGCTTCGGCACCAAGAACCCGCTGTCGTTCATGGAGCTCCAGGACGTGCAGGAGCTGACTAATTTCTTCGAAAGGCGCGTGGCCTCCTACCAGGTCGGCGTCACCGGGGAAGTAACGCTGGACGGCGCGTTCTAGGAAGCGACGCTCGCGTGGAAACGCAAGCCAACGTGGTCGCGGTGCTGGCCGAAGCGCCCGAGGACGGCGACGAGGCCGCCGCAGGCCCGATCACGACGCTGGCGATCGAGCTCGACGCCATCCCGGGCGCGGTCTGGCAGACCGAGCTAATTAGCCTGATGCCGAGTGACGTGCGCGTGAGCTTGTTCGAACGCGGCGCGCAAAAGTGCGCGCTCTTGACCTTCCCTGAAGGTCAAATGGAGCGCGCGCTCGAAGCGTTCGAGCAAGCTCGCCAGGGCGCCAACGAAGTCAGCCAACAGGCGCACCAGGTCGCCAAAGCCGCGCGCGCCTCCGTAGGCCCCGCCACCCGCTGATTCCCGCTGGAGAGCCCTTGGCTCTCGGAGTATGTATCTGCTCATGGGCTTTGAGCGGCCGCTCAGGGTATTGTCTCCACTGATCAGGTGAACGAGCTCGACCCCAAACGGCAGCATGCCCCGCCGTTGGTTCATGCCTGTAGCAGGCCCCGAGCTTCTGCTCAGAAAACCCAGCCGATCTTCGCGACGGCTTTCTGACCCGAGAGCCCCAGATCGAAACGTGGGCGGAAGGCGTCGCGCCTGGGGTCCTTGGGAGCCTTGAGCATGAGCGTGAAACCGATGCCGACACCGGCCGCAGCCACGCCGGTCAAGACCCCGGTGGCAACCAGTAGGCGGCGCTGCGTGGCGGCTTGCTCGGTGCAGCGAGAGTCACAGCTGATCGGGTCGTTACCGCGCCTGGAAGCAAAGCCGGTAGCGACCCTGGCCGCGCTCAACTTGCCGAGGCCGAATCGCAGGAACGTCGGTAGCCGTAGCCCCAGAACGCGAGCTTCGCGACGTTTCGTTTCGAAGCTGGGCTTGACGCTCTCGCTTACCGCCCTAGAAATGGATGTAGAAGGCGAGTCTGCGAGCGCGGCAGGAGCAAACGCAAATGTCGAGCAGAGGCAGCTGGCAATCAGCCAGCGCCGAAAGGTGAGCAGCATCTCGATTCTTCCGAACGGATGGGGAAGAGAAAACGGTAACGGACCCCGCGCGGTCACGCGACAAGAATTTTCGCGAGCGCCACGCTCGCACCTCCTCCCACGTCAGCGTCGGTGCATGGCGCGCGAGGGGATGCGCTCGACCGACGTGCTCGTCAGCAGGTACTCGAGCAGCGCCGCCGCAACCGCGCTGGCCTCCACCGGGCGAACGCCGGCCGGAATCAGGCGCGAAAGGGGCCGAAGCGCGCGCTGGGCCACGGTCTCACCGCGACGCGTCGGCTGTCCCAGCGCCTTGCGGTCGCCGAGCAGCAGCGAAGGCTGGGCAATCACTACGCTTTCGTAGCCCAGGGCCGAGACCGCCTGCTCGGCCTCACCCTTGACGCGATTGTAGAAAACCCGGGAGCTTGCGTCAGCGCCCAGAGCGGATACCAGCCCCAAGCGCCGAGCACCCGCGGCGCGCGCCGCCTTGGCCACGGCCACGACGTAGTCGTGGTCGACCCGACGAAACGCCTCCTGCGACCCCGCCACCTTGATGGTCGTGCCCAGCCCGATGAGCACGTCGTCGACCGCGGGGAGCTCGGGCAGCGCCTCGAAGTCGACCAGGCGTGCCTGCACCTTGGGTTGGCTTTCGATTTGCGGGGCCGGGCGTCGCAAGAGCACATGAAGATGCGCGTAATGGGGCGCCTCGCCGATCTGTTTCAAGAGCTCGCGTCCGACCAGGCCGGTCGCTCCTGCGAGCAATGCCGTGCGGCTTACCTGACTCATGGCGGCGCCTTGTCGGCCGTCAAGAGCAGCGCGCTTTTCCCAGACATTTTCGCTAACAAGACATCGCCCTAGCCCCCGGCGTCAAGCAGCCATTGAGGTATGCTTGGTGGGCAATGTGCCGGAACATTCGACCCCTATTCTTCTGTCTCGTGGGCGGCGGGGCCCCGACCCCGCCTTCGCACGAGGATTGAGCCATGTGCCGCAACATTCGACCCCTATTCAACTTCGAACCGCCGGCGACCGATGCAGAGGTGTTTGCGGCGGCCCTGCAGTACGTGCGCAAGGTCAGCAACCAGCGCAAGCCGAGCGGTAAAAACTTGATCAGCTTCGATCAGGCGGTCCAAGAGATCGCCTCGATCACGCGGCGCCTGGTCGACTCGCTCGAGACCCACGCCCCACCCAAGAATCGTGAGGAGGAGGCAGCCAAGGCCAAGGCACGTTCGGCCGAGCGCTTCGGTCGAGCCTGAAGCTCTTCGTGTCCAACCTCCTCATCTATTCGATTCCCGGCTTCCTGACGCTGCTCGTGCTCGAGCTGCTCTGGACGCGCCGGCGCCTGCGCGAAGGTGCCCAGGGGCTGCGCGGCTACGAGAAGCGGGACACCTGGGCTAGCCTGGCCATGGGCGTCGGCAACGTGATCATCAGCGTCTTCACGACGCTGGGTGCGCTCGCGCTCTGGACCTGGGGCTACGATCACCGCGTGGTTTCCCTCGGTCAGCCTGCGCGGTGGTGGTCGTGGCTCGTGCTCTTCTTCGCCGAAGACCTCTGCTACTACTGCTTTCATCGCATGCATCACCAGGTGCGCTTGCTTTGGGCCGCACACGTCAACCATCACAGCAGCCAGTATTTCAACCTTTCCACGGCGCTCCGCCAGCCCTGGTTCACGCCCATCACGGGGCCTGTCTTCTGGCTGCCGCTCGCGTTTTTGGGTTACCCGGCGCCGATGATCCTGACGGCCGAAGCCATCAGCCTGATCTACCAGTTTTGGATCCACACCGAGGCGGTGCACAAGCTTCCGCGCCCGCTCGAGTGGACACTGAACACGCCTTCACATCACCGCGTGCACCACGGCAAAAACGTCCGCTACCTGGATCGCAACCACGGCGGCGTACTCATCATCTGGGACCGCTTGTTCGGCACGTTCGCGCCGGAGGACGAGCGGGAGCCGGTGTCTTACGGCTTGACCCACGATCTTACGACCTTCAACCCGCTGCGTATCGCAGTGCATGAATTCGTGGACATAGCTGCTGACGTGCGACGCGCACCGTCGCTGGGTGCGGCCCTGGGATATGTCTTCGCCCCGCCTGGCTGGAGCCACGACGGCTCGAGCCTGACCGCTGACCAGCTGCGACGCGAACAGGCCGCCGCGGGCGTGTGAGCCCGCATGTGTCGTAACCGCCCGCCAGAAAGGGCCGGTTGTGAACTGGCTGGAGGGCCGATGGCACCACCAGAAAGGCCAGGCCATCCGCCGAGCCACCTGACTCGTATTAAGATGACCGCCCCCAATGCTGGGATCTTCTCGTTCCTTGCCCGGGGAGGCAGTGGCGCTGGCACTGCCCTCTGGCGATAAACGTCCTTACAAGTACGCGCGCTCGCACCGCATCCTCGAGTACTTCGGGTTGGGTGTCGCGGCGCTGCTGACATTGTGGACCGCGCACGCCGCGGTCGACGCCTTGCCTCCAGGCAAGGCCTGGCTCGCGGCGCTCTGCTGCTTCGGTGGCCTGTGTGTGGCGGACTTCGCCTCGGGCCTGGTGCATTGGTTCGCGGATAGTTACGGCACTCCGCATATGCCGATCATGGGCGGCTTCGTGCGCACGTTTCGCGAGCACCACGCCGACCAAGTCGACATCACCCGCCACGATTTCGTCGAGACCAACGGCGACGTATGCATTTTCAGCACGCCCGTGCATTTCGTGCTGATGTTGTGGGTGGAGAACGCCTTCGCGCTGTGCCTGGTGGTCGGCGTTTTCGTGGGCAGCTATGCCAACTCGCAGATTCACAAGTGGGCCCATTCGGCGGATCGGCCGTGGCTCGTGCGGCTGTGTCAACGCGTGGGTCTGTTCAACTCGCCCAGCCACCACTCACGACATCACTCGGGTTCCCACCTCACCCACTATTGCATCACGACCGGCTGGATGAATCCGATCCTCGACGCCACCGGTTTTTTCAGGAAGGCCGAGTGGCTGCTCCTCAAGCTCGGCCTGCAGCGCACCAACCTCGACGAGCACCCGGCCAGCTAGGGCAGCAGATTGCGTTCGCGAGTCTACGCGCTGAGCACGACTCGCGTCACCTCGGGCGGAGCGCCGAGCCGCGCCGGCGGCCCCACGGTCCCGAAACCGCGATTCACGTAGAGCACGGAGCCGCTCTGATCGTACCTGCCCGCGACCCAGCCGCCCGGCAAGAGATAGTCCGCAGGCCGCACGCCCAGGTTCACCTGCCCGCCGTGGGTATGGCCAGAGAGCTGAAGCGCCACGTTGCCCGCTGCCTCGGCGAAGTACGACGGGTTGTGGCACAGCAGGATGCGCGGCAAGTCCTGAGCCGGTGCCACGCGCCCCGCGAGCCGCGGCAGCGCCAGGGCCGCGCGGCTCAGATCCGGACCACCACCTTCACGCCGCGCCCAGACGTCGTCCACGCCGAGCAAGGCGAAACCGGCTCCGGCCTGTCCGATCACCAGCGCATCGTTGACCAGCATGCGCCCACCCGCCGCTCGGATCGAAGCGCCCACCTCGTCGACACCCGCGAAATAGTCGTGATTGCCAGGGATGGCCACGACGCCCTGCCGGGCGAGCGGCGTGAGGCGGCGCACGAAGCGCCCGAGCTGCTCGGCGAGACGCCCGTCGTTGTCGAGCAGATCACCGGTGAGCACCAGCAGATCCGGCTTGGCTTTGCGGATCAGCTCCTCGGCGACGCGCAGCTCGGGCTCTCCAACGAACGCGCCGATGTGCACATCGGACAACTGCACGATGCTGAAGCCATCGAAGCCGCGGCCCAGCCCGGGGATCTCGATCGGCACCTCTTCGAGCACGTAGTCGTGCCGCCCCTTGAGCGCGCCATACACTGAGCTGCTGCCGCCGATCAAAAATGCGGAGCTTGCCGCTACTTCGACCAAGAAGGCTCTACGCGGCAGCTCTGCTGGTGGAACTGCGTGCGCTTCCGGCGGAGCGGCGGTGGGCGGCACCGCAGCGGCGACCGTTGGCAGCAGCGCGCGGAGCTTGCGCACGCGTGCCGGCACGCTGAGCAGGAACAGAGCAGCGTCCACCAGCAGCAGGAACACGACGCTGATGATGACTGCCAGCTGAATCGTCGACGCCACGGCGATCACCCCCGTCGTGAAGGGCCCTGGCCAGAATCGACCGGCCACACGCCCGAGCACCATGCCGGCGATCGAGAGCCAGAGCACGCCCTGAAGAATGAGTTGCCCGCGCTGCGGCAGCCGGAAGACTTTCCGAGCCCAGCGCAGCACGTACACATTGATGGCCCCCAGCGTCACCACGAGCAGCACGATGAAGACGACGAACCCGGCTACGGACATGAAGAGGTTCCTAAGACCGGCGGCATGGCCCTGACACCAAGCCGCGGAGCCTCCCCAGTATTCCTAACAATTCTTAGCAAAAAGAGAAGAAATGAGTGGCAAAAGCCGAGCCATGGCAAGCTACGTGGTCTCGGCCCGATGGCGGCCGAGAGCCTAAAGACGTGGCCGACCCGTGTCGTTGAAAGAGCTTCCGCTGCCGTCGATAGCGAGCCTGCGTGCGATCGCCGCGCTGCGCAGCCCGCACCTGGCCCTGGTGCGTCCAGCACGCATCGGCCTGGGATTCGAATCTACGGGTACGAACCAAAAGACGCTGCTGGAAGTCGAGGAGCTGCTGGGTGGCCCCGGTCGGCTGTCGCTGCCCTACTCACTGCGCTGGCTACTCGACGTGCTGACCGGTCTGAGCGTGATGCATCGCACACTCAGCTTCGTGCACGGCGAGGTGCAGCCTGAGCACGTCGTGCTGGGCGAGGACGGCGTCGGCCGGTTGGTCCCGGTGGTGCGGGCGCATTGGGTGCGCGGTGAGCAGCGCGCGGCCGAACGGCTCTACTACCTCGCGCCCGAGAAGCTGCTCGGTGACAAGGTGGACGTGCGCTCCGACGTGTTCAGCGTCGGCATCATGCTCTGGGAGGCGCTGGCCGGGCAACGCCTGCTCGAGGCGACCCAGGTCGACGACATCATCGCGCGCATGATGGGTGGCGGGATTCCGTGCGCGCGTGTGCCCGAGCCCGAAGCTTGGACCGCGCCGCTGATCGAAATCGCGGACCGCGCAGTCGCGGTCGACCCGGGGCGACGCTTTGCTACCGTGGCCCAAATGAAGGAAGCGCTCGAGAGCAGCTGCCTACGCTATCTGGCGAGCCCGCCCGGTATGGCAGAGCTGTTCCAAAATCCGGAACAGCGCGCGCGAACCCGCCTGCCCGACTCCGCTCCGCCCGAAAGTCAGCGGGTCACCGTGCCGCCGAACGTGGCGGCGATTCCCCGCACTTCCACCCCGCCGGGTGGCGCAGGGGCCATCGAGCCCGTGACCGAGTCGTCCCGGCTCGATGCGTCCGCCGATCGCCGGGCTCGCTCCAGTTTTGGCTCGGAGGATTCCGAGGAGGATGTGACCACCATCCCGCCTCCGCCACCCCCCGCTCCGGTGGCAGGGGTCGTGACCACACCGACGCGTTCGCTCGGTCCGCCTATCCAGCCCTCGCCGGTCGCACGCAAGGGCGCTCACGTCAACACACTGCTCGGCGTGCCTCCGCCCTTCATTCCGCGGCGCACACCCGCAGGCGCCGACCAGGTCAAGGCCCCAGCGGCGTCTCATCCACCGCCCGACTCCACGGCGCCCACCTTGATGGTGGCTCTACCGGCCATGAACGTGACCGTGCCCGTGGGTACGCCGGCACCCGTCGTCACGCCCCGACCACCGCCCGAGCCTGCGGCGCCGCCCGCACAGTCGTTTCCACCTCCGCGCGTCAACGCTCCTTCGATGTCCGATTGGGACGAGGCGGCGCCCGCGAGCGGTGCGCAGCGCCTGGCATCGATCTCACCGCTGGTCGCAGCGGAAGCAGATCCTGCCGAGCCGATCGAGCCGATCGAGCTCGTGCGCCCCCACAAAAAGCGCGGGGCAGTGTGGCTGGTGCTCGGCGCTGCGCTGGCGATCGCGGCGTTTGCCGCTCGTCCCTGGTTGGCGCGCCAGGTTGCAGCGGCGACCGGCGCCCTGCCTGCCCAGTTCACTCCCAACGTCGACAGCACCGAACCGCCGCGCTCTACCACTCCAATCGCCACGACCGCGGAGGCCGCCGCGACTCCCCTCATGGAGCCGAGCGCCGACGCGCCAGCGGTTGGCATCGCCTCGACTCCCGCGATGCCTTCCGAGCGCCCCCCGCGCTTCCGACCTGGTCGCCACGAGCAGCACGTCGTGATCGACGATCGCGAGCAACTCGAGCAACGCCCGCCCGAGCCGCCGCCGCTCGAAGAGAAGCCAGAGCCAGCGCCCGCCACGTCGCCGCCGCCACCCCCGCCGCCTCCTCCTGCTCCAAAGCCGAAGCCACCACCCGTTAGTGATGCAGATCGCTACGGCATCTGAAGAGGATCGCGGCCGAGGCGCCCGGCTGGCGAGGCGCGACGCAGGCGCATCCTGCTGGTATGTAACTACTGAGGAGCAACGAAGCCAGCCAGGATGGATCGGCCGCGAGGGCGATCGACTTAGCCATTCGCGGCCCTTAGCCTGCGCGGCTGGTGACCCGCGCTTTTTCGGTTCGCCGAGTCTTGACAGGCGCATTATTTAGACTAGATCTAAAACTATACTGAGTCTCACATTCAGATACTAACCCTGAGATTCATGGAGGATTTCGACCATGCTCGTTCCCGGCAGTAAGCTTCCCGAGTTCAAGACCCCGGCCTGCGTCAGCATCGACCAGGGGCGAGAGTTCGCGGAGATTTCCGCGACCAGCTACCCCGGCAAGTGGCTGGTGCTCTACACCTACCCCAAGGACTTCACGTTCGTTTGCCCGACCGAGATCGTGGAGTTCGACAAGAAACTGGCAGCCTTCGCAGATCGCGATGCGGTCGTGCTCGGGGGCTCCACCGACAACGAGCACGCCCACCTGGCTTGGCGTAAGGACCACGCCGATCTCAGGCAGCTCAAGCACCCGCTGCTTTTTTTCGGCCCCACGCTTTCCCAAGCGCTCGGCATCCTGCACCCGACCGCCGGCGTCGCGCTCCGCGCCACGCTGATCGTCGACCCGCAAGGCATCGTCCGCTACGCCGCAGCCAACGATCTGGACGTGGGCCGCAACGTGGACGAGGTGCTGCGCGTGCTCGATGCGCTGCAGACCGACGAGCTCTGCCCGTGCAATTGGAAGCAGGGAGAAGTCACCCTGACCGAGCAGCTTCAGAAGGCTGGCTGATGGACGCCACCGCGAAGCTCGCCGAGACTTTCCCGGACGTCGCCAAGGACATCCGAGTAAATCTGCAAAACGTGCTGCAGCCCGCGACCCTCAATGCCGACCAGGTATGGGGTACGGCGGTCGCCTGCGCGCGCGCCTCGCGCAATCCAGGCCTGGTGCAGGCCATCGAGGCGGACGCCCGAGCCGCCGGTGCTTCTGACGCCAGCCTGACCGACGCGCGCGCTGCCGCGGTGCTGATGGGCATGAACAACGTGTTTTATCGCTTCAAACACCTGATCGCCAAGGAGTCGTACGAGAAAAAACCGGCGCGGCTGCGCATGCAGCGGCTGAGCCAGGTCGAGAGCAACAAACCGGACTTCGAGCTTTTCTGCCTGGCGGTGAGCGCGATCAACAACTGTCAGTCGTGCATGGCGGCACATGAGGCCAGCGTGCTCAGGCTGGGCCTCAGCGAAGACCACGTGATCGACGTCATCCGGATCGCCGCCACGGTTCATGCCGCGGCCGTCGCTGCCGAGATCTGATAGGCTGCGCGCATGTCGCTCAGTGAGGACTTTGCCACCGCGCAGGTGCGCGTGAAACAGCTCTCGAGAGCTCCCGAGGCTTCGGAGCTATTGGAGCTGTACGCGCTCTACAAACAGGGCACCTTGGGCGACGTGTCGGGCGAGCGCCCCGGCATGCTCGACTTCAAGGGCCGCGCCAAATACGACTCCTGGCAAGGCAAGAAGGGCACCAGCAAGGACAGCGCAATGCAGAGCTACGTGGCGCTGGTCGAAAAGCTCGCCAAAAAGTACGGCTGAGCTAGAGCGACAAACCGCTTGTTGGGGCAACGAAGTTCACGAGTTAGCAACGCCGAGCGCGGCCGCGTCGGGGGAGGCTCAGCCGCATTCACTTCGGCCGAGGGGGGCGGCGCGCCGACCAAATCGGCATTCCTCGGCGCTACCGAAGCGGCACGACTCATGGGCTCTCACGCGCCAATATTGGCCAATATTGGTCAATATTCCGGGATCAACGCCGGGTGCCCGACGGTAGCGTCGATGTGACGAATCATGAGGCGCGTGCCACCCCCACCAGGAAGGTGCGACCGAATCACAGGACGTGCCGATACAGCCCAGCTGGAACCACAGGCCCCAGGTGATAGGCTGAGGTCGTGAATCGCGGCTGGCTCACGATAGGTCGCTACGGCGAGGCACCGATTCGGCTGCACTGGACGCTGCCGCTCGGCGCGTTGGTCATGAGCCGCTTTCAGTTCGTGCCCGGCTACTGGCTGGCCTTCGCGGTGCTGATCCTGCTTCACGAGTGCGGGCACGCATTCTTGGTTCTGCGCTACCGGCTCGGCCTGACCGACATCGCGGTGCACGGGCTGGGTGGCTGGTGCCGTCACGCCTACTCGGGCACATCGTTTCAGGCATCGGCGGTGGCCTGGGGCGGAGTGCTGGCGCAGCTCTGCCTCTTGATTGCTGCCTACGCCGTGCTGCTGTTCGGCCCGCCGTTGAGCTCGCCGTTCGTCGCGCAGATGATGTACGCGTTCACGGATGCCAACCTGTGGCTGATCGGGCTGAATCTGATTCCGATCGAACCGCTGGACGGCGCCAAAGCCTGGCAGATCGTGCCGATGTTGATGCAACGCTGGCGCAAACGCGCGGTGGCGCGAGGCCCGCTGGGGCAGCGCCGCAGCGTGCAGGACGAGCTGAAGGCACTCGAAAAATTGGATACGGAAGCGGACAAGCCCACTGATAAAACGGACCGCATCGTGCGCGATTTGATCTCGCGCACGACGCAGTCCAAGCGTTAGCCTTCGAGGCTCTTGTCGGCTCGCCACGCCGCGCGTGCGCGGCGTGTGTTCGGCCAAACAGTGAGTTAGCGCGCGTAGTCCGGCGCCAAGAGCTCTTCTCGCGCGTCGATCTTCGCCGGTGCGCTCTTCTTGCTCGCGCTCGCGAGCTTGCGTTTGCCGGGAGTCACCCCTCGGCGCACGGCTGAACCGGCTGACGGCGCGACGACTGGCGAGGCGGACTTCTCGGCCGCCGATTCTGGAGGCGTGGCCGGCGCGGGCGGAGTCACGACTGGCGCGGGTTCAGGTGCAGCGGGCGCCGCCTCGCCCGCTGCGGGCGGGCCCGCAGCGGGCGAGGCGGCCTCGACCGGTGCCGGCGAGTGATCCAAGACCTTCGGCAGCACCACGGCCACGGCCAACGCCAAGCCTCCGATCGCGGCGAGCAACGGCCCTTTCGCGATGCGGCGCTTCTTGGGAGGGGCGCGCAGGGTGAGCTGCTTCTCGGATACCGGCTCCCTCGAGTCTTCGAGGTCATCCTCCGGGGCAGGTTGGGAGATCGAGATGGCGCGCAGCGACGACGCGCTTTGCGCCGCGACCTGCAAAGCCTTACGCGCTCCGGTCTCCACATCGCGAGCGTCGGCGGCCAGCTGCGCGCGGCGCACCGCCTCACGCCGCGCCACTTTGCGATCGCCGAGCATGCGCTCCATGAAGGCACGCAGCGCCGCGTCACCCTCGTCGTCGAAGGCATCGGGTATGGCGCGCTCCAGGGCGACGCGCATGTCTTCGGCGGTCGCCCAGCGCCGCTTCACGTCCTTCTCGAGCGCCTTCATCACCACGTACTCGAGCTCCGCTG
Organism: Polyangiaceae bacterium; assembly: GCA_035281385.1. Taxonomy (GTDB): domain Bacteria; phylum Myxococcota_A; class Polyangia; order Polyangiales; family Polyangiaceae; genus PMG-095. The sequence continues at coordinate 19,552 of DATEDZ010000020.1, forward strand.
GATAGTGGTCCAAAAAGCTCGAAGGCGGCGCCACCGGATCATCGGTCGTGATGCTGTGAATCACCGCCGCCGTGTTGGCATGTTTGAAGGGGTGCCGCCCGGTCGACAGGAAATACAGCACGATGCCGGCCGCGAAGATGTCGCAGCGGCGATCCACCTCACCGCCCAAGATCTGCTCGGGCGCCATGTACGAAAACTTGCCCTTCACCTCGCCTGTCTCGGTGTTGGACGAGGTCTGGAGCGTGGCCTTGGCGACACCGAAGTCGAGCAGCTTGGCGACGCCGTTGTACGTGACGAGGATGTTGTGCGGCGAGACATCACGATGCACGACGCCGAGTGGCCCGCTGTGATCGCTCAGCTCGTGCGCAGCGTGCAGGCCCGCCAGCACCTGACTCACCAGCGCGGCCGCGATGCCCACCGGCACACCGCCGCGCTCGGCGGCGCGACTCAGTAGGAAACCGAGCGGCTCGCCATCGACCCACTCCATCACCAGGTACAAGAGGCCTTCGTGCTCGCCGAGCTCGATGGTGTGCACGACATTGGCGTGCTGAATCATCGAGGCGATGCGCGCCTCTTCTTGCAGCATGCTTTCGAGTCGCTTGGTGTCCAGCTCCCCGGTGAGCAGCGTCTTGACCGCCACCAGCTTGTTGAAGCCACGCGCGCCCTGCAGCCGCCCGAGCCACACCTGACCCATGCCGCCACGAGCCACTGCCACCAGCAGCTGGTACCGCCCCAGGGTTTGATTGGTCAAAGTTCGTTCAGACATGTCGGGGTTGCGCGTCACCATCAAACGGCCCGCCCTAGGCCCCCTATAGGGTGCGACCGCGCTACTTTTAGAGGTATCGCAAAATGGCGCTGTCCGTCCACGCCCAGGATGAGAATTTCAGATAGTCAAAAACGCTGTCTCGTGGGTCGCGGGGCCGCTGTCCCGTATCGCGGGGCAAGAGCCCCGCTCGCCCGCTCCTCCCGCTCGGCCCGATTGATCTGACGTGTGGGTGGTGTGCGCTTCCGCACACACGTTCAGTGCGTGGACAAATCAGGCCTGTGGGCGCAGGACCTCGGCTGCGACGATACGGTCTAGGCGGAAGTGACGACGTTCGGAGGTTTCGGCGTCGATGCCGTCAACGCGTGTTTCGTGGCGATCCATGAGCACTGATTGAATTTTCACCGTGCGCTTGGTTTCGATGTGGTTTCCGTCCACGTAGGTGATGCGAATCGGTTGCTGCTCGAACCAGGCGCGCTCCACGGCGGCACGCACCTTCCTGTCACTGGGCAGCGCGGGCACGCCGTGAAACGATAGCTCCCGCAAGCGCGCGAGCAGCTCGCGCTGCGCCGAGGTGGAGAGCGCAGCCCGCACCTTGTCCAGCCCGGACTGGAGCGTTTCACTGAACGGCAACAGCCGCATTTCGATCGCAAACTTGCCGAGCGCCAGGATCAACGCCGCCTCGCGCGCCGTGAAGTTGACCGGCGGCAAGCTGTAACTGCGGTCGAGCGCGTAGCCGCCACCGGGCCCTGATTCCGCGGACACCGGTAGAGCTGCCGCGCGCAAGGCGTCCAGATCCCGATAGATGGTGCGGACGGTGACGCCGAAGCGCTCGGCCAGGGTTTCGGCTGTGACGCCGGTGCGACGCCCGCGCAGGTACTCGGCTAGGGCGAAAAGGCGTTCGGTTCTCTGCATCCGATTCTCTGCTATCCGATATACCCTGACATACAGCTGACAGGGCGCGCGGGGAAGCTCTTCCGATGAGCCAAGACCTGACCCAGCTCGACCACGAAATCGAGGGCCTTTGCCTGCGGGTGCCAGAGCTCGCACTCGACCAGCTGGACCTACGCCTAGGGCGCGATCGCGCCGGCGGGGAGGTCTGGGCGGCCAGCGCGCGTTACGCGGTGCCACCCGACATGCTGTCCAGACTGGTCGACTACTGGTGCGACGACTTCGACTTCCGCGCGCTCGAGGCGCGCCTGAACGAGCTGCCGCTCTTCGCCGGTCGCTTCGGCTCCGGGCGGTTGCTGTTCAGCCATGTGCGTTCGAGTCAGCCCGCTGCGATCCCACTGCTCTTGCTGCATAGCGGCTTCGGCTCGATCGCCGAGCTCGAAGCGTTGATCGGCCCGCTCACCGAGCCGGTCCGCTACGGCGGCCGACCGGGTAGCGCCTTTCACGTCGTTTGCCCGGCGCTGCCCGGCTTCGGCCTGTCGAGCGCGGAGGCGAACACCAGCCTCGAGAGTATCGCCACCAGCTGCGCTGAGCTGATGTGCGCGCTCGGCTACCGGCGTTATCTGGCTCACGGCAGCGACGTTGGAAGCGCGGTGGCGCGGCAGCTGGCAGCGCGTGACTCAGCTCACCTGGCCGGCGCCCACGTCACCAGTTGTCCCGCCTTTCCCGAGCCTGATCCCCTCGCGCTCGCAGCGCTCACAGGCCCGGAGAAGTCGCAGCTCGCGCTGCTCACCGAGCTCGAAGCGGCGTCGGCCTGGCAGCTGCCTGACTCGCCGATCGAGCTTCTCGCGCTGGCATCGACTCAGCTCCAAGACTGGCTCGAGACCGAGGCCTGGGGCAGCGCGGTGGATCAACTACTGGCAGGCCTGACCCTGAGCCTTCTCGGCGGCGACGCGGACGTGCAAGCGAGCTTGCGCCGGCAGGCCCGGCGCGAGGGCCCGCGGTCGACGGTCCCGCTGGGGATCTGCACGTTCCCGCTAGATGTACCTTGCCTGCGCCGCCTCGCGGAGCGCCGCTACCATGTGACTGATTGGATCGAGCATGAGCGTGGTGGCTCGATGCCGGCGCTCGAGCAACCCGAGCTGCTGCTCGCGTCGCTGGTCGGCTTCTGCGCGCGTTTTCGCTGAGTAAACTCGATCGTCCTCGGCCACGGACGGTGCGATGGCTGGCGTGCTCGACTCGGGGAATGTAGAGCACGAGCGCCTTCGCACCGTCCGTGGCCTGCTAGCAGACTGACGCGACTGCTGCGGCGGGTAGCGGTTGCGTCAGTCCGCGTCGTCGATGGCCTTCTTCAGGTCATCGACGGCCTTGCTGACGCGCGCTTTCGCGTCGTCCCAGGTCAGCGCGGAGGCAAGCTCCAGCGAACGGTATTCGCTCGAGACTTGCTCGCGCAGACTGCGAACATTGGGTAGCTTGCTCTCGATTTCCGCCTTTGCCTTGCCGGTAGCGGTCTTGGCTTTGGCTTCGAGCTCGGCGACGTCCTTGTCGATCTCGACCAACTTCCCGGTCACGTCGTGGCGAAAGTCCTCGCGCATCTTGATGAAGTTGGCTTGTGCGTCCGCCACCTTCTTGTCGGCCTCGGCCTGAGCGGCATTGATGCGCTCGGTGGCTTCACGATTCGCGTCGACGACCTTCTCGTCCGCCTCCGCTCGGGCTTCGTCGGCTTTCTTTTGCTCGTCTGCCGCCTTGTTGCAACCCAGTGCCAAGGCGATTGAGAGGGCTACGCATGCCGAAACGGTAGAACAACGATTCATAGGGCCTCCGGTTAGTCCCTGAGCAAGCAGCGTGCCGCGCTCAGAACCGCGATATGGCCCGCGAGGTCCGAGTGCGGCAGGTGGTGCCCGGGGCAGAACGGCACGTTGGTACCAGGCAAGTACTGGCGTCACAGGATGCTGCTGCGCGGCTGACGCTAGGCTCGAGTTGGGCGGTCTTGGAAGGAAAGATCACGATCGTCGGGGAAGCCGCGAGCCACGAGAAAAACCGGCGGGACGGGCGCCTGCTTCGCTCGGGTATGCATGAGCCGCCGGACATTTCGAGTGGTCTGCTCGCT
>DATEDZ010000021.1:0-67053 GCA_035281385.1 Polyangiaceae bacterium
ACGCGAAGACGGCGGAGAAGATCAAAGAGCACTTCTCCGGACTGCTCGAAGAGTTGCGGCTGAAGCGGATCGAGCTGAACCGGGCCGAGACCCGGGTGCACAACTTCGTCGAGTTCATCGCCAGCGGCCGCGCAACGCCCGCCCTCGCCGACGCCCTCGCGCAAGCCGAGCGGCAGGTGAACCGCGTCCGGTTCATCTGGTTGCGCGTGACGCGTGGCGCGGCTGGGCGGGCTGCTGACCGCCGAAGACGTGGGTAGCGCTCAGGCTGAGGACCACCGGAGAGCTGAGGGTGCCCGGGGGTTCGTCGCCCGTCACGATTTGGCGCCAGACGGGTATCCGCACGCTGAGGGACAGCATGGTGGTCCCGAAAGTTTGGCTCAACATGGCCGCCAGCAGCAGCTCGCTGCGACCCAGGTTGCCATCTTGGCGAGTTTGTCCGTCCCAGGTCTCGGCCGCCTCGTGCGAGGCCTCGACACCGCCGAAGCCGACCAACTCAGAGACGAGCTTGCGACCGACAGCGGCACCGCCATACACGCGCCATGACGCCCGGTACCCGTGACCGTTTTCGTAGAAGGGGACCTGCCCTTGCGCGAAGAACTGAAGCTGAAGGGCGTCAAAAGCCCTGGATGCTTCGACGACTGCCACCGGATCGAAGGTCCCGGACCCTAGTTGGATGTGTTGATGGCGGAGGCCTTGATCTCCCAAAGTGAACGGATTCTCCTCTGTGCGCCCCAGAGGAATCGAAACCCCTGGGCGGGCCGCCAGCCACCATTTTTGGACGGTCGTTCCGACGCGGAGCAGCAGCCACGGATCGGCGATGCCAAAGACCGTCTCGTCTCGATGATGGACGCCTGGATCGAGCGGCTCGTAGTGCGCACCATCCGCATCCGTGTATTCGATAGTGGTGGTCACCGAACGAAACGGAACCTGCGCTTCGATGCCGAATGTCTCGCTCAACCCGTATTCGCCGATCAGTCGAAGCTCGAGAGGGTAGAGGTGCTGATCGTGGAAGTAGGTCTCTTGAACTGGCATTTCGTCGCAGTCGCTCGTGTCACGGCAGCCCGCCTCATGGACGACGTGAACGGTCGTGCCGGTCACCGAGGCTCCGAGCCGAGTCGCCCCGGCGTCGAGTGCGCCTTCACTGCCGCGCGTCACTCCCAGTGATGGGTTGCGGCATCCGGCGCAGGCCTCGGCACGCCAGGCGACCAGTGTCAGACAGCCGACGGCGACCAGTAGCGCCACGGCTAGTCGCTGCGTTTTCACCGACTCGCCTCTGCCAGAGCACGGTCAATCTCCTGCAGCTGAGCGCCGGCGATCGCGGCGACCTTCCGGCCACTCTTGTCGAAAATGACGAGGTAGGGCAGCTCGGGCACCTCGCTCAGCCAGCGCTGGGCAACCGGCGTATCCCAGGAGCCGACGTCGATCTTGCGCACCGCAATGTCCGGGCGCTTCGCGAGCATGGGGTAGAGGTGCTCGTCCACCTTGCGACAAGGCGGGCACCAGGCGGCATGAAAGTCGAAGACGGTGATCTTGTTGGGAACTCGGTGCGGCTCGAGCGCAGGCAGATCGCGACCGTCGCTCACCAGCTGGACGACGTCGGCCTCCTGTGGCGGCGCGCTCGGCGGGGAAAAGTCGAGGTCAGGATGACACTCGAGGCACTGGGACTCGGGGACATCGTGCTCAGGACACCAATCCCCTTTTTGCTTGAAGCTGGCGGCGCGCTCGGGCTTGCAGCGCACGCACACCTCCTCGGGAACACGATGGGGGCACGCTTTCCAATCCTGACGCGAGGCGATGCTCGAGGATGTGATGGTTCCGTGGCTCGGTTGGCTGGCACAGCCAGTCAGGGCCACGACGAATGCGAACAAACAGAGGACGAACGAAAAATGAGCTTTTGACACGACAAAACCTTTCGATAGCCGCGCGAGCGCGCGGAACAGACCAAGAACGGGCCAGCCGAACTGCGGAGCAGTCGGCTGACTTGCAGCTATTCTTCAGGCGAGCGGCTGCGTTCTTGGAGGTCGAAAGAGCGCGTAAGGATCAGGTCCGGGTGGGGCCCGCGAGACACGATCGAAACCGAGGCTTTCCTCGCTGGCAAACGTCATGGTCGTATGCCCATGCGGAGTCGCGGGCAGCGAGCGGATGCCGTTGGGACAGGAGCAGTCGGGGCAGTCCGAGTCACAATCTGCACCGCAATCAGAAGCGGAACCGGTGTCCGATTCGTGGTCACAGCACCCGCAGTCATCAGCCAGGGCTTCGGTCGCCACCGCGATCGCCTGCGCGGTTGGCACGATGTCCACTAGCTGCGTCGTCAGGAGCGCCAGCGCGACGACACGAAGCAAGCCGAGCAGGCGGACCCACCTGCTGGCGGGATACTGACGGCCGTCTCTGCGAAACACCAGGGAAGCGTAGGCTGCCGATTGGACCGGGGCAAGTCTAAGGCCGCGGACAGCAGCCGCGCTCCTCGCAGCCGCAATCCGAGCACGAGTGGGCACTGGTTGTGCCGCAATGGGCCTTCAAACGCTCCTTTAGCGCGACGCGCGCCCGATGCAGCCGAACCATTGCGTTGTTGGGCGTGATACCGAGCTCGGCAGCGACCTCGGTGACCGCGACCCCGTCGACGATGACGCGCCGGAGCATTTGCGAATGTTCCGGCTTCAGCCGCTCGGCCTGCACCAAGACGCACCCGCAGTCGACGGCTCCGTCCTCATCGATGGCGGCCAGCTCGAGCTCGTCGACTCGGAGCACGGGCTCCTGCTTCCTGCGCAGCTCGTCCAGCACTACGTTGCGCACCACACGTCCCACCCAGGCCTCGACCCGCGCCGGGTCGCGCACCTGCCCAGCTCGTTCGAGAGCCCGCTGCAAGGCGATTTGAAGCACCTCGTCCGCGTCGAGGCGACCGGCGCTCCGGCGTCGAACGACGGCTAGCAGCTGGTCGCGCCGTGCCACCAAAGCGCGACGGACCCCTTCATGACCGTCGCTACAGGAGTCGTGCGTTTCCATCACGTCCCCTTCAGCGTGCGCCCGATCGCGGGGTCGTTCAAGCCATTGCCGGTCGCTCCGTAAGGTTTCGGGCCGCGAACCGTCAGGATCTAGCGAGGCCCACCGGGACATACCGACCCCGCGCCGAACCTATGGAAACCAAAGCCCAGAGCCCTGCCGAATCCTGCGGTTGTCATTCCACCTGTGACGCCACGCAGCCGGAACTCCGGGGCGACACCGTGACACGGGCCCTCCGCCTCGAGTACCTCACGGTCGGCTGGAATGTGGTCGAGGGCATCGTGGCTATCAGCGCCGCCGTCGCGGCTGGCAGTGTCGCCATCCTGGGCTTCGGAATCGACAGCTTCGTCGAGTGCGCCTCGGCCGGAGTGATGATTTGGCGACTACGCGCTGAACGAGACCATCACCTCAGCGGCGAAAAACTGGAGAGCATCGAACATCGCGCGCGCCGGCTCGTCGCCGGGTCGCTGTTCCTTCTCGCTTCGTACGTGACCTTCGATGCCGTCCAGACGCTTCGGACCCAGGACAAACCATCGTTCAGTCCAGTGGGAGTCAGTCTCCTCGCGCTCTCGATTGCCGTCATGCTCTGGCTCGCCCGCGCCAAGCGCGGGGTTGCTCGCGAGCTCGGCAGCCAAGCACTGGAAGCCGACGCCTCACAGACGACCGCGTGCTGGTGGCTATCGTTCGCGGCACTGGTTGGGGTTGGCCTGAACGGCCTGCTCGGCTGGTGGTGGGCCGATCCGGTAGCGGCGCTGGCCATCGCCGTGCTCATCGGCCGCGAAGGCCACGAAGCTTGGGAGGGGAAGGCATGCTGCTGAAAGTCGAGTTCGGTTCGCGGAGCTCCGCCGAGCAGTCATGCCGGGCCCGGTACTGCAAATTTACGCCATCTTGATCTCATAGCCGCCAAGCTGGTCGGGCATGGCGCTGCGCAACCGACAAGCTGCACCTGACAAGCCAGCTCCGCATCCGCCTGCTGCGCGTCGTGTGCCGCGTGAACCGGTCGACATCTTCGGACGTCCAGTCATGCAGAGTCGCGGCTGGCTTGGTTCGGATCTGGTAGACGAATGGAAGCAGCAAGCACTGGCGCTAGTTCGCGAGCCCCAACGCGAGATCGCTAGTAGGCGGTCGATCGGATTGCGAGCGGCGGCCGCTTCGATGCTGGCCATCGGTGGATGGTTCGCGCTTGCTTCCGAGGGCCGGCTCCGGTCGAACGCCCTGCTAGCGATGCTGGGGGCCTTGGGTGTTGCGGTAGCGGTTGCGGCGCGCCGCGCAACGCTTCGCCTTCGCGAACAGGCTGCCAACCTGGCGTTGCGGATGCAGCGTGCTGAGGAGGCCCTCGCGCAAGACGATCCTGCCCGAGCGCTCCAAATCGTCCAAGCTGCGCTGCAAGTCGCCAAGCTCGCGGCAACGCGCTCGCGCCTCTACAGCCTCATGGCGTGGGCCGCGATCGGCAGGGGTGACCCGTTTTTGGCCCACGGCGCGATGCAGCGGCTACCACCCACCGTCCTAACCGTCGACTTGGTCGCCGCCTACCTGGCCTGCTGCAATCGCAGGGATGAGGCAACACAGCTGCTGCGCGATGCCAGGATCCTCGGGCAGCGGGCTCGTGAAACGAGCAAGTTGTTAATCGAGCTGCTCGTCCATACGGGGGCACGGCAGGATGCCGCAGTGATTGTTTCCGAGGACCGGCAGCTGCTCACTCCGTCCGACCTCAGTGCTCTCGAGCGAGCCGGTATCCACTAGCAGCTCGAGCCGCTAGAGCTCGATTTGCGCTCCGATCTCCATCACGCGGTCCGGAGGAATGTTGAAAAACTTGGTGGCTGGCTGCGCGTTTCTGGACAAGAACGCGAACAAGCTGACGCGCCAGCGAGCCATGCCGGGGTGTTTCGTGGCGATCAGGTTCTCGCGACCCAAGAAGAAGGTGACGTGCTCGACGCTGCCGATGACGCCAGCCTGCTGCAGCAGCTTGGGTGCGTCCGGCTGTTCCATGAAGCCGTAGCGTCCAATGACGCGCGAGAACCCGTGATCCATCTGCTCCACGCTGAAGCGATCCGCTTCTGCGACTCGCGCCTCGTCGCCAGTCACCACGGTTAGCAGCACGATGTGCTGGTGTACTACGCGGTTGTGCAGAAAATTGTGCAGCATGGCTGGTGGCGTGCCGTCGCGCGTGCTGGTCATGAACACCGCCGTACCGGGCACGCGCGCCGGTACCTCTACTCTCATGAGCTCGAAGAAGTCGGTGAGGGGTAGCAGTTGCTCCCGGAAGCGCTGCGCCAGGATTTCGCGTCCGCGCTTCCAGCTCAGCATGGTCACGAAGATGCCGGCACCGACCACCAGCGGAAACCAGCCGCCGTGCTCGATCTTGATCGCGTTGGCACCCATGAACACCAGCTCGGGCGTCAGGAACAGCAGCGTCACGGCCGTTGCCTTCAACGTGCCCCAGCCCCACACGTGGCGCACCCAGAAGTAGGCCAACATGCTGGTGATGACCATCGTCAGTGTGACCGCGATGCCGTAGGCGGCTGCCAGATTGCTCGAGCTCTTGAAACCGAGGACCAGGCCAATTGTCGCTAACATCAAGAGCCAGTTCACGAAGGGCACGTAGATCTGCCCGCGCTCGTGCGCGGAGGTGTGCAGGATCTTCACGCGCGGCAAAAGGCCCAGCATCGTGCCCTGCGAAGTCAGGGAGTAGACGCCGGAAATCAGCGCCTGCGAAGCGATCACGGTGGCGGCGGTAGAGAGCGCCACCATCGGATAGAGTGCGACTGTCGGCACCATGCGGAAGAAGGGGTTCTCGACCGCACTCGGATCCTCGATCAAGAGGGCACCCTGGCCCAGATAGTTCATGACCAACGCCGGCATGACCACGCCGTACCAGGCGAGCCGGATTGGCTTGCGCCCGAAGTGACCCAAATCGGCATAGAGGGCCTCGCCACCCGTCACCACCAGCACCACGGCTCCCAGCACCAGGACTCCGACCGTGCCGTTTTCTGCCAGAAAGCGCGCCGCATACACGGGATTGATGGACCATAGAACGCTCGGGTGCGCGAGCATGCGGTACAGGCCGAGCCCGAACAGCGACGCGAACCAGAGCAACGTGATCGGCCCGAAGATCGCGCCGAGCCCCGCGGTGCCACGGCTCTGCATCGCGAACAAGCCAATCAGAATCAAGATGGTCAGCGGGATGACCGCTCGCTCGAGCCCAGGCGCCGCGATCTCCAGACCTTCCACCGCCGACAGGACCGAGATGGCAGGCGTGATCACCCCGTCGCCATAGAGTAGCGCCGCACCGAACACGCCCAGCGCGATCAGCACTGGGTAGACGCGCTTACCCCTTAGCGACGCGCTGGCCAGCGACATCAGCGCCAGGATGCCACCTTCGCCCTTGTTGTCGGCGCGCAGCACGTAGGCCACGTACTTCAACGAGACGATCAGGGTGAGCGCCCAGAAAATGAGAGACAGGACGCCCATCACGTTGCTTGGTGTCAGCGCGATGCCGTGCTCCTTGTTGAAGCACTCGCGCATCGCGTAGAGCGGGCTCGTGCCGATGTCGCCGTACACCACTCCGAGCGCAGCCAGGGCCAGCTTGAGCTGGTACGCTCGATCGCTCTCGAGCGGCAGGGTGTGCGTGTTAGACATCGAAGTGAGCCGGACGCCCAACGCTTTCGGTAGGTACTACCGGCGGTATCAAAATTTCGTAAAGACAGGCGTGGCAGCCGGCCGCCGAGCCGCCCTGCGCCTAGCGACGGGGTTGCCGGGCTGCTTGACGTGCGACATCTCGGCAGGCCTCGTCACACTCGTCGAACTGCTGAATGAAGCGCGCCTGGGAGTCGCAGTAGTCCTCCAGGCCTGCTGGGCGCCGAGGTGGATCACACGCGGCCAGGAGCGCCCGGCGAGTGCTTTCGTAGAGCTCGCTCCTCTGCGCAGCCGGGATCTCGCGAATCGCGCTGGCCTCTTCCGCGCGGGTTTCGAGCCAAAGCAGAACTGCGCCCCGAACGCCAGCAGCAGAGCAATAGCCGTGACGACGGTTGCTTTACGCCGAGCGCGGCGATCCCCGTGCTGTTCGTCGGGGGCGGAGGATACCGCAGCGCTCGATTGCGTCACACACCTAGTGTGAGGCTCAAAGCATCAAGATTCCGTAAATTGTGGGCCTTGCGGCGCGAAGTTGAGCTGACTCAAGTCTCGGTGCGCAGTCGATAACCGACACCTGGCTCGGTGGTGAGGAAGCGGGGCCGGCTGGGGTTGTCTTCGAGCTTGTGGCGTAGCTGTCCCATGTAGACCCGCAGGTACTGGGTCTGTTCGCTCGAGTTTGGTCCCCAAACTTCTTTCAGCAGCTGCCGGTGCGTGATGACCCGGCCCTCGTACTTGATGAGCGTCGAGAGAAGCTTGTACTCGATGGGGGTGAGGTGCACCTCGCCATCGCCTTTCTGCACGTGGCGGCGGACCAGATCCACGCTTACGTCGCCCATCGAGAATTGCGAGGCCCCTGATTCGGTGCGCGCTGAATTTCGGAGTGCCACCCGAATGCGCGCGAGCAGCTCGCCGATGCCGAACGGCTTGGTCAGGTAGTCATCGGCGCCGAGGTCGAGCGCCTTGATCTTGTCCTCCTCCTTGCCGCGGGCGGACAGCACGATGATGGGCATCCTGCCCCACTGTCGCAGCCGCTCGGTAACCACCAGGCCGTCGGTATCGGGCAACCCGAGGTCCAGCAACACCAGATCGGGATTGCGCGCTGCTGCCTGCTCCAAGCCGTCTTCGCCCGTCTCGGCCTCGAAGACCTGGTACCCGTTGCTGACCAGCGAGGCACGCAAGAAACGGCGCATCTGAGCTTCGTCTTCGATGACCAGCAGCGTGGGGTTGGGTTCGCTCACCTCGCATGCTCCTGGGGAGCGGACTCCGGCGTTTCGGAGGGTGGTACGCTCGGCGGAACGCCGTCGAGCGGGAGGGTGAAACGGAAGCACGCTCCGCCGCCATCGCGATTGAGTGCCCAGATCTTGCCGCCGTGGGCCGTAGCGATGGCGCGGCAGATCGTGAGACCGAGCCCGACGCCTTCGTGGCTGCCTTCGCGAACGCTGCGATGGAATTTGTCGAATATGCGCTGCTCATCACCGGACGGGATGCCGGGTCCGCGATCGCTCACCTCGACCGCCACTTCGTTACCGGCCATGAGCGCGCGGATTTCGATCTCACCACCGCTGTATTTGGCGGCGTTCTCGAGCAGGTTGATCATGAGCTGCTCGAGCAGCACCGCATCGCCAGGCACCAGTGGCAAGTCATTGGGCAGCTCGACCTTCACTTCGCGGGTGCCGAAGCGCGTGTCCAGGTGGTTCAGCGCGCTCCCCACCACTTCCTCGAGCGACAGCCACTCCTTCTTGACGGCGATCGCGCCGGATTCGAGGCGCGTCATGTCGAGTAGATTGCGGATCAGGCGATTGAGTCGTTCGGCTTCCTCGAGGACCGTCTTGAGCAGATCTTGGCGAGTTCCGTCGTCGATCGAGCCTTTGGCCTCGAGGAGCGTGCCCGTGGCCCCCGTGATAACTGCCAGCGGCGTACGCAGGTCGTGGGATACCGAGCTGAGCAGCGAGCTGCGCAGCTGCTCTGCCTCGATTTCGTGCCGAGCCTGCTCGGTCTCGGTCGCCAGCTTGGCGCGTTCTATCGCGAGCGCCATCTGCGAGGCGAAAGCGTCCACTTGCCGGCGCTGCTCCAGTTGGCCGAGTCGCTCCGGGTCTTCGGGCACGAGCCCGAGCACGCCGATGCCACCGGACGAACCGAGTAATGGCAGATAGAGCCCCTTCCCACCCGGCAAGGTGGTGGTTCCGAGGCCAGCCTCACGCTGATTGGCCCAAACCCACTGCGCGATGCTCAGATCCCTTTCCGACGGCTTCCCGATGCTAGCGGAGGCGTAGCTGCGACTCAGCTTGCCCGCGCCATCTGGCACGAACACGCTCACGCCGCAGCGAAAGACCGTGCCTAGCTGCGCGGCCGCGGCCTGGATCACTCGCTCCAGGCCCTGGGCGGCGGCGAGATCGCGGCTGAGCGCGTAGAGGCTCGCGGTGCGTTGCTCGCGCTCGCGCGCCGCGCTGGCCTCGTTGCGAATGCGTTGGGTCAGACCGCTGATCACCGCCGCCACCACGAACATGACCACGAAGGTCGTAGCATGCCGCAGGTCCCCCACCGCAAACGTGAGGTAGGGCGGGACGAAAAAGAAGTCGAAAGCGGCGACGCTCAGAAAGGCCGCGAAGAGCGAGGCGCCGAAGCCCTCTCTGCTCGATACCAGCATGATGCCGAGCAGGTAGATCATCACCACGTCGGGTAGCTGATCGCGACCGAAGATCAAGAGTGAGACCGCAGTAGCGATGGCCGCCGCGCTCGCCGCCACCGCGTAGCTCGGCACATCGGGCAGCTCGAATGAGGTTCGCTCAGGCACGAGTCGCTCGTCAGGATCGGGATCACCAGCCGTGACGTAGACGTCGATGTCACCGCTCTGACGTACGAGCCGGTCTACGAGCGATGGCTTGAGCCGCTCCAAGAGCCGGTGTTGCGTGGGCTTTCCGACGATCAGCTTGGTGATGTTGCGCTCACGCGCGAAACGCAGGATTTCGTCGGTCGGATCGTCGCCGCTCAGCGTCACGACCTCGGCGCCGAGCTGCTCAACGAGCCCCAGGTTCTGGGCCAGTCGCTGCGCCACGGCCTTGGGCAGCGAGCGGGCGCTACGAGGCTGCACGTAGACCGCGAACCAGCGCGCGTGCAGCGAGCCGGCCATGCGGCGTGCGGCGCGTATCAGCCGGGCCGAATAGGGGCTGGGGCTAACTGCAACCAGTAGCTGTTCGCTGATAGCCCAGGTCTGCTCGATGCCCTGTGCGTCCCGGTACTCACGCATCTGTGCATCGACGCGCTCGGCGGTGTGGCGGAGCGCCAGCTCGCGCAGCGCGATCAGATTGCCCTTTTTGAAGAAGTTCTCGATCGCGCGTTGAGCTTGCGCTCCGAGATAGACTTTGCCGTCGCGCAGGCGCTCGAGCAGGTCGTCGGGCGGCAGGTCAACCAACTTGAGCTCATGCGCCTGCTCCAGCACTGAATCGGGCACGGTTTCTCGCACGCGGATGCCGGTGATCTGGGCGACCACATCGTTCAAGCTCTCGAGATGTTGGACGTTCATCGTCGACAGCACGTCGATGCCGGCGTTCAACAGTTCCTCGACGTCCTGCCAGCGCTTGGGGTGGCGTGAGCCTTCGGCGTTGGTGTGCGCCAGCTCGTCCACCAGGACTACCTGGGGGTGGCGACTCAGCGCTGCATCCAGATCGAATTCTTCGATTTCAACACCGCGATACAGCACCTTGCGGCGTGGCAAGAGTTCGAGCCCGAGTAGCTGCGCGCCCGTCTCGTAGCGACCGTGGGTCTCGACGATGCCGACCACCACGTCGCGCTTTTCTTGCTCCATCTCGGCGCGCGCGACCTCGAGCATCGAGTAGGTCTTGCCGACGCCCGGCGCAGCGCCGAAGAAGATGGTCAGCTTGCCGCGGCGCGCCCGCGCTTCGTCGGCCTTGACGCGCCGAAGCAGCTCGTCCGGATCCGGCCGCGAAAGTGCCACGCAGCTACCTTACGCTACTCGAGCGCATCGAGCGCCAGGTTGAGATTCAAGACGTTGACGCGAGGCTCACCAAGCATCCCGAGCGTACGGCCGATCGTGTGCCTCGAAACTAGTTGCCGGACCCGCTCAGCGCTCAGGCCGCGTGCCTTGGCGACCCGGGCGACCTGCAGGTCGGCGTTGGCTGGGCTGACGTCGGGGTCGAGCCCGCTCGAGGAGCGCGTCGCCGCATCCGCCGGGATAACTGCGTCCTTGGGCAAGCCGTTCTCTTCACGATAGGCAGCCGCGAGATCCTTGAAGCCGAGGTAGGTCTCGTCGGCATCTTTGGTGGTTGGGTCGTCCTTGATGCCATTGACGAGCTTATCGCTAGTGGGCCCGAGGTTCGTGCCGCTGGAATTGGCGGCGTCGTAGCCAGAGCCAGCCGCTGACGGGCGCGGATGGAAGTATTCGGGTCTGGTGAAAGTCTGACCGAGCAGCTCGGAGCCGACCACGTTGCCCTTTTGGTCCTTGATCAGGCTGCCGCCGGCTTGGTGAGGAAACACGACCCTGCCAATCGCCCAGACCACGCCCGGAAAGACCAGACCAGTCAAGACGACGAAGAACACGGTGAGCAGAATCGCTGGACGTAGATGTTTCATGATTTCCTCACGCCAGGCCCAGAGCGACCAGCATGCGATCAATCAGCCAAATGAACGGGAACGGTGCGATCACGCCGCCGACGCCGTAGATGAGCAAGTTGCGTTTGAGCGTCTCGACCGCGCTCTGCGGGCGGTACGAAACGCCGCGTAGAGCCAGCGGGATGAGCGCGATGATGATCAGTGCGTTGAAGATCACCGCAGCCAGGATCGCCGACTGCGGATTGGTCAGGCGCATGAAATTCAAGCCGCCTAGCGCCGGGTAGGTCAGAAGGAACATGGCCGGGATGATGGCGAAGTACTTGGCCACGTCGTTGGCAATGCTGAAGGTGGTCAGGGCGCCGCGCGTCATCAGCATCTGCTTACCGATCTCGACCACCTCGATCAGCTTGGTGGGGTTGGAGTCCAGGTCGACCATGTTGCCGGCCTCTTTGGCGGCTTGCGTGCCGCTGTTCATGGCCACGCCCACGTCGGCCTGTGCCAACGCGGGGGCGTCGTTGGTGCCGTCACCGGTCATCGCCACCAGGCGTCCGCCTTCTTGCTCAGAACGGATGTAGGTCAGCTTCATCTCCGGCGTTGCCTCGGCGATGAAGTCATCGACGCCTGCTTCGGCCGCGATGGCTGCCGCGGTCAGGGGGTTGTCGCCGGTGACCATCACGGTCTTGATGCCCATCTTGCGGAGTTGGGCGAAACGCTCGTTGATGCCGCCCTTGACGATGTCCTTGAGCTGGATGACGCCCAGCACCTTGCCCTTGTCGGCGACGACGAGCGGCGTGGCGCCCTCGCGAGCGATGAGCTCCACTGCGCTTGCGACATCGGCCGGCATGCTGCCACCGTGCGATTCGACGAACTGCTTGATGCGGTCGGCGGCGCCCTTGCGGATCTGCCGACCGTCGACGTCGACGCCGCTCATGCGGGTCTGAGCCGTAAACTCGATGAACTGGGCCTTCGGAAGCTCGGCGCCCGTCTGGCTTGGGACGCCGTGCTGGTCCCTGGCCAAGGCGACGATGCTGCGGCCCTCGGGCGTCTCGTCGGCCAGCGAAGCCAGCTGAGCTGCCTTGACGAGCTCGGTCGCTATTACGCCAGTCGCCGGAATGAAGCGGGTCGCCTCGCGATTGCCGTGCGTGATGGTGCCGGTCTTGTCGAGCAGCAACGTGTTGACGTCGCCGGCCGCCTCCACGGCCTTGCCGCTCATCGCCAGCACGTTGTGCTGCATCACGCGATCCATGCCGGCGATACCGATGGCGCTGAGCAGGCCGCCGATGGTGGTCGGGATCAGGCAGACCAGCAGCGCAACCAGCACCGTCACAGTCGGCACGCTGCCACTCTCGCCAGCCGCGTACTTGGCGAACGGCAGGAGCGTCAGTGTCGCGAACAGGAAGATGATGGTGAGGCCTGCGAGCAGGATCGACAGCGCGATCTCGTTGGGTGTCTTCTGGCGCCTGGCGCCTTCGACGAGCGCTATCATGCGATCCAGAAAGCTGTGCCCCGGATCCTGCGTGACCCGAACGACGATGCGGTCCGACAGCACCTTGGTGCCGCCGGTGACGGCGCTGCGGTCGCCGCCGGCTTCGCGGATGACGGGCGCCGATTCGCCGGTGATGGCCGATTCGTTGACGCTGGCGATGCCTTCGACGATCTCGCCGTCGGCAGGGATCATGTCATTGGCTTCGCAAACGAACAGGTCGCCTTTGCGCAGCTCCGGCGCCGCCACGCGTTCCTCACGCTCGCCAATCAGCCGGCGCGCGATGGTGTCCGTCTTGGTTTTGCGCAGCGAGTCGGCCTGAGCCTTGCCGCGCCCTTCCGCCATGGCTTCGGCGAAGTTTGCGAATAGGACCGTGAACCACAGCCACAAGCTGACCTGGCCGACGAACAGCGTGTCGGCGGCGCCCATGGCCAGGCCCCGGATCCAGAAGTAGGTGGTGATGGCGCTACCGACCTCGACCACAAACATCACCGGATTTTTCATCACCAGGCGCGGGTGCAGCTTGACGAATGCCTCCTTGATGGCGCGCCGGACGATCGGGCCCTCGAACAGCGCGCGGGGCGCGTGCTTGGGCCGCACCGTGCGTGCGGGCCCGGCGCTGGCGATGGGGGACGAAGCCGGGTGCTCCTTAGCTTTCTGCGTGGTCATGATTCTTGCCTCCGGCCGCCTCAGTGCGTCGCGAGCGCGTTCATCTGGAAATGCTCGACGACCGGTCCGAGCGCGAGACCGGGGAAGTAAGTGAGAGCGCCCACGATCAGCACCACGCCCACGAGCAGGCCCGTGAACGTGGCGTTGTCCGTGGGGAAGGTGCCCGACGTGATCGGCACGGCGGCTTTCTTGGCCAGCGCACCGGCCATGGCCAGAAGCGGGATAATCATCAGGAAGCGTCCGATCAGCATCGCCAGGCCCAGGGTCGTGTTGTAGTAGGGGGTGTTGGCCGTGATCCCGGCAAACGCGGAGCCGTTGTTGCCGGTGCCGGACGCGAATGCGTAGAAGATCTCACTGAAGCCATGCGCGGCCGCGTTGTTGACGTTGTTCATGGTGCCGCCGTAAACGCTGTCGCTGCCACCATAGGCGCTGCCGGGCCAGGTGTTCAGAAACGCCCACGCGCCCTCTTTCGGCAGGTCGAGCGTGCTTGAAAGCGCGGTGAACCCGAGCACGCTGGCGCACAAGACGAGCGTTGCCAGCATGGCCATTTGCACTTCGAACTTTTGGATCTTCTTGCCGAGGTATTCGGGCGTGCGACCCACCATCAAGCCCGCGATGAACACCGCCAGCACCGCGAACATCAGCATGCCATAGAGGCCTGCACCGACGCCGCCGAAGATGACCTCGCCGGTCAGCATGTTGAACAGCGGCACCAGGCTGCCGAGCGGCGTGTAGCTATCGTGCATCGAGTTGACGGCGCCGCAGGATGCGCCCGTGGTGACGGCGGCGAACAGAGCCGAACCGGGGATGCCGAAGCGCACCTCCTTGCCCTCCATGTTGCCGCCGCTCTGCGTGGCCGTGGCGGCAGTCTCGATGTGCGCGGCAGAGAGGTGAGGCGTGCCGTGCTGCTCGGCGCTGGTGGCGATCAGGATACCGGCGAGTCCCAGCGCTGCCATCGCCCCCAGCACGGCCCATCCTTGTCTGGTATTGCCCACCATTTTGCCGAAGGTGTAGGTGATGGCTATGGGGATGCTCCAGATGAGGAGCAGCGTGAAGAAGTTGGAAAGCGGAGTCGGGTTCTCGAACGGATGTGCCGAGTTGGCGTTGAAGATGCCGCCCCCGTTGGTGCCGAATTGCTTGATGATCTCTTGGGAAGCCACCGCGCCGAGCGCGATGGTCTGCTTGCCGCCTTCGAGGGTGGTGAAGGTGGCATAGCCATCGAAACTTTGTGGCACGCCCATGGCAACGAACAGCAGCGCGCCCACGAAGCAGATCGGGAGCAGCACATAGACGGTGCAGCGCACCACGTCCGCCCAGAAATTGCCGATACCGTCAGCGCTCTTGCGCGCGAAGCCGCGAATTACCGCGATCGCGATCGCGACGCCGACGGCGGCCGACGCCCAGTTGTGGATGGCGAGGGCGACCATGTTCGAAAAGTACGACACCGTCAGCTCGGGCGAGTAGCCTTGCCAGTTGGTGTTCGTTGTGAACGAGACAGCCGTGTTGAACGCCAGGTCGGGCGTCATCTGCTTGGCGCCGAAGCCCTGCGGATTGAGGGGCAAGTAGCCCTGCAGGCGCAGCGCTGCATATGTAAACACCAGCGAAGCCAGCGAGAACATCAGCATCGCCGTCGCGTACTCAGTCCACTTCATGTCCCGGTTCGGCTCCACGCCGAGCAGCCGGTAGGTGCCGCGCTCGAGCCAACCGAGCGGCTTGTGCAAGAAGGTGCGCTCACCCTCGAACACCTTGACCATGAACGAGCCGAACGGCTTGGCGATCAGCAGCAGGATGCCAAAGAATAGAACGAGCTGAGTGATTCCGAGGGGGGTCATGAGTCAGAACTTTTCCGGCGCGAGCAGCGCGTAGAGCAGGTAGCCCAGCAGGAAGCAGACTGCGGCACCGAGCCAGAGTGTCTCAATCATGGCCTTGTCCTCGCAGTTTCTCGCACGCGTCGACGTAGGCCACCGCCGTGACGAAGAACGCGATCGCAATTGCGATGAAGATCAGATCCATCATGAGTTTCCTCAGTTCTCAATGCAGCCTTCGAGCATCGCCAGAAACATAGCTACGTAGAGATCAGGATTCTGTAAAAACGAGGCCGTTCTGGATCACGAACCCATAAAGAGCGTCGTTTGGCAGCGAGCTGCTTCACGGTCCGTGCCAAACGCTCACGTGCGGGCAGCGATCGAGTTGACGAGGTCCCAGGCGATCTGAAAAGCTACCCGGCACATTGGAAGGGAGTAGTGGACATGCTCAAGAGCCCTATCGTCTTGCTAACCGCAACTGCGCTTTCCGTCGGCGCGTGCGGGGCCGCGCCTGCCAAATCACCGGAGCCATCGCCCTCGAGCACGGCGGCAGCGCCGGCCGCGACAGGGTCACCCATCGCCCACGTTCTTGCGTTCGGCAACGACAACGTCGCCGAGCCACTGGAGATGGTCCCCTCGCAGGTCACAACGTCCAAGGGTCGCCATCGCGCGCAATAGCTGCGCAATGTGGGCACGGGCGGCCTGGGGATCGGGCTGGGCGGTCGAAACTCGCTGAAGTAGCACTCGCCTTGTGCACTCGTTCATAGGAAGCGCGAGCGCTGAGGCTGCCGCGGGCTAGACCGAGGACTGCCAGGATGATGCCCGTGTATGTTGCACGGCCGCGTGCCGGCACGTTTGGCGCGTGCTTCTCGAAAGCTGCGATCCACGGCTGGGTGGAAGTGTGCTGTGAGGGCGTTGGGATCGTGCTGTGTTGGCTCGAGCGCTTCCTCGATGACGTCGAGCAAGCGCTGGGCCGACTTGCGGATGGACCTTCGAGCTTCCTCATTGGGGCATTGTTGCAGGATGTGCTCGACCACTGCGTTGAGCTGCCGTGTCGCCTCGTGAAGCGCGAAGAGAGGCGGGTGATCAACGGTGCTTTCGTGGAGCGCTCCGGCAACGAGTGGGGGGCGGAGGGACCAGCCTGCTACGGCTTCGCTCAGCACATCATCGTCAGCGAAAGGCTCGTTGGTTCGGTCAATGGTGGTAGCACTGGGCACGTTTGCAAGTAGAGCCACGCGCGCGCGCTCCAGGGCGCCGGCTCGAAGGATTCCGTCGAAGAATTCTGGTGCTTTCTTTCGGGAAATCGAGAAGCGGTCCTGCTTCGATTCGTTGAGCGCAAAGAACCACAACCCGTCGGGTGCCAGTTTGTCGAGAACGTGATCGAGGAGGCCCTTGTCAGGATCTCGGTTACTCGCCGTCGCCTCATGGTTGGACGCGCTCTCGAATGGGCTCTCGTCGAGCTGTGGAGGCATGAGATGCGAGTCGCTTGAGATGGGAGTCTTGCCGATCAGTGCGACGTTCACCTCAGGATGCGTGAGCAGGGCGCGAGCGGCTATCGCGATATAGCGTTGGGTGAGATCCTCGAGATCGAGGAGGGCCTCTGCCGTGTGGGCTGACGTGGCACCGATGTCATCGAGGATTGATGCGTTGGCCATGCCCAGAGACTAAATCTGCATTGCCAGGGCACCAACATTTGGGATCGGGTGGGGGTGGCGTCGGCGCAACGTGGGGTGGGACGGAAGGAGTCTGAATTTCTTCGTCGCGTCCCAGACGAGTCGCGTTTATCCCGCGCGCGGGATAAGAGGCACACCTTCTGCTCGCACCTCGCGATGCGGGGGGCGGCGCCGAAGGCGATTCAGGAGCTGGTCGGGCACAGCACGCTGACCATGACGCTCAGGTACATGCACCTGGCGCCGAGCGCGCTGACCGAAGCCATCGGGCTGCTCGACTTTGGGCAGCCGGTGGGCAGTGCGGCGAAGGCCGCGGTTTGAAGTAGCGAGAACTGTTCGGAAGTATCAGCGGAGAGGGAGGGATTCGAATTCTTCTCGTGGTTTTCCCACGCAGTTTTACGCAGTTTTTGGGGTATCGGCGGGCCGTTTATCGGCGCCGCGTCGCCTCCGGAGGACGTTTTGGACGATTGTTGGACGATTCCAGTGAGCGACTCCGGCAGCGGAGCGAACGGCGAACCGATGCTCGCGCCGGCCGCCAGGTGCCCCCTGCGGATGTAGATCAATGTCGTCGCGAAGTCGGTGTGGCCCGCTCGCTCGCGGATGGCGTTGTCGGTGTCCCCCCGCATGGCCATGTACGTGATGCCCGTCGCCCGGAGGTCGTGGAAGCGCAGGGCTCGCGAGCCCTTCCGCTGGTGGTGCAGAGCGTGCCGCTCCACCTTGGCGGTCATCAAATCGGCGCGGAGCCAGTCGTAGGGCCGGTCGAGGGTCTCGAAGACCAGGTCGCGGGTCCGGCCCTCGGCCGCTCGCTTGAGCGCAGGCACCAGAATCGGCTCGATGGCGAAGTGCCGAGAACGGCCAGTCTTCGTGTACTCGTTGAAGCGCTGTTTGTCCGAATCCCAGGCCCGGTAGACCCGGACCATCCCGTGCTGGATGTCCACGCCCTGCCGCCAGAGCAGGCCCAGGACCTCGCCTGGACGGCAGCAGAAGTAGACCGCTGCGGCGTACAGCAGACGCCGCTCGACCGGTACGTCCTCGCAGGCGAGGAGCTGCTGAAGCTCCACGGGGAACAGCCACTGGCGCTCGACCTCGGTGGGGCGATCGGGCGGTTGCACGTCCTCGGCCGGGTTCTTCTTGAGCAGGCGGAGCTCCCGCTTCTTGGAATGCGCGAGGTCGCTGAACATCTTGGACGCGACGGCCCAGCAGTTGATCGCGTTCTTTGCGCCGAACGTGACCGAGTCGTCTTCGACCTTCTCGTCGAGCTTCTGCACGAGGTCGCGCAAGTCGTCGGCCGTGACCTCGTCGACGCGCTTCTTTCCGATGACCGGTTTGATGTGAAGGCGGTAGCGGTAGAGATCGGAGCGGATCGATTTCACCTTGCCCATGCGCGAGGGGATCCAGAGCTTTTCGAAGTACTCGTCGCACGTCGGCAGCTTGCTGAGCGGCTCGAGCTTCTTCTTGGGCGGCTCCCAAACGCGGCCTTTAGCTGCCTCGGTCATCCTGAGTGCCATCTCGCGAGCGTCCTCGTCCGACATGCTTGGATCGAGCGGTATTCGCGGGCGCACTGTCCTACCATTCGCGTCCTTCGCCGTGATGCGGGCGAAGAGTTTGTCGGGCGCCGGCCGCGAGATGGTTCCCTTAAGATTGCGCGACATCAGCCAACCTTCCTTAGACCGGCGCGTTCGAGCGCGGCTTCAATAGAACCATCGGTCTTCCGCACGGCCGCTCGCTCAACGGTTGCGCTCGGGTTCTCATCGTCCGGACTATCCGCGGCGACCATGGGGTCGACGCGAGCGGCTTCGATGTAGCGATGCATCGCCTCACGCTCTACCAGAATTCGGCCGCCGCGCTTGTAGCCCGCGAGCTTGCCGCAACGGACCAGCTTGCAGTGCGTGGCCGAGGGCAGCGGTGAGTTGTGCTGGTCGTAATAGCGAGCGTCGCTGCTCAGCGACTCGAGCTTGTCGGCGACGTTATCGGCGAGCTCGTGGAGTAGATCGCGGAGGCGGCTCATGGCTCGGCCCGCCGGGTTCGCGCCTTGGATGTCAGCAGCCACCCACATCGTCGCGGTCGTGAGGTTTGCCAGATCGCTCGCGGGGCGCCAATGGGGTCTTGAGCGTGGCGGCGATGGAGCCGAAAACTCGGGTCGCTGGAGTGGACTTTGCTCCGCTGGCGAGCAATCCGACGCGATGCGCCAGCGACGTGTATGGATAGCCTCGCTGTACAACTGAGGTAGCGGTCGTGCTTCGGCACTCCACTCGGGAACGCGGCCGCGGGCGCACCTGTCCGCCCCGCCGAAAAGGTCTTCGACATGGTCCCAGCCTTCGGCGATCTTCATGGCAGATGTCGATCGAGAGTCGCAACAAAATCTGCTGAGCGCGCGGATTGCTCGGTATATCTGCGAGGCGGCCCGTCGCGATCACTACGATGGTGTGGGCTAGTCGTCGTCATGAGCGCGGCGGAGCGAGGCGATGCGTTGAAGCTTACGCAGCGCGCGCTCCTCGATTTGCCGAACGCGTTCTCGACTGATCCCAAGGATTGAGGCGACCTCTTCGGTCGAATGCTCTCCTTCGTTCGCGACGTCGAGCGCACAGTCGCGCGTCGGGTTCAAAAGGTGCTCGCCGTACCCGCGGTGCTCGAGATGATAACGGCAAAGGGTATTGCGGCAGGCAGCTCTATCTTCGTGGGAGCATTCGTCGACCAAAGGGAATCGCCGCGTGCGCTGGACCAACAGCTCGACGCCGTGGATGTCTGCAGCGCGCACGCGTCCATCCGACCCAGTTGGTGACCCGCCCTTGGGCATCGCGACAAACCTCGCGATCGGTCGGAATTCGCAAACGACGACACACCTCGCCCCGCGAGCTATCCCGCTATCCCAACCGTCGCTGTTTTTTTGCGGACGTGAATATGGCGCACCATTGAACGTCCGCAAGCGAGAACGGATTCCGGAATGGAGAAATCGTTGCGGCGCCAACGTGAGCCCCGGTCCTCAATTCCTTCCCACAACTCAGCCTCTCCAGAACTAAGTACTAGACCGCGTCGGTGCGTTCGCACTCAAGCCGCGTCATCACGTTCGAACGTCAGACCGCGTCGGATCGCGACTCCGCCGAATCGTCGAGAAACCCGCCTTCAACGGCCTGCTTTACCACCTTTTCTGGCATTTCGACCTCCTTCCAACGTCGGGTAGCTCCGGGGTCGTAGATGCAGAGCGGGTGGTGGGCTGCGGTGTTGCGCTTGCCCCAGGGACCGCCGCTTTCGGGGTCGAACCAAGCCCGGCATTGGCAATCACGCCAAGCCGGGTTGTTGGCGCACTGGTGGCGTTCGACCTTCTGGAAGGGCGGCGTCGCGAACTTAATCTGCGCGAGCGGATTTACCCACGCGACGACGAAGAGCCGGTCACTACACACGGCGACGCCTGTCTTTCCGTAGGTGTGCGCCAGCCACGCTGCCAGCTTGTGGCGCGCGTCGCGATTGATAGCCCACGCGCGCGTGAGCGGCGTCGAGAGGCGATGAAAAGGTGTCACTTAGTCAGCCCCTTTGTTTCACCAGAGAGGTACTGCAGGATGGAAGCAAGGAACGGCGTGTAGATGGGGTCCACGCGTAGCCCACTCACACCCTCTTTCAGACGACGGTAGCGAGCCCATACGGTCTCCTTTTCGGTACGCTTCCGGGCGGGCCTGCCGACGCGGCGTGCTGGCGTGCCCAGCATCTGTTCGAAGAGCCGGAGTTGGTTGGCCTCGTCCGGCTCCCCCTCGTCGTCGAGCAGCGCGGCCAGGCGAAGCAGCCGCTGCGCCGGGAACGTGCTTGGTGGCAGCTGGGATAGCCGGACCACGACGGCCGGCGAGAGGTTGCGGGCGAGCGTGATCGCGGTGGAGACGTGGCCGGGCGTCTTGCCGATCCGCCCGGCCACTTCCGCTTGCGAGAGGCCGGTTTCGCAAAGGTTCACGTACTTCCTGCCGAGCTCCCACAGCGCCACGTCCTCATGCTGGACGTTCTCGACGAGCGCCTCGTACTCGCCATCCGTGCGCACCACGAAGCACGGGATCTCGTCGCTCTTCAGTCGGCCTTGCCCCTTGAGTAGCTTCAGAGCTCGGTAGCGGCGTTCCCCAGCCTTGATCTCGTAGACGCCGCCGAGCTCACGCACGACCAGGTTGGTGAGCAGGCCGTAGGTTGCGATCGATTCGGCTAGGTCCGGGATGCGCTGGAAGGTTCGGCGAGCTTGATCGGGATCAGGCCGGAGGCGGTCCAGCCGGATGCTTTGGATGTCGGCCATGGCCGCTCAGCCCTCCTTCACGTAGTAGAGCTTGCCGTCGGAGAGCTGGATGGCGCCGACGCCGTCCTCATGTGCCTTCGCCTTGCTGGCGCTGATCTCCTCGTCGCTCGCCTCTCGCACCACGGCGCCGGTCTCGAGCTCGACGAGCTGCGGCGCCACGCGCCCTTCCTTGGCTTCCCACGCCTTGCGGAAAGTGCAGAGCGGGTGGTGGCTGCCGGCGACCGCGCCCGACCACTCGCGGCAGACGCACTCGGCCGGCGGCGGTGGCTCAAGCCGTTCGCCTTGCGCGGGCTCCGTCGGGACGACCTCGGCAGGCGCCGGAGCAGGGCTCTCCGGTGGAGGCGCCGGCTCGGTATCGCGCGTCTCGCTCGCTTCGCTGACGACTACGCGCTCGCGCGGCACGTCAGGGCTCCGAGCTTGCTGTGCTTCCCAGGGGCCCTTCAACGCGCAGATGGGGTGGTGTTGGTCCTCTTTGCCCATGGGCTTTTGCCATTCGCGGCAGATGCACTCGCGGGGCGAGACCGCGTGGTGTGCGCCGCGCGCCTTCGATTTCTCGATCGGCACCCGTGCCGACTTCTCGGGTGCCCTCACGGTCCCGAGGATGCGACCGCTCGGTGCGCGCAGCTGGGTGTCGCCGTGCTTCGAGTAGATGCGCTGCTTGAGCGCGCCACGCGAGTCCCGGTCGCGCCACGATCGGAACTCACTCTGGCTGAGACGATAGAGCTTCATGCTGACCACCTTGAACGTGGGGCGAATGGAATGGATTTGTGCGTGCCGACAGGCGCCCCACGCCTTCACTGCGGCACCTCACCTTGGTGCCACAAACAATTGTCTGGCCCCAAGAAAATCTCGCAGCAATTTTCTCGCTGCGCGCTGGCTACGACTGACAATTTACCGAGGCAATAGTTGGCGCGAAGGCTTGAGTGCCTCCATCCTCGCGATTGAAAGGCAGGCCGCTCATGGCAATGATGTCTGATTCCCAAGTGCGGAATCTCGCGAACACGCTCGAGACCTACGAGGCGCGCGAGAAGAAGCGCGAGATCGAGAAGCGCGATGAAAAGCGCGAGAACCACCGCAAGTGGATGGAGCTGCTCTACACGGGCGCAGGCGTGGCTGGAGCCGCCGGGATCGGCTTCCTCCATGGTCGCTACGAGGATGACGACGGCAACTTTTTCATCCCCCGTACGACCCTGCCCGCGGATCTCACCGTGGGCACGCTCGGCGTCTTGCTCGGCTTCGGCATGGGCTACATGGGCACCAAGAAGGACGTGCCCGGGCGCAAGGACGAGGGCTCCGAGGCCGGCAAGGTCGTGTTCCAGCTCTCGCGCGGCGTGCTCGATGGCGCGACCGCCATGTACTTCCGGAAGCACGCCCGCTCCGGCAAGCTCGCCAACAAGTTCTGGGCCGGCGAGGGAGTACCCGAAATCGTGGGCGGACAGCCCAACAACTATCCCGCCATGGGCGCCGCGCCGCCCGTCAACGTGGCGATGACCGACGCTCAGCTCGCGGCAGCGCTTCGCCGCAACCTCTAGCCTCAACGCAGAAATCCGTGGTCGGTAGCGTCCGACCAACTGACCACTGCCTCGCGGTGGCCCGGCGGAGCTCTGCCTTAACCGTACGCAGTCAGCAGCAACAGCAGGAGAATTCGCATGGCCAGTTGGGAATCCATCATGGGTGACGACGACGACTTCGGAGAGATCGGCGCCGAGCTCGACCTCGTGGGCGGCATGGGCGTTTCCGAGATCGTCGGTGGCGACGAGGAAGGAGACGACGACGAGTGGGGCGGCGACGAGGACCTCCTCAACGCGCTCTCCATCGGCGCGGCGCGCCGCGGAAAGCACAAGAAGGCCAACGCGTTTCGTCGCGTCGCGCAGAAGATTGCCGCGTATCGGAAGGTGGACCCAGGCGCCGTCGCGATTCGGCAGCGCGACCTCAACAAGCGCCGTCGTTTCCCGCTCGGCTTCCAACCAACGACCGTTATCGCTGGCGCTACCTCGAACATCCCCGCGGCCCCGCAGGACATGTTCCGGCCGGAGCGTCTCGTCATTCCGTCGGACACGGCGTTCGACTTCGGCGTCCAAGACGTCAAGGTCGGCAACACTTCGCAGCTCGTGAGCGGCGGGGAAGTGCCGGCTGCCCTCTTCACGGAGGTGTCGATCGACACGCACGTTCACTTCAAGACTGCCGAGATCGGCAACCAGATCTCGGTGTCGGTCCGCAACAAGACCAGCGGAGACATCGAGTTCTCGGCTGGCATCATCGGCACCGTCGTTCAGGCCTGAGCGCGAAGCGGGGCGATGCGGTGCGAGTTTTGGTCAACCTCGGAGATTTTCCGCTCACCAAGCGGAGTCGCTTCCTCGGGCTGTTCATCAAGCCCGTGCTGGACGCGATGGTGGAAATCAACCGCTTCTACCTGCGGACCCACCACGTCCCCGAGCTTTACCAGGCCCGCGTTCGCTATCGCCCCGAACCCGACGACGGCACGCCGGAGGAATTCGCGGCCATCCCGAAAGTCCTCTCGCGAGGTTGGGGCGACTGCGACGACCTGGCGCCCTGGCGGGTGGCTGAGCTGCGCGAAGCTGGCGAGCCCGCGCGCATCCGCATCACGTGGCGACGGCCGCGCGGTCGGCGCCTGTACCACGTGCTCGTTCGTCGCGGCGACGGCCGCATCGAAGACCCGTCTCGGATCTTGGGAATGTGACCCGTTGAAGGTGAAGTCATGATCGGCAAGCTCCTCGTTCCAGTCGCCATTGGCGGCGGCCTCCTGCTCCTGCTGTCGTCGAGCGCGAAGGCCGACACCGCGCCGCGCAATCCGTTCGATGCGCTGCCCTCGAACCTGCGGGTTCTGGCGGCGCAAGCTCAGGCCACCAACGATCCGGGTCTGCTCGAACAGACCGCCGCGCAGCTCGAGATGCGCGGCTTCGTGCAAGCGGCCGGGGTTCTGCGGATGCAGGCCGACCAAATCCGACGCATCCGCGATGGCAACGCGCCGGGAGGCACCAAGCCCGACGCTTCGCAGGGCAATCCCTTCGATGCGCTGCCCGCCAACCTGCGCATGTTGGCGGGACAGGCGCAGGCGACCAACGACCCCGGCATCCTCGAGCAGATGGCGTCGCAGCTCGAAGCGGAGGGCTTCATGCAGGCGGCGAGCGTTCTCCGCATTCAAGCGAACCATGCGCGTCGCCCCGGCAGCACCGTTGCCGCGGCTCAGGCTTTGCCGCCTCCCGCCCAGGCTCCCGCCGCTGCAGCCAGCGGCCCGCCACCGTTTGTGCCCACGCCGGAGCCTGCCGGCGGGCAACGCCTCACGCCCGACCTGCAAAAGCTCATCGCCGACGCGGTAGCTAACGGCACTGCGCCCGTCCTGACCAGCACCGCTTTCGTGGTCGAGCGCGCGGGTTTTCCGGACGTGGCTGAAGATCTGCGGCGGCGCGCCAGGGACGCCGCCGCGAAGGCGCCGGCTCCTGCGCAAAAGGACCTGCCCAACGTGGCGCTCGATCCGAGCATGCCGAGTGACCTCGCCCGGGAAGTCGCGCGTCAGCTGCAGCTCCAGGGCGATCCGGCGGCACTCGAAGCGCTTGCGCGCGAGCTTCGGCTCCGTGGCTTCAACAACACCGCCGACCAGGTCGAAGCGAAGGCCAAGCAGATCCGCGCGATGCTCGACGCGGCTCGGACGATGCACGACATCGATCAAGAGTTCAAGTCGCCGGGCGTTCCGCCGCTGCCGAGCAGTGGCGGCCCGGCGGCTCCGGTGCAGACGCTGCCACCTGTCACCGTGACGGCGACGCCGCCGACGCCGCTACCGGTGCCGGTGGTGCCGGTGCCCCAGCCGCTCCCGCCCGAGCGGTCGAAGGCACAAATCCTCGCGGACAACCTGTCGGTTAGCTTGAACAACCTCATCGCGGAGCGCGGCAGCGTGCCAAAGGCTCGCTTCAAAGAGGACCAAGGCGTCGTGATGCGGTTCCAAACCGAGGAGCGCCTCACCGCTGACGGCAAGTACGGTCCGACGACGGCTGCCCACGTCGCTCGCTACGTCTCGGATGTTCCGCCGCCCTTCTACTGGAAGAAGGGAGCCGGCCAGAAGGACCTCGGCATCTATCGCAGCAACCTCGAAGCCATTGCGCTCGACGCCGAGCAACTCGGCAACACCGACCGCGCCTCGCGGCTGCGCGCCAGCGCCGCCAGGGCATCGCTCGCGTGAAGGACGACCGCCATGACCGAATACTACTTTCCAGCCACTTCGAGCTTCGAGGCGATGCCCGAGGAGCTGCCCGCCGTGGGCATCGGTCCGGGAGCGTCGCGCGCCGACGACTTGGTGCAGCTCCACGTGGCGCCCTCCGGCGTGAGTGTGAAAGGGCGTTACTGGCGCGAAGGCCACTTCCTCAAGGCGACGGTGCACGTCCAGGCGGCGGGTAGCGCGCCCAAGACCATCACGGCTCAGGTCGACCTTCGGCCCATCGCGCACGCCGTCAGGCGGTACCAGGCCATCCAACGCAAGCACGGCGCGCGCGTCGGAGGGTGGCCCGGCAGCTTCATCAGCAAGGTCAAGAAGATCGCGAAGTCGAAGCTGGTCTCGCAGGTCGCCAAGACCGTGAAGAGCGTCGTGCAGAGCAAGATCACGGGCGCAGCCGTCGGCGCCGCAGCAGTGGTGTTCCCGCCGGTCGGTGTCCCGGCGGCTGCGGCCTATGCGACGGCCAATGCGGCGCTCGGCGCGCTCGACCAGGCGAGCAAGATCAAGAAGCAGGCGCAGTCGGTCCTCGCGCACGGCTCTGCCGCGCAGAAAGCCGCGCTGCAGGCCAAGGCGCCAGCCATCAAGGAAGCGCTTACCCGGGCGGTCGAAGTGAAGCGAAAGCTGCGGGAGGTCGCGCAGCGCGCAGGCCGCGGCGACCTCGCCGCCCGCAAGACGGCGCGCATCTTCAGTCACGTGATGCAGCACCGACAGCGCGTGAACCAGCACGGGCAAAAGCTGCAAGGCAAGAACGCGACGACGGGGCTCCTCGTTACGGAGTACGGCAAGGTCGTTCCGGGCAAGTGGCTGCTCACAGCCGCCGCTCACACGGGCCTGCCGCTCCTGCAAGCCGCTGCGCGGCCCGCGCTCATGGCCGTGCCGACGCCGGCCGCCCGCCAGCTGCCGGCACGGAGGCTGCGATGACCCGCGACGCGCCCGAACCCACGCTCAGCGTGTTCGTGCAGCCGACGCCGCACGGTGTGTGGAGCGGCAACAACAACTTCGGCTTCGAGCTCCCGTTCGGAGCCAATCGCAACAACCGCGAGCGCATTATCAGCCTGCCGGAGTGGGGCGAGCCCTCGGTTTGGACGGTCAGCCTCGGCCTCGACTTCTCCGACGGCGCCTGGCCCGGCGCCGAGCGTGGCTTCGACGTCGTCGCGGAGGTCGCGTACGGAGTGGGCGGAGCCACTGAGACGGTCCTCGTGGATTGGCTCGCGGGCACGACTTTCTCGCTGCCGATGAACGCCATTTCGATCAACGCGTTCTGGGCTTTCCCGCAGTTCGGGGAGGTCCTCTCGCGCGGCCCGGAAGACCTGAAGCTCCGCGTGCTGCTCGCTCGAGGTGCGCGTGGTTTGGGCCTTTCGCCGAGCAAGTTCGCGCCTCTATTGGACGGCGCACCGTACGCCACGCTCGTCGATAGTGCTGTCGCGACTCCCGTGGCGCGCATCCCGCGCTTTGGCCGGAAGCTGCTGCTCGCTCCCCTCGACGTCGACGACCTCACGGGCCTGCTCGGCGCGAACAACTTCGTTCGCTTCTTCAGCGCGCCCGACCCGGGTGGCAGTGCCGTCGCGACCGGCGCCTTTCCGATCGACGCCGCGCTCCTCCGCTCAGGCGTCTACGTCCCACCATTCTCCAAGTTCATGACGCTCGAGAACGTCGGTGGTGGCGCTGCCGGCGCCCGGGTGCGCCTCAACTTTCTGCTCGACCTATGACGCCCCAAGAGTTTTCAGACTACCTGGCTTCGCTGCCACCCGAGATGCAGCAGGCAGTCGCCGACGTCTGCAAACCGATCGGCGACTACGCGAAGAGGGCCGTCGAAATCCGCGAGCAGCTCGCGCGCGAGTTTCCGAAGCTCCAGCCCCCCTTCCGCGCCGCGCTCAGCCTGGCGCTCGCGAGGTTCCGATGATTGTCCAAGACAAGCTGACGCCGCTTGGTCGCGACGAAGCCGGTCGCGCGTTCCTGGCCGCCTACCAGCAGCTCGTCGGCAGGTCCCCGACGCAAGCCGTGCTGGCTCTGCTGCTCGCGCAATCGGCGTTCGAGACCGGCCACTGGAAAAGCCTCCACCACTACAACTTCGGCAACGCGAAGGCGCACCCGAACTACCCGCTTATCACGCAGTTTCGCTGCTCGGAGGTGGACCAGAACGGCGTCGAGACCTTCTACGACCCGCCCCATCCGCAGTGCAACTTCCGCGCGTACGAGACCCCCGCCGCAGGTGCGCTCGACTACCTCAAGGTGCTGCAGAACCGGCCGCACTGGTGGCAGGGCCTGCACACCGGTGACCCGGCGGCCTTTGTGGATGCGCTGTCCACGCCGCCCAAATACTTCACGGGCAATCCCACCGTCTACAAGCGCAGCGTCGTTTCGCTGTTCAACGGCTTCTTCCCTTTAGCCAAGGCGGCGCTGACGGCCCCCGCGACCCCGGTGGCCCCGTCAGCGCCAACCCCGCCACGCCCGTCGCCCGCGCCAGTGCCGGCCCTCTCCTCATCGTCGGCCTCGCCGCCGTCGGACTCGTCTGGGGTGCGACCCGCGCCATCAAGCGCACCCAGCTCGGTTAGCCCCACGCCCGTCAAGCCGGCGCCCGCGAGCGCGCCCAGCAATCCGACCGCGGAGCAGTCAAGCGGCGTCGCGGTGAAGCGGTCGTTCTGGGGCCGCCTCGTGGAGCTCGTGCTTCGTATCGCTCGCGCTCTTTTCCGAATCCTTCCGCCCGGGAGCTCGCCATGATTTACAAAACGGCGATCCTCGCGGCCGCCGTCCTGGCGCTCGTCGCGCTGGCGACCGGCAAGACGATTCGCTCGCACCGCACGCTGGTGCTGAGCGGCCTCAAGTACGAGGTCACGCTTTACAGCGACGACACGCTCCAGGTCGTACGCGAGGACGGCTTGCGCTTCAACGTCGACCCCAAGGGCAAGCTCGAGCTCGTCGCCGGTACGTCCGCTCAGTTCCGCGACGCGGCCGCCCACATGGTGCGGGGTGCGTTCGTTTCACCAGCGGGGGCAGTGTCATGACGACCATCGGCGACCTCGGCTGCCTGGGCGTCGATGTCGAGGCCTGGGAGAAGGAGAACCGCGCGCCGCTATTCCCGAACAAGGTCAACCGCTGGATCTTGGTGCGCACGCTCCGCGACAACCCGACGCCAGACGACCTGAAGATGACGCTCGCGGCCACCTTCTCGAAGTGGTTCGCGGGCACCCCGTTCGACGCGGCATTCCCGTCGGAGGGCACCACCCGCAGCTCTAACGCCGACCTGATTCGTCTCGAGCGGGTCACGAAAGAGCGGCTTTCATTTCCTCAAACGGCGCGGCGCCGCGAGCAACTGCCGGGGCGCCTGCCGATGCTGAAGTCCGGCGACTTCGTTTGGCTCGAGGTCAGCTTCGCTTACCGCGGCCAGCTCGTCGACATGCCGTGGCCGGTGCGCACGGGCGCGCCGCTGCAGCTTTCGACGAGCGCCCGCTGCCCAGTCGATGCCGACTGGATGCTCGATAGCGCGGCAGTCCCGATCACTGATGCTCCGCCCGAGAAGTCCTCCTCGGACAAGGCCGGCGAGGCGCTCGGCGGCGCCGCGCAGCGGGTCGGCAGCACGCTGCTTGATGCGCTCTGGCTGCCGCTCGCGCTTGTAGGAGCCGGCCTAGTCGTTTACTGGGTGGGCGTCCGCGGCATCGTGAGCTCGGCTCGCGACTCGGAGGCCGCGTGATGTCGGCGCCCAGTCAAAACCTAGTGAAGTGGCTGACGCGCATGCTCGCCGACATCACCGACGCGGGCGCCATCGGTCGCTTCGAGCTGATTCACAAGATTGAAGGCGAGCACGCCGAGCGCCTCGACATTTGGCGCTCGGACGCGGACAGTCCGCGCAGCCCCGACGAGCTGGGGCAGGAGATGCAAGACGCCGCGCAGCGCGACGCGCAGTCGCGGGTGAGCGGGCTCCCTCAGCGTTACGTAGTCTACGCCTTTCGGGCACAGAGCGAAGAGCACGAGAGCCAGCACGCCTTCCTGGTGCGGCCCGGCTCGCACCTCTCTCGCCTCGGCGAAGACTCCGAGCCTCCAAATGACAAGGGCGTCATCGGGCAGAGTATGCGGCACAGCGAGCAGGTCCACCGTCTCCTCATCACAGGTGGCGACGTCATGATCGGTCGGCTCGCCTCCGAGCTCGAGCGCGAGCGCGATGCGCGGGTGAAGGCCGAACAGCTCAACTGGTCGGTGTTCGAAAAGTACCAGTCTTTGCTCGACCGCGAGCACGAGCGCCGCGTCGTCGAAGCCAAGGAGCTGATGAAGGCGCGCCGTGTGGACGAGCTCATGGGCGTCGTCACTGCCCTCGTCCCCATCCTGGCCACCAAGCTGCTCGGCGGCTCGCCCGCGCGCTCGGATGCGCCGCAGCTGGGCGCCGCAGCCGACATGGCGACGGATCCGAAGGACCTAGCGGTGCGGCATTTCTTCTCGCGCCTGTCGGAGACCGAAATCACCAGCATCCTCGGTGCCATCTCGAGCTCCAGCCAGATCGCGCTCGCTCAGATCCACAGCTCGTTCACCGGCGAGCAGCAGTCACCCGCCGACGTGATGGCGCGCCAGCTCGCCATCCGCAAATTCCTCAAGATGCTGAGCGAGCAGGAGATCAAGAGCATCCTGGCGTCGCTCAGTGAGCAGAACCGCCAGCTGCTCATCGCGCTCTATGCGCAGTACCGCGACCTGGAAGAGCAGGAGCAAGCGCGGAAACCGGAGATTTTGCGCTCGTAGCCCGGGCGCCAAGGAGAGTCATGGCCAAGAAGATGAAGCGCAAGTCCGGCCTCGCAGGATACGGGTTCGAACACGATGGCACGGGCCACCACGCGCGGCTCCGGAAGCTGCACGCCGGGGGTGGCGATGGCGCGAGCAGCTCTCGCCGGCCGCGCAAGCGACGCAAGAATTCCGGCAAGCGACGCAAGAAATCAGGCAACGCCGCGAAGACGAAGAAGCGCTCCGCGTTCATGAAGCGCCTGCAATCAGCCGTCGCGGGCGCGCGAGACCAAATCCGCAGCTTCGGCCGACGTAAGAAAGAGCAGCCCCAGAAGTTGGTCACTGAGGAAACGCTCCGCAATCACATGGCGCTCAAGTGCGTCCGGCGCTGCTCCCACTGAAAGCACGACCGCCATGGACCTGTATCTGCACTTTGGCGCCGGGCTCAACCAGCTCCCCGAGCCTTGGCTCAATCTTGGCCCAACGCACGACATCCGAAAGCACCTGAAGTTCGAAAGCGATGCCGCCGCCGCCATCGTGGCCGAACACGTCATCGAGCATATCCCGTTCCTGCAAGCGCTCGGGTTCTTTCGCGAGTGCTTGCGGGTGCTTCGGCCGGGCGGTGTGCTGCGCGTGGCGTTCCCCGACGTCGGCCGTTTCCTGGTGTCGGACGACGCAGGCGTGGCGCTCAACGCTGCGTCGCTCGCGTACGGGGACTTCCTCGCCGACCGGCCAGGCATCGAGCTACCAGAGGCTCCGCGCGCTCGGGCGCGAGCCGCGCTCGAGCGGCTACTCACCGGTTGGGGCCACCAGACGCCCTGGACCGAGCAGGCCGCGGCCGGCGCGCTCCTCGTCGCCGGCTTCTCACGAGTCGCTCGCCGCGACTACGGCCATGGCGATCTCGCCGGCATCGATGGCCACCACGTCGACGTCGGTCGCGACCTCGCGTTGCTCGAATCCACCATTCTGGAGGCAGTGAAATGAAGAACGTCATCGTCGTGATGAGCTCCAATCGCGAGCTCGAACGGGCCACGAAGAACACGCTGCAGGCCATCACCGACTTGGGCGGGGTCGTGCTGCTCGAGACCGGCTCGTCTGACGTCGCGTTTGCGCGCTGCCGAGCCCTGTCGTGGGCCTGCGAGACGCTGCGCGAGTACCCGGACCGAGATGTCGTCCTCATGATCGACGACGACATGGAGGTGCCGACCGAGACCGCGCAAGCGCTCGTCGACCAAGCGCGCACGCTGGGTCGGGCGTGTTCAGCGGTATACGCCACGCTCAACTCGAAGGTCGCGGCCGTTCGCTGGCCCGAGCGTGCCGGTCTTTGGCTGGTGGGCCTCGGGTGCGTCGCCATCCCGCGTGCCCTCTTGCTCGAGCTCGAGGAGCGCTCGGAGTCGTTCGAGGTGAATGGCCGCTTCTACAGCGCCTTCACTTGGAGCGGCCCCGAAGATGGCAGCTGGATCGCCGAGGACTTCCGGCTGTCCAAGAACCTCGGCGGCGTGAAGCTCTGTCCGCTCGCCGTTGGCCACATCAAGAAGGGCGCGCTTTGGCCTGATGACGAGACGCTCGCCCGCCTCGCCAGCTCTTCCGACGAGCCCGCGGAATCCAGTGCACATAGCAGCGCGCCGTTCGCCACGCCTCAGTCAGCTCAAGGAGATCTGTAAGATGAACGATTCACCGATTCGCCTCTCGCCCTCTGGCCCCATCATCGGCAAGGGCACGTTCCCCGGACCCGGCGCGCGCCTGCGCCTGACGGAGGCTGTGAGTACGATGGGTGGCTCTCAGTCGATCCCGACTACGCCCGACGTTGTCAGCCCCGACGGGTTCGGGAATCCCACTGCGCTCATCCTGACCCTCGACGCGCCGAAGGAGAAGCTCAGCTACCGCGCCAATCTGTCGCTCGACGTCATTAACACGTCGACCAACGAGGGCGGCGAGGTCGTGCTCTACCTCGACGTCTCACTCGATGGCGGAATGAACTACACCAACCGCGCCAAGAATGTGCACGTCATCAACTCAACGGTGACCGATACCGAAGGCCGGCCGATGCAAGTCTGGCTGCCACTCACCCTCGGTAGCGCCCTGGGCATCGCCGACTCGAGCCCACCGCCCAGCATCAAGCTCCGCGCGCGAGCTCAGCTCGTCGCCGGTAATAACGCTACCATGGTGAGCTCGCCCGGCACTTCGGGCGGGAGCGCACCGGTCGCGGACCTCAACGGGTCCATTCACATGCAGCTCGAGGAGTGCCTGTAGGCCACTGCGCTGATAGCGATTCGACACCCACGCTCACGTCTGCGCCGCTGGCGACGTGAGCCCAGCTGAAAGTAAGCACGACGGCTACGAAGCCGGCGCTTGAACGCGCTCGGCGTCGGCACCGCTTTGCCCGGAGTCCGCCATGAGCCCCGAAGCATCCGAGCTCACGCTCTACCTCGACAACGAAGAGCCGCTCTACCGCCAGAAAATTTACATTTTCCGGGCCCTCGCCAAGAAGAAGGACCGCGGCAAGTACGAGCATTCGCTCGCGCCCAAGGCCTTCGCGGGGCTCATGACCGCCGCCGCCAAGAAGTACGTGCGCGAGTTCGGCGGTCCCGGCGACCGCTGGAACGTCATCTTCTCGCCGATCGATCGGCGGGAGGCCGCGAGCCACTACGCCGAAGAATTTCTCGACTGGTACGCGGTCGACTACGTCGGTCCGGCGAAGAAGCCGCCGCGCACATCGCGGAAGGGGAAGTAGGGCCATGGCAAAGAAGACGGCAGCGCGGTCCGCCTTCCGGGTGGATTTCGACTTCTCCGAGAGCACGTATAAGTTCAAGCCGCGCTACGACTCTTTGGCCGAGTTCGACAAGGACTTGCGGGCGGCCGCGTTGCTCGCGCCCGAGGGCGGCGCCTACGACAAGACCTACTACAAGGTTGTCCACCTTCCGACCGGGGAAGTGTGGGAAGCGCGGCTCGATATTCAGCACCCGAGTCAGCATGGCGGGAAGCCCTTGAGCGTCGCGGCGCGCATCGAGAGCTACTGCAAGCACATGCTGGCGTCTAAGCACCCCCGCACGGAGGAGCAGTCAGCCGCTTACAAGCGCTGGCTCGAACGCATTCGGCACAGCGCGCGGTGAGCGATCAGCTCGCATCGACGATTGGGCACGCGAACGAATCACCAAAGGAACGCCAATGAACGACACGCTCTGGGCCCACTTGGGCAACACAATCCACGCCTTCTCGCCGCTGCTACTGGCGGCGCTCAGTTGGCTTTCGCTGCGCATCGCCGCGCTCATCAACGCCAAGGTCAGGAACGAGCGCCTCCACGGCATCTTGTCGCGCCTGGACGACGCCGTGTTCGCGGCCGTGCGCGAGGTCGAGCAGGTCTACGTCTCCATGCTCAAGACCGCGAGCGAAGACGGCACGCTCACCTCAGAGGAGCGCCGGCAAGCGAAGGATTCCGCGCTCCAAGCCGCTCGCGCCTACCTCGGCCCCCGTGGCTTGGCCGAGCTCGCCAAGGTGCTCGGCATGCCCGAGGCCGATGTCGACAGCGTCATCGGCTCGCGCGTCGAGTCGGCCGTGTACAACCTGCACGCTCAGCCGACGCGCGTGCTCGGCTCCGTCCTGCGCTCGGCACTGAAGAGCGTCACGCCGCCGCCGGGCCAGCCCAACGGCGCGCACTAGGAGCAACCGTGAGCAGTAAGTCTGCCAAATGCCGCAAGGGAGCCAGCGGGCCCCCCTGCGAGCAGCCGGGCCCGCCTGGGCCCCCAGGTCCGCCGGGGCCTCCAGGGCCGCCCGGCATCGTCCGCTTCTTGCGGCTGCCGCTCACGCCGCTCGTCGCGGGCTCGAGCGGCGACCCGCCAGAACCCACAGGCTGGTCGCTCCAGGACATCCGCGGACCGACCGTCCGCCTGCTTTGGCTCCAGCAGCTGGACGTGTCGCTCGATCCATCGCTGTGGTTCTCGGTCCCCATGCCCGAGTCCGGCAGCATCCGACGC
Source organism: Polyangiaceae bacterium (assembly GCA_035281385.1). Classification (GTDB taxonomy): domain Bacteria; phylum Myxococcota_A; class Polyangia; order Polyangiales; family Polyangiaceae; genus PMG-095. The sequence goes on from DATEDZ010000021.1 coordinate 34,006, forward strand.
ATCACCGCGCACGTGATCGGTCAGACCGGCGCGCCGCTGCCCGACAGCATGCCCTCGCTGGCGCTAGTCGTGATGCCCACGTCGGAAGGTGATTTCACCTTCTACGAGCAAGACGACCTCACCACCGACCCGGCAGCGTACGGCGACCGACACGTCATCGCCCTCACGACCGACAACTTCGGCGGCAGCCCGTTGGTCATCACTACCGACGCCTCGTACTGGCTTCGGCTCAGGGGTGAGAGCGGGACGAACGCACGCGACCGGCGCCTCAAGCTGCTGGCCATCAACCTCACGCTCGATCCCTAGCCTCATCATGCCCGCTGCCTCTGAGAACCGAAAGCGATTGCAGCGCGAGCTCGCCGAGCACCTCCGCGAGAAAGACCGCGCCGCCCTCGGCCTGCTCCGCGCCAAGATCACCGCCGCGCGTATCGAACGTCGCCAGCGGCTCAGCGCCGCGCGTCAGACCTGCCGAGGAGCGCTGTTCGCCCTTCGCGAACGCCAGCGCGAGGAGCGCCACCAGCTCACGCTCACCCACCGCTCCCAGCGCGAGCAGGGCCGGGCCGCCTGCAAAGCCGGGAAGCAGCAGGCCCGCGAAGAGGGACTCGCGCTCGAGCAGGTGGCGCAGACCGAGTATCAAGATGAGCGGCTTTTCCAGCGGCAGATGCGTCGCGCCACCAAGCCGCGCATCGAGCGCTCCACCGTCCGCGAGCGCAAACAAGAAGACGACGACGCTGTGCGCAACAACTTGCCGGCAGAGCTCGTGCCGGTGTTCGACAAGCACCGCAAGGTCATCAAGGGCTCCGCGCGCCGAAGCCGGACCGAAGCGTTTCTGGAGTGGGCTGCCGAGAATCCGGACGAAGTACTTCTCGTGCAGCAAGCCGAGGCCGACAAGGCGCTGCACGAGCTACTCAAGCAGGAGCGAGACTTGGGGCGCAGCATGCGCGCGGGAGCTCGTTACAGGAAGTCCCCGGCAGAGCTCGCCAGGCTTCTAGCGGACGTGCCGTTCTGACTAGAACGCTCCCGACAGTAGCGCGCCGCCTCCCACCCCGCTGAGGGTAGACATCGGTGTCAGCGTGAGCGCGGTGCCTTGGCGGGCCGTTGGCCAGAACCAAGCCGCCGCCGCGGTGCCGACCGCCGCAACACCCCCGGCAATGAAGCTGCCAACGGCGATGTCGCGATAGCGGTCCTTCTCATCTAGTTTTTGCGTAGCGACATCGCACGATGGTGGCTTGTTGCGAACACCGCACACGGTGCTTGGATCCAAGGTGGGGTCGCTTGTAGCCACAGCCTGATCCAGCGCCATTTGCGCATCATCGCGGGCAGCATTGCTTTTCAGGACAAACGTCGTGCCAAGCGCGGCGGCGCCAGCAGTGACGACCAGCCCAGCGACTAGAACCGGGGTGCGCATCGACGGCCGCAGTGTTGCCTCACCGCGATTGCTGGCCGCAGGGCGAGCTGGGCGGACCAGAAGCGTCGACGGACCGGGCGATGCTCCTTCCGCGACGGTCAGACTGAAGCTTAGGTTGGAGCCGGCAGAGATCCTGAAGAACCTGATAGGGGAACGTTGAGAGCCCTTCTCCGCGTAGAGCTCGTGGTCGCCGGGCGCGACGTACACTTCGCGACGCAGCGGTGCCTCGCCGACCTGCACGCCGTCCACGTGGATGGAAGCCCCGGCCATGTTGACCTGAACTGTGAGCGTGCCGATGTGGCGGCGGCATTCTTCGAGCTGCTCGGTGGATTGGTCGCGCTTGTCGGCAAGGTCGTCGGGGAGGTTGGCCAGGACGTATTGCCAATGGTGGGCGGCCTCGACGTGGCGGCCGAGCCGCATTTCGACTTCGGCGAGGCTGAAGGCGACGGCGAAGTGTTGGCGTTTCTCCCAGGCGCTGGTGAAGGCGGCATGGGCAGCTTCGATGTCGTTCTTCTTGAGGGCGGCGAAACCTTCGCGAAGCAGTTCCTTGGTGTCGGGCTCCACGTGCGGGGCGTCGGCCAGCGCCGGGCTCGAAATCATCGCGATGAAGAGCGCTACGGCGAGCACCAACCCGATCACGCCGCGGCGCCGCGCGGGTCCCAACCCTGTTCCTTCAAGCATGCTTCACCTGGACTATTGGTGGTTCGGCGCGAGGTGGGCAACTGTTTCCGAAAATCAGCGCCCAGCCTGTGGTCCAGGGCCTGCCGTTGCCGAGGCGCGCCCACACTGCTACGGGTCGACTCGCTGGCGCTGGTGATTGTCCCCCCCCATCATTGGCGCCGGCACTTTCACTTTCTAGGGACAGAAGCCGGGTCCGCTAGGGGCGACGCCGCCGGGCGACGTCGCCGCGAAGCAGGTAGGCCACGCGCGCAGCACCCAACTCCGCCTCAAGCGCGAACGCCAGATGCTGGCCCTCTTCGTCGAACGCTCGCGCCAGAGCGGCGCTCCGGAACCCAGAGGCCTCGGGCCGGCGACGATTGTAGGTCGCCTCGAAACGCGCGACCCACCGAGAGAGCTGCCTAGCCAGCGACGAGGAGATGCCCAAGGTTGGCACGTCGACGTTGAGCCAGTGCCGGCCGCGCCGCTGCCAGACGGGTGAGCAGCCGTGATCGGCGATCAAGCGATACTGTCGGGTGGGCCTCCTTGGCATGGCCTTTCGCATTGGGTCGGGCCTAGCCACCACGTCGTTTCCGTAGAAATCGTCCTTCGCAGAGTCGCCAGGCGTCGATTTTCCGCAACGGCTAGGAAAGACTGTCCGACGTTCATGGGTATGCCCCCTGCCGTGTCCCCCGTCGGTGACTGGACTGACCTCTTCGGCCAGACCGGCTATCGCGTCATCGGGCGCATTGGCAGGGGCGCGATGGGCGAGGTGTTCGACGTCGAGCACGAGCTCTTGGGCCGACGGTTCGCGGCGAAGGTCCTCCACCGCGAACTCGCGGGCGAGGCTTCTTTCGCGGAGCGCATGCGGGTCGAGGCGCAATCCATGGCGCGCCTACGCCACCCGAATATCGTTGAGGTGACCGACTTCTGCGTGACGAGCGATGGTCGCCCTTGCCTGATCATGGAACGGCTGCGCGGGCGGACGCTAGGCCGCGAGCTGGCCGAGCGAGGACGCCTTCCAGTAGCTGAATGCATGACCGCGGTAGACGAGGTGCTCTCAGCGCTGGCGGCCGCCCATCGCTTTGGTGTCGTCCACCGTGACTTGAAGCCCGAGAATCTCTTTCTGCACGAGCCGCAAAGCGGAGCGCGACGTCTCAAGGTTCTCGACTTCGGGCTCGCGCGTGTGCTGCCGCAGGCTTCGCCGTTGGCGCCGTTGCCGGCGGCGATCCCGACCGCCACGGGGCGGCTGGTGGGCACGCCGCGCTACCTGAGCCCCGAGGCGCTTACCGGCAAGCCGGTCGATGCGCGCGCCGACCTCTACTCACTGGGTCTAATTCTCTACATCTTGCTCACCGGCCACGGTCCCTTCGATCACCTCACGCTGGCCGAGACGCTTTCACATCAGCCCGATCCGCCGTCGCGTTTCCGCGACGAGCCGGCCGTCCGCGAGCTCGACAAGGTCGTGCTGCGCGCGCTCAAGAAGCAGCCCGACGAACGCTTTCAGAGCGCCGAAGAAATGTCGTCTGCGCTGGCTTCAGTAGCCCGCGCGATCCAAGGCCAAGCCTCGCAGTCAGGAGACGCACCATGACAGCCGAAAACGTCGCTCGTTCAGAAGCTCAACACCTGAGCGTGTATTGCTCGCGTGGTCCGGAGGGCTACCGCGTGCACGTCCATCCAGGTTGGATGCCCCGCCATCTGCGGCAGTGCCTCGACGCTCACGGCGAGGGCATGGCGCTGCTCGACTTCGAAGAGCTCGACCGCTACATGCAGCGCGCCGGGCAAGCATTCGAGAAGCACGTCACCGCCACGGGCAGTGTCGAGCTGTCAGCAAGCGGCCAGGCTGCCGTCACCCTCAGCACTTGGCTCTCGAACATGTTTAGCAGCGGCGTGCGCTGAGTTATCCGTCGGCGCCGCGCAGCCGCTTGCTGAGCCGCGCGATGGCGCGCGTGTGGATGCGGCTCGCCCACGATTTATGCATCGAGAGGGCCGCGGCGATCTCATCCATGCGCTGGCCTTCGAAGTAGTAGCGGCGCACGATCTCGCGCTCGTCGTCGAAGAGCTCGTCGACCGCGCCGGCCACGAGCTTCACCAGCTCGGCCTGGCCCAAAGCTTCCTCGGCGTTGGGCTCGGACGAGACCACATCGCGACCGACCCGGCGCCCCTCGGACACGAAACCGAGGCTGGCGGCGGTGGCGACGGCGGCCAAGTGTTCGTCGAAGGAGGCTTCCTTGGCCGCGTCCTCCTTGGGTGCGCGTTCGGCCAGGGTGAAGTCGGCTTCACCTTCGGAGGTTTGCCGGGCGGCTTCGAGCGCGGCGAGCTTTTGCTGCAGGCGGCGAGTGGGTGACGTCATGGCGCGCACGCCGTCGTACATCGCACCCCGGACGCGGTAGTTGGCAAAGCCGCGAAAGGGAATGCCGCGCGCGCCGTCGTAGCGACGAGCGGCCTCGAGCAAGCCTTCGCGGCCGTAGGCGATGAGGTCGTCGCGTTCGACCTGAAACCCGAGCGCGCGCGAAACTTGGGTCGCGATTCGTTCGACGAGATCGAGCGCGGCATGGAAGCGCTCCAAGACCTCGGGCGAATCAGCGGCGATCACGGCCGTACCCTACTTCGATTGCGGGCGGAAATGTCACGCCTCGCATACTGCTCCGCCCTGAACCAGCCGCCCCGCATCTGCCGTTGCTCAGCCTTCGGGCAGGGGGCGACCGGTGAGCTCTTCGAGCTGCTGGCGCAGCATCGGGTCGGTGAGCACGTGCTCCCGCAGTACCTGCCGGACCTGTTCCCGCTCCTCCGTACCCAACCGCGGGTCTAGCTTGGCCATCGCCTGCTGCACGCGATCTTCCACGTAGGCCTCCACCGTCCACTCACCACGACGCACCTTCTCGAGCGCGGGGCTCACCGGCGCGGAAACGGCCCGTAGCGCGGCTCCACTGCGTTTCGGGGCGTCGGACATCGAATTCACTCTACTCCTGCCTGGACCTGCCTGCCACTAGTCTACGCGGATGGGAATGTGGCGGCGCACCGGCGCTGCCTTGACGACCTTGGGAGCGGTCGTCGAAAAGCTCTGCTCGAACAGTACTACGGCATCGCGCCCGGCGAGGTCGTAGGTTCGTGAAGGGCTCACTGGCTTCAAGCCTGCCTGGGCTGCCGTGTCGAGCGCAACCTCAACCTTCCCTTCGCCGGCTGCGCGTCGCAGCATCACATGGGCGGTGCCGTCGTCGTCGGTGGTGGCGACGGGTTTGCCGTCAATGAGCACCGGTAGTCGTGATCCACGTTCTGCTTTAACGACAACCACAACGTCGCGATGGGTCGGTGAGCACCGCACTTCAGCCGTGAGCGCCTGGGACTTCGAAGGGCTGATGCTCTTGGTTCGCGCCAGTCGGAGCGCCGGTAGCTCTGACTGCGGATCCGAGCCTGCAGGACACTTGGCGCCGACGCGAATGAGTGTTCCTTCAGCACCTGTGACATCACGAAGCAGACGGCCGTCGGCACCCGTGGTACCTGCTGCTTTGCCGTTGATAGAGAGCTCGACGCCGGCAAGCGGAGCGCCATCGCTCGCCGAGGCACGCAGCTCGACCCGGTACGGCTCGGGCGGCAGCTTCTTGGTGGCGCAGGCCGAGCTGGCGAGCGCCAGCAGGGAGAGGAGGAGGCGAGTGGCTTTCATTTAAGTATCTCAGGGCAGAGCGTGGGCGAACCGGACGCACATGAGGTCGCTCGGCGCGACAGCAGCGCAGCCGTCCTCGCATAGACTTCCCCGCCGGTCGGGCGCGCTGCGAGCGCCGAGTAAGCCTGCGAAGCCTCCGAGATTCTACCTGCTGCCAGGTGGCCCACAGCGGAGGCGAGCTCCGGGTCGTGTGGGCCCTTCGTGGTTTTGGCAGGTGGCTTGGTGTCAGCGGGCAGCGGTACGGCGACCATCGCTGGCGGTGCGGGCAGCGGTGGAACGGCCGGGGCGCTTGCGGCTGGTTTGCTCAATGCTGGTTGGCTCGCCGAGGAAGTCGGCGGCACTGGCGCTCGCTTCGGCTCGGCAACGCGCGTCGCCCCCACCAGAGCGAATGATAAAATCATCGCACCTATGGCCGCGCCGCCGATCGCGAGTACGGGGCGCTGCTTGGTGAGCGCTCCCACCTGGGTCAGTAGGTTGTTCAAACCAAGTGGCGGCTTTGTCGATACCGCCTTCCCGGCCTGTCGCGGACCCTGGGGCGTGGCGTTGATCACGACCGTGCGCGGATCGATGCTCTCGTTTCGAGGCGCGGGTGGCGCCACGGCCGCCACGTCGAACGACGTCGTCTCCTGGTTCGCCAGAGTAGCGCCAGCTGCCTGCGGCGCTTCTGCGCGCGTTGACGCTGCGCCCACCGCTCGAATCTCGAGTGCCGGCACCCGTCCGGCCGAAGGCGGCGGGGCGGTCATCGGGGTAAGTCGCTGAGTTTGCTGCGGCTCGACGGGCACTGCCGCGCGACCCTGCGGGAACATGGGTTGCAACCGCTCCGTCATCTGCGGAAACTGGAGGGGCTGCGGCCGAACCGGCGCAAGCCTTTCGGTTTGCTGAGGGCCGAGACCCAGAGGTGCTCGTTGCACCGGTATCTGTTGGGTGGGGACGTTTGCAAGCGGATCGGGAACGAAGGGTTTCATGGCAACGGCCGTGGGTGCGGTGTCGGTCGGGATGGTGGCGGCGTAGTCGAGGGGAAGAGGGCGTGGAGCGCTGCTGGAACGATTGGTGGCGTTGGCTTCATCTTCGTGGTGAAGCACCTTCAGCTCGAGCTCGAGCGTTCCAAGTGCAACCAGGGCGCGACCAACGAGCGGAACGGCACCGGAGGCCGGCGCCCCATTCACGCGCAACCGCCTGCCGCGATAGGCGGGCACCAGGCAAGCTACGTCAGCGACACGCTCGATGTGAAACTCGACAGCCGCCACTCCAGGGTGGTCAAGCCGTAAGTCGGCCTGTCGCGACGAGCCAACCACGAACGCGCGCTCGTCCGAGTCGAGCTCGAACACGTGGTGAACGCCCGCGCCCGAAAGCTCGACGAATAGCGGGGCCAGCTGCGCGGCTTCAGCTTGCGGCATGGCGAGCCCCCTCGCGCGCGGCGCGCGCGTTGTCATGCACCCCGACCGGCAAATCCAGCCCTTGGGCGTGGAGCAGCGGCAAACAACCGGGCAAAACGCCGGTCGGTAGCAGCTCGCACGGGATGCGCCCATCCGGCTGGCGCGGCCCCGGCATGCTGACAAAAATGTCTTTGATGGCGTAGCCGCGCTGTGGGTCGGCACCCGCCACCTCCGTGATGTGGGTCACGAGGCGTCGCCCGTCGCGCAAACGAGCCGTCTGCACCACGATGTCGACCGCTGAGGCGAGCTGGGCGCGCAGCGCGAACAGCGGCAGCTCGACCCCGCCCATCAGCGCCAGCGTCTCGAGCCGGTTCAACGTGTCAATCGGGTAGGTCGCGTGCACCGTGGCCAAGCAGCCACCGTGACCGCTCGTCATCGCCTGAATCAGATCGAGCGCCTCACCACCACGAATCTCGCCAAGCACGATGCGATCAGGCCTCATACGGAGGCTCGCCTTGAACAAGTCACGGATCGTCACCGCGCCCTTGCCTTGCGCGTCCGCCGGGCGCGTCTCGAACTGCACCACGTGCTCGCGCTGCAGCTGCAGCTCGCGCGCGTCCTCGATCACGATGACCCGCTCGTCATCGGGGATGAACGACGACAGAGCGTTGAGCAGCGAAGTCTTGCCCGACCCGGTTCCGCCCGCGACCACCACGTTCTGCTTGCCCTCAATCAGGACTCGCAGCGTCTCGGCAGCGTCGGGCGTGAGCGCACCCAGGTCGAGTAGCCGCTGTAGCGTCAGCTTGTCTTTGGAGAACCGCCGAATCGCGACCGACGGCCCGTCTTGCGCGATGGGAGGCAACAAAGCCTCGACACGCGACCCATCCGGAAGCCGAGCCTCCAGGATCGGCTGCGCTTCGTCGAAGCCCCGCCCCACGAACTGAGCCACCACCCTGAGCGCCGAAACCAGCGCATCCGTCGACTCGAACCGCGCCTCGGTGCGCACCAGCTTGCCTCGACGCTCGACGAATACCTCCGAAGCACCGTTGATCATCACCTCGGTGACCGAGTCGTCGTCGAGTAGCGGCAGCACCGGCGCCAAGAAGCCGCGCAGTGTCGATTCGTAGACGTCGCGCGGAATCATGGCGTCGCCTCCTGGGACGGCGAAATCGCTCCGGCAATTTCAGCCTCTCGAACGAGTAGCTCGCTCAGCCGCCCGCGCGCTTCTGCCGCATGCTCTCCACGGGGCGCCAGGTCGAGATAGGCACGCAGGGCCTCAATGGCACCAGCCGCGTCACGCTCCGAAAGCAGCAACGCTCGCAAGAAGTAAGCTCTTTCGAACCGCGGATTGCGATCCGTCAGGCGACCGAGCTCGGCCAGCGCCTCGTCCGGCTGACCCAACCCCACGTGGATGTTCGCAACCAGAAACCGCAACGCATCCTGCTGAGGATGCTGACGCAGGTGCGGCTCCGCGTAGTCGAGCGCCGCCCGAAGCCGCGAGCTGCCCAAGCAAACCTTCAGCAGCGCCGGCAGCACACGCTCAGCCGGATATCCCCGGTCCCGCGCCAGCGTGAGGTACTGCTCGGCGCGGACGCTGTCGCCGCGGGCGGCGGCTGCCGTCCCCTGGGTAAATAGCCATTCGGCTTCGGCCCCTCTGGGGCGCTCAGCCCCCGTTGCGCTTTGGACAACCTGCTGCCCGGAACCGCATGCGGCCAGGGTCAGCACGAGAATCAGCAGGAATTGCCGCGACATCTGGGGACTCCAACGGAGCAATTGGGCTCCGTGAGAGGTATCGACGCGGCAGGGGAACCTGGTGCGTTCTTTCTTCGGGGAAGTGACTCAGACCGCTGGCCTGCCGGTGCGACGTGGCTGCGCCGACCCGGAGAAGCACCTACAGACCGATGTTGGCCTCGCGAATGGTGCCTGGGCCGCAGAATTGTGGACCCTGGTAGGCCTTCCCGACCTCACGAGCGTGCCCGCAGCCCCACCATGAGCTGACCCCATCGAAGGTATGCACCAGCGGAATGTGGGGCCAAGGGCGCGTGCCCTTCAGACGCGTGTTGTGGGGCGGGCAATCCCAGAACACGATCGTGTGCTCGATGAAGGCGAGCAGCGACGCATCCACGGGCGCGACGAACAGGCGGATATCCGAGTTGAGCAACAGGGCACCCATCGCACCCGCTGAGTAGCGCCGACGGAATCCAGTGGCTTTGCCGACGTAGAGGGACGTTGCCTTCGACTGGAAAGCGTAGACGCATGCCTCGTTGGGAAACCGTCGGCACGCATCTTCGGCGGTGCTGAAGCGCTCCCAGGCGACGGCTATTGATCGTGTGCCCTCGGGGACGTCATAGCTTCGGATACGTACGGGAGGGTCTCGATAGGTCATGCACCGGCGAGTCGGTCTTCGGCTCGCATCCCGTCATACGGGTGACCCAGCGCCTACCTTCCCTCGCTGGACTCTAGCGTGACTGTTTGCGCTCAAGCCGATGCCGCTGCTCTTTGAGCCAGGCCCGATAGGGCGTGTCACCGAGCGGCCCGACCAGGGCGTCCAGGCCGCGAACCGCCGCGATGGTGTCGCGTGGGCGATCCTGGTCGAGGGCGCGGTCGAGGCGGAGGCGCCAGGCGGCCAGGTCCTCGGCGAGAGTACGCTGAAGCGCTTTCAGCCGTTGTTCGGTGCGGCTCTGGTCAGCCGTTGCGCCAGCAGCCGCAAAGCATGCCTTGGCGACATTGAGGTGCTCGAGTGCACGCAGGCCTTCGCCTGCGTCGAAAGGGTAGCGCTCGAGCTTGGCTTGTGCGGCATGCTCGTCTTTGCGGGCTTGTTCCAGTGCCGCAGGCGGCGCCGGCTCTGGACACGGAGCGACCGGAAGCGTCATCGCTGGCGGCTCGACCGAGGTCGACGCGCTCGCGTCTGCGGCGGCGCCACCGCCTTGCCAGCCGAGGGCGACGAGCGCGACTGCGAGCGCGGCTACGAGCAGGGGGTGAGCGTTGCGCTTTCGTTCGCCGGTGGCGAGGAGGGAGAGGCGAACGCCGTTGACGAACACTTCGCTGCCCCACGGAACCATCGCCTCTCGAAGCTGAACGCCTTCGAAGACGATGCCACCTTCGACGCTATCGAGCAGCCGAACGCGAACGCCCTCGGGGAGGACATCGAGCTGGAGATGCTGTGCTTGGAAAACGGCCGAACCCAGCCGAAGCTCCGCGGCTTCGCCGGAGCCGGCGGTGATCGAGCCGAGGGTGAGCTCATGCTGCTCCGCGGGCGTGCCGGGCGCTTGCACTTCGAGCAAGTAGTTCATCAAAATCCGATTCCTTTCACGACGAAGGGCCCCACGAGCAGCAGCAGGACGCAGCACACGAGGACAAGCATCGGGGCGACCAAGAGCACGGCGGCGCGGGCAGCCGCTTCTTCGGCAGCGACGCTGCGCTTCATGCTGAGCATGCGGCCCTGCACCTGAATGACCTTCGCCAGGGGATTTCCGCGCTGTTCGGCCTGCACGACCGCGTTCACGAAGTCGCGCACGGCGGGGGTTGGCACCCGGGCCGCGAACGACAGGAGGGCCTCGCGGCGTGTGTGGCCGAGTTCGAGGTGTTCGAGCACGACCTGTAGCTCGCGCGATAGCGCCGAGCGCTGGCCTGCCTGGGGTGCTGCGACCAGCCGAATGGCGCCAGGGAAGTCGTGGCCTGCGCCCATGCACATCGCGACGACCTCGATGGCGTGCGGCATGCCGCGCGTGATTTCTTTGCTGCGCGCGCGAATCTGCTCGCGGAGCTGCAGGGTGGGTAGAAGCAGCCCAAACGCGGCTCCGGCTGCGATCAGCAGTGGGGACGTGCCGAGCTGAGCGCTCAGCACCGCGCCCGCAATGCCCAGCACGACCGCGGACAAGAACGACACCGCCAACACTTCATCGGCCGTCAGGCCCCACGGATGATCCGCGCGGCGGAGCTCGGCTTCCTTTTCGGCGCGGAGGCGATCGAGGGGGAGCGTGGCCGCAATGCTGGCAAGGAAGCGCATTACTGGCTCGAGAGCGGCGCCCAGGCCGCCCGTTTCGAGTAGGCGGCGACGTTCAGCGCCGCGGTGGCCAAGCCGGGGACTCGGGGCGACCCGTACGTCGCAGGCCAACAGGGTGATGCCCAGGGCCGCCAGCAGGGCGAGTGCGAGGGACGTGAAGCGCAACGCCAGAGTGGTGTCCATCACACGTCTACCTGCAAGATCTTGTGGGCCATCACCACAGCCACGAGCCAGAGTGCCGCAGCGGCAGCGATGACGAGGTGCCCCGTGAACGTCGCTAGCAGCGGCTCGAAGAAGTGAGGATCGGTGTGCTGGACGAGGACGATGAGCGGTAGCGGCACCACGCCGATCACGAACGCCTGCGCCTTGCCCTCGGCGGTCTTGGTGCGGACGACGCCTTCAAGTCGCGCTAGCTCGCGAAGAGCGACAGCTGCGCTCTCCAGCATTTCGGGCAGATTTCCGCCGCTCTTGCGCGCGACCTTGAGCGCCAACGTCGTTCCAGCCAGCGTCTTCGATGGCACGCGCTGCGCGAGGTGGTCGAGCGCCCGATCGAGCGGCGTACCCAGCTCGTACTCCTTCACCAGCACGTCGACCTCTTCGGACATGGGCGCGGGGACGAGCGCGATACTCGATGCGATGGCCTCGCCCAGCGACGGACTGGCGCGAAGCGAGCCTGCCACCGCGTTGAGCCAGGGCTCGATTTGAGCTTCGACTTGCGTGGCCCGCCGAAGGAGCAAGCGGTCGAGGTGTAGCGTGGGGAGTAGCACCGCGAGCGGTGCGACGGCTGCGACTAGCGGATTCTTCAACACCACGGCTGCGCCCAATGCGCCTACCGCCACGGCACTTTGGAGAAGAAGCAAAGCTCGTGCAGAAAGGGCGATGCGCAAGAACTTGAGCCTGTTCTCCAGCGTCGTCTCGTAGCGAGTTAGCGCTACGCGCCCAAGCGAATCGCGCGTGCCAAACAGCTGCCAGCCTGCCAGCGCCAGGCTCAGTACCAGCAGCGCCAACGCTCCTCGGCCGAGCCACAAAGTGGTCGTGGTCACAGGGGCGCCCCGCTTTCAACCAAGCCGTGGGTGAGAAACTCGTCGAGAAACGAAGGCAGGTAGCCGCTCGCCGCGAAGTTGCCATCGACCTTCCCGTCAGTCCGGGTGGCGCGCACCTTGAAGGCGAATATCTCTCGCAGTTCGACCTCGCCGTCGTCGTCGATGCCGATCACCTCGGCGATGCTGGTCACGCGCCGCGAGCCATCAGAGAAACGGGTTTGCTGGACGAAGAGCTGCACGCTCGACGCGATCTGCTGCCGAATCGCGCGCACCGGCAGGTCGAGCCCGGCCATCAGGCACAGGGTTTCGATGCGGGCGACCGCTTCCTTGGGGCTATTGGCGTGCGTGGTCGTGAGCGAGCCGTCGTGGCCGGTGTTCATCGCCTGCAGCATGTCGATCGCTTCGGCACCGCGACACTCGCCGACCACGATGCGGTCCGGGCGCATGCGCAGGGCGTTCTTGACCAGGTCGCGAATCGAGTACTCGCCCTTGCCTTCGAGGTTGGGCGGGCGCGACTCAAGAGAAACGACGTGCGGCTGGGCCAGCTGCAGCTCGGCCGCGTCTTCGACCGACACGATGCGCTCGTGCTCGGGGATGGCACCCGAAAGCACGTTGAGCAGGGTGGTTTTCCCGCTGCCAGTGCCACCCGAGATGATGATGTTCTTGCGGACTTTGACGGCGCGCTCGAGAAAGCGCGCCATCTGTGGCGTGAGCGAGCCGAAGCGCTCGAGGTCGGCCATGCGGAGCGGGTCCTTGCTGAACTTACGGATGGTGATGCACGGACCCTTGAGGGCCAGGGGCGGGATCACGGCGTTCACGCGCGAGCCGTCGCGCAAGCGTGCGTCGACCAGCGGGCTCGACTCGTCGATGCGCCGCCCGAGCGGCGTGACGATGCGCTCGATGACGGCCCGAACCGCGTCATCATCGGTGAAGCGCAGGCCGGTGAGCCGCATCTTGCCGCTCTCTTCGGCGAAGATGGTGTGGGCATCCACGACCATGATTTCGCTGACATCGGCGTCATTGAGCAGCCGCTCGAGCGGTCCGAGCCCGAGCGCTTCATCGGCTAGCTCTTGCACCAGCGCCTCGCGGCTGGGGTTGTCGAGGCCGCCGAGCTCGACCACGATGCGACGTAGCGCTGCCACGACCTTCGGCCGCATCACTTCGGGGTCCATGGAGCGACGGTCGAGCGCCTGCAGGTCGAGCTGCTCGAGCAGTCGGCGATGGATGCCGCGTCGGGTATCTACGTCGGTAGCAACCAGCGTTGTGGCGCGTGGTCCTGAATCGGGCGGCGGCATAGTCGTGGGACGCAGGGGAGTTACGTTGGCCGGCGCTGGTCGCTTGGCGCCTTCGGGTGCAGACGGCGCTGTGCCCCGTTCTGCTTTGGTTTCCGAAATGCGGACCCGGTAAGGGCCAACGAGCAGCTCCGTGCCTTCGGGGGAAACGACCCGCACCGCCTTGCGGAGCGGCAAACCGTCGACCAGCGTCCCGTTCGCCGAGGCGTCGGTTACACGCAAGCCGTCGTGGGTACACTCGACGCTGGCGTGGCGGCGCGACACGCGCGACGACGGTAGCTGCACGTCGCAGGTCTCGTCGCGGCCAATCCAGAGCACGCTCGCCGCGGGGAATGCGAGGGCCTCGACGCCCCGCTCGGTGGTCACCTCGACACGAAGGTTGCGCGTCGTCACGGCTTGGCTCCCGGCTGCGTGCGAGCAGGCCGCCCTACCGGCGCCGGCGGCACGAGCTTCACTTCCTCGATGTCGCCGTCATACGCGGCATACTGCTCGAGCGCGGCCTTCAACCGGGCACGGTCTTGCATCGAGATCGAGTCCACGACCGACGGCACGATGATGACCACGTTCTCGGTCTGTTCCTGCGCGTGTGCATGGCTGCCGAAGAGGGCGCCCAAGATCGGGATCTGGCTCAACACCGGGAGCCCCGTCTTGGAATTGCGCTCACTCTTGGCAGTCAGCCCGCCAAGCACCAAGGACTGACCGAGCTCCAGGTTCACGATCGTATCGAGCGTCGCAGTGGTCCGCCCGGGAATGCCCGTACCGCGGTCGCCCTCGAGCTCGGAGATGTCGGCGTGCAGCCGTAGCTCCACCCGACCTGACTTCGCGTCGTACGCTGGCTCGACCACGATTTCGGAGCCGAACTGCACCTTCACGACGCCGCTCGAGAGGGCGTTCTGAATCGGGATGTTGACCTCACCGCCACCCGAGAACGTCGCCTTCTCGCCGTTGGCGGTCACGACCGCGGCCTGGCGCATGACCTTGGCCCAACCGGACGACTGCGCGATGTCGAGCCGCGGCAGCGCCTGGTCGGCGATGACCGCGGTTGCGCTGTCGAGCTGTCCCACCCGCAAGTCGAACGAGGCGCTCATGCGCGGCGCGATCGAGCTCGGGTAGCCGATGCCCAGCTGATGCCCGTAGTTCTTGTTCATCTGCACGAAGTAGAAGTCGAGCCGGATGTTGTCGCGTGCCTCCACGTTGCCGGCGCCTCGCTTACCCCGCTGCGGCCCTTCAGGATCGGTGACCGAGATGCGGTAGTGCTTCTCGGTGCCGTCGAGCATCAGGAACAACAAGGTCGTCTGACCCGGCTTGAGCGCGACTACGATGAACTGCGAAGCGTCCTTGGTGAGCCGCACATCGACCACGCCTTTGACGGCCTCCGAGTAGCTCTGTACCCCATCGCTCTGGATGACCCGCTGCTCACCGATGCGCAGCTCGATCTCTTCGGTCTGAACGCTGCGGGGAGCCGTAGCACGGGCGCCGTTGCCGTTCTGCGCCACGGCTGCGGGGCTAGCCAAAGATGCTGCTGCCCCCACGACCAGCGCGACGGCGTATCGCTTCGTATCAGCGAACATGCTCGATCTCCTTCCCGCCAGCTTGCCGCCGACGCTGCTCGCTGGAATCGCGTGCACTCAACAGGTCTTTCGCAGTCGTTTCGGGCAAGCCCTCGACCAACGTGATGTCTTCGGTGTTGCGGAGCGTGAGCCCGAGCCGGCCGCGTTGCTGCGCCTGCGTGAGCACCTGTGCTTGTTCCACGTTGGCGCTCACCGTGACCGAGCCGCGCGACGTCGTCGTTGCCGCTGCATCATCAGCACGTTGGATCGAGCCGCCGACCGAAAGCACCAGCAGGTTCTGCAGCAGCGTCACCGTCGTACCCTCGTCACCCTTGGCCCCGGCCGTGAACACCACATCGACGCGATCACCGGGACGAAGCAGGCCGTCGAAGTCGGCGGATCGCACATCGAGCGCCACCGCCCTCATACCGTTCTGCACCAGGCCGGCGAGCACGCGCGTGCTGTCGCTGAACTTGGCCAAGTCGGTCCACAGCACCGCCTCGTTCGCCTTCAGGCCCGCGGCGGTCTTGGCACCGAGCACCCGCTTCACGTCGCTGGCGCGCACGTGCCGCCCCTCGACGTAGGCCTGGGGCAAGTCGCGCACCGCCAGGTGCTTGTCGGTGAGGGCAGTGCCGGCCGGCACGTCTTGCGCGACGACCAACACCCCCACCGGGCGCCCGCCCGAAACCTCCGCTTCGAGCCGTTGCAGGTAAAGGTGCCCGACGAATGCCGAGCCAGCGGCAGCGGCCAAAGAGGCGACCAAGGCGAGCTTCTTCATGCGATGAAACTGGGTCGAGCCCAGCCCCCCGCCCGTTTCCGAAAATCGGCATCAGCTGCGACGATCTCGGCTGGTGTCGGCAGGTTGCATTGCTCCTGCGTTTCGGGAAGCCAACGTCGGACTTGATCGGGAGACGGGAGACCGGATCGCCTGAACCCTTGACCCGGCCGGGGCCGTCACGTTTCGATCCGCTATCGCCTTGCCTCCCCGTCGACCCCAGCCACCACCTCGAACCGAAAAGGTCATCGCGAAGGTCTTGCTCTGCCCTCGGTGCCACGTTCTCGTGCCGACGGGCGATCCTGAGCGACACATCACGCGGTGCACCGGACAATCCGAGCCCGTTGGGCTCGCGTACGTACCTGGCAAGGTCGTGCACAAGCGCCCGCGACGACTGAAGGGCCCCGGCAAGACCAAGCCCAAGCGGCGATCCGTTTGGACTGTGTCGGGTGGCGCGACGGAGAGCAGCCGGAGGCGTCATTGACGGGAGGACAAGACGGCCGACAAGTACTCGGAACGTTCCCGTTTGGCGAGCCGCTAAGGGCCGTGGTTCAACGTGATCGCCAGGCAAAGCAGTTGTTTGTGCTAGGCGTCTATGCGAGCGCAGTGCACGCGACCTGGCTTGATGCCCAGGGCAAGACACTCATTCGCGCGCTGGCAGTTGCCAGCGAGCCTTCCATCTTCTGGGACGGCCGTGACGCGGCGGGCATCATCGCTCGCATCAGCTTGCCCAAGGGCTCCGGGTCCCTGAGACCCGCGTCGCACAGCTTGAATGGGCCATCCGGACGGGCTCTCGACGACCACTTCCTCACCCCGCTTGGGCGCAGTCGTGGAGACTCCTGGCTCTGCGACCTTGTGCCTCACACCTGTATGAATCCCAGCCAGGCCAGAGCCCTTGCGCGGGAATACGTTCCGCGCGCCACGAAGTTCAACTTCCCCGACGTCAAACTTCCGCCCGTGCCGCGGGAATTCGCGGACGCGCAGCGCCAGGAAGCTATCCTCGCGGAGCTGGAAGAATCACGAGCGGAGACGATCGTGCTCCTGGGCGACGAGCCCATACGCCACTGGCTCAAGAGGTTCGACAGCCGGTGGGGCGCCTTGAGCGATTTCGTGAAGGTCGACAGTGACTACGGTCTCCCACGCGAAACGACCATCGCGGGAAGGGGCTACAACGTGCTCGCTCTCGTCCATCCGCGCCAGGCAGCGGCCCTTGGAGCGCACTCGCAGATGTGGCGGGCCCGTCACGAGAACTGGCGAGTCCGTGTGCAGCCATGAGAAAGCCGCACAGCGCATTTACGTAGGACACGCTGGCAGAGGGTATTCCCTCCCGCTAACGCAGCTCCGCTAAGGCCGCGACGACGCCTGAACGGCTCTCGGCCGTGCGGATCACCAGCATGCGCGCACCCTGGCGGGCCACTACTGTCGCCGGTGCAGAGCCGCTGACCTGGAATCCCGCCCGCCCGAGGCTGCCCCGGTACCACTCCGCGAGCGCCTCCGGGGAGGCGGACTTCGTCTTGTAAACGGTGAAGCTGTAGGGCGCCCCGTGCTCGACGCCGGACAGCAAGCGCTGCGCACCGGCGGGGCGGGCGACTCCCTTTGGGTCGAGCCCTGGCGCGTCTCCGTCTTTCGGAAACATTGCAGTCAGCGGGAATGCGCCTTCGGTCCACAGGAACAGCAGGCTGGTGCGTGACCCGCGGCGTTCGGCGCGAATGTAGCGAAGGTGGCCGATGCTGCTCAGGTCCCCCGTCGCCTTGAAAGCATTGAGTCGTTCGGTCAGCTCCGACACCGAGAGCGCGCCGCCCGTGTCCAAGCAGGCCAGCACGCCTTGGTTGGCGGTTTCATGACGGAGTCGGGGCTCGAGCCGCCCGGTCGCGCCGGCAGCAGGTTGAAGGAGCAGCTCCGTCGCCTGCTCGACGCCACGCACACCACCACGGGTGCGGCAGAGCGCTTCGAGGCGATCGAGCGCTTCGCCCACCGGAAGTGCGGTGCTGCCGGAAACGAGCTCGAGCTGCGCGCCATTCAGCGACATTCTTCGCGGCGTGCTGGGCAGGCGAATGCCCTCCCAGCGACTGAGCTCGTCGCCAAAGCCGAGCAGGCGTTCGCCCCAAGCGGCCTGCGCCTGCCGGAGCGTTAGCCCGCCCAGAACGCCGACAACCAGCAGGAGCACGCACCCGGCGCGCACCACACCCGAGCAGACTCGCAATAGCTTACTCACCAAGGCTCTCCCAAGCTTTTTCGGCCATCTTCTCGGGCGTCGTGGGCTCGAGGTTGCAGGCCAGGTGATAGCGGCCTGTCACGGTCTTCAGCCCACCTCCGAACGCTCCCGGCTGTTCGACGTCTCGAGTCACCTTGGCATCGACCGAGCTCGTGAACGCCGCGAGTAGCGGGCCGCCGACCAGGTCGCCCACGATGGTGCCGATGATGCTCTTCGAGTCAGCGCCGTTTAGTGCCTTCCTGCCGCCTTCTCCGAGCGCGTCGGTGACCTTTGGCTCCACGTCGTCCGCAGACCCTTCCGACTTGTTCAGGACTTGGTCGCAGCCGTCTGGCACTACCTGGCAGTTGTTGGCGGAGTACAGCCAAGCGCAGCTTCGGGCCTTGGCTTCCAGTGCCTGCTGCGTCGCGAACAGCTCGCCCAGGTAGTAGAGCGAAGCCCAGATCAAGACCAGCACCGGGATCACGATCACGGCCTCAACCATGGCTGCGCCACGCTCACTGCGTCTGGAGAGGCTAGTGCGCAATTTCGGCCTCCACGCGATGCAGGGGCTCCTCGAGACGATTCTTGAAAGCGATGAAGCAGCGGTCCCATAGGCTTGCCCGTTCCGCTGCTTCTCCTGGCAAGCGGAATCGGCGCAACCGTGCGCGCCAGTTCATGTTCCACATCCAGTCCGCGGCTTCTTCAGTGCCGTCGTAGAAGTACTCGGCTTGCGCGAAGCCATATTGGCGGAGCTCGTGCCCCACCGGTAGCTCGCCCGCGGGAGCCTCGGCGTTCCACAAGGCGAGCTGGACGATGCGCTCGGCGGGTAGACCGGAGAGCAGCGTCTTTACGACCGCGCGGGTCTGAAACACCTCGCTGCCAAGCTTGATGTCACCCCGGACTTTCTTCGGATATTTGTCCTCGCCCGAGTCATCAGCGCCTTCACCGGTAGTCGCCTCGATCGGCTCGCTCACCCGTCTCATGCAGGATAGCAGGTGAACCACCTCCGCGAAGTCGACGGTAACGCTCGTCGCCGCGTTTCTGCCGAGGGGCGGGAGCAGCGGCGCAACCTCGCTTGAGCAGACCGGCTTCACCTCGGCGCCCGGCTTTTCGCGAGCCACCTTCTCGTACCCGGTGGCGACGCTCGGCTTGACCGAAGCCGGACCGCAGGGTGGCACAAAGCCGGTTTCGAGCCGTGGCTCATCGAACGACGGCTCTCCGCGCACCCAGCCCAGCTTCTCCTCATAGGTGTACACCACACTTCCTTTGCGGAGCTGGTACGAGTAGCTGTAGGGGGGCGGAGCCGTCGTCGGGTCGCACTGTTCGCGCGCGTGCTGAGCGTGCGTTTCGAACGGGCCCGACTCCGAGCAGTCTGTCTCCTGCCGGCAGCGGCCTCGGTCGTCAGGTTGGGCTGCGTCGGTATCGGCGCTGCTTTCCTTGCACTGGTCGGTGTTGAAGTTCTCCAGGTCTTGCTTTGCTTGTGCGACGTCCTCCTCCGACAGCTCTTCGTCCTTGCACTGATCCATCGCATCGGTTCGCGGAAAGCGCTTCCTCACCCACTGCGGCGGTGGTGTTGGCGGTGGCCCGCCACTCTCGCCGCAGAACCAGTCGGACATGCTGCCCGAAAGGCCACCGAGCGCATCCTCGACCGGGGTCTTGAGCTTTTGGGGCAGCGGAAGTGGCTTCATCGCCAGGTTTCCGGCCAGATTGCCGCCTCGCTCGCACAAATGGTCGAACGTGTCGTCTTCGACCGGCAAGCCACCCGTCGTGAACACCACGCCGGTTGGCTCAACTTCCGGTTGCCAGTGCGCGGCCAGGTCCGCATCGGCCACCGTTTTGGCTGCCTCCGGCGCGACCAGGACGACAGCATCAGACGTTTCGTGCAGCACCTCGAGCGCCGTGAAGATGGGGTCTTTGGTGGTGTCGTAGAGCGACCGCATCTCTTGCTGCACGGCCTTCAGCGGCGGGATCGCGGAAAGTGTCGACCCGCCCGTCACCCAAGCCAGCGCGGCGGCCACGATGATGCCGACCAAGGCCAGGGTCTCGACCAGCTTGAACGCAACCAGCACGGCGATTAAGGCCGCCATGATCAGGTTAAGGAGCACCAGGAAGTTCATGCTGCGCGCATGACCGACAGCCGATGAGAGCGCGGTGGCGTCGGCAGCGTCTTGCAGCTTCTCGCGCAGCAGCACCGTCTGGGCGATCCCGACTGCGTAGTACAGCATCGCCACGCCAAAGACAGCGAAGGCGAGCGCAATCAGCATGATCGCGCCGCGTTCGTCAGAGCTCAGGTAGCGGCGCATCGCCGGCCTCCGCGTACTCGTACAGAGCGCCCTGGTTCGGCAGCGTCACCTCGGCCTCGAAGGCCATGAAGCGCGCCGCCGGATCAGCGGCCGCCTCGAGCCATGCAGGTGCGCCCGCTCGCGCGAGCCGCTCACGCAACGTGGGCGTCGGCTTGCCGCCCGGCAACATCGTTGAGGCGTCGAGCAAGCTGCCTAACTGATGGCAAATCAGATTCCGCACGAGCGGCACCCCGCACAGCTGCAGGTACGTGACCCGCACCGTGATGGGCGTGTTGTGCAAGATGGGCTCCGCGGCGAGCTCGTGAACACCGGCTGCACGGTGTAGCGTCACCAGCGCAGCAGCATCGGCGTAAACGGTTGCGAAGCCCTTGGCTTCCTCAGGGTCGCGAATCACCGCATCAGCAAGTGTCGCGCCCGTGCCGCCCAGAAAAGCCTCGGCACTGGGCGCTATTGCCGAGAGCGGCCGTAGGGCGGCGCCGCGGATCGCCCGCATGCGCGCGCCCCTTTGCGTCACCGGCGTTGCCGCTGCGCCTGTCTCGGGCACGAGCGATGTCGCCAGGGAGCTGAGCGCGTTTGCCAACCCACCCGCAGCCGGGGGAGTCGGTTCCACGCTCTTGGTCTCGGAGAGCACGCCGCGCGGCGCATCACCGTAGTACAGGGGCTCGTCGTCGAGCACCACAATGGCCGAGCGAGCTGCAGCGAAGGCCGCATGCCGCACCACCACCTTGCCGGCCACCAACAAAGCGATCTGGCACAAAGCCAAGAACAAGACGAACAGGGGCAGAAACGCGAGCAAGAACTCGACGTAGACCGCCCCCCGCTCGTCGCGCATCGTCACAGCCACGGCACCCACCTCGCCAGGTATTGCGACGCGACGCTCACGACCGTCGCCAGCGCGATGGCCGGGCCGAGCCGCATTTCGGTCAATGCGACGGCTGCCACCTTGTTTGTCCCTTTCGAAAACGGCGACGCCAAAAGGCGAGCCGTCGCGCCGACCACCCGCAGCAACTGCCCGCTGTAGGCCAGTCGCGCGAGCGCGACGATGAGAAGCAGCGCGAGCGCGCCAAGCTCGATCTCGAGCCCCATCGTGGGGCCGAGCAACGCTCCCAGCGCGCCGAACAGCTTCACGTCGCCGCCGCCGATGGCCCGACCGCGAGAGGCCCGAAACAGAACCAGGGGCACGCCGCCGCAGAGCACCAGGCCTGCCGCGCTCTCGGTCACGCCCCAGGCGCCGCGAGCGACCGCGTGAGCGACGAGCGCCGAACCCGACACCGGCAACGTGAGCCAGTTGGGGATGCGGCCGTTACGCGCGTCCGTGACGGCTGCGATAGCGCTCGCCGCGAGCGCGGCAGCCTGGAATGCATGCAGGATGACCATGGTCGTGACCCATTCATCAGGGCATTACTGGCCGGTGCCTTTGTCTTCGATGGGCAGGTCGGTGATCTTGTTGGTGCTGTCCGTCACCTTGCCCCTGACCGCCTCACCGAAGTTGGTCCAGACGGTGATCGCAACCACGGCGAGCAGCACGAGGATGATCACGTACTCCACAGTCGTGAGCCCGCGCTCATCACGCAGCACGCTCGAGCCACCGGTGGCGCAACGATAGAGCTTCTTGAAACGTTCCATATCCAACCAACCTTCCAGGTTCGGCTTCGCTGGACCTTCCAGCAGCCGTTGGAAGTGAGTCGAAGCGGTGGACTCTGTCGTTTCCCGATTTCTGCAGACGTTCAGGGAAACGGCAGAGCCAGGATCGCAGTCTGCTCCAGGTACGTTCGAACGAGCGGGACGCCGAGCGCAATGACGGCCAGGGTCAGGCCCATTGCTACGGTGCTCAGGAGCACGACGTACTCAACGGTCACGGTGCCGCGCTCACGGCGGTGCGGGCGACGTCGACAACGACTTGGAGACCAGGCCAGCCAGAGCGCCCACTCGAGCAGCAGCAACGAGAGCTTCTTTCGCATGCTCATGGGTCGCGTTCAGGCGAACGCCTGTTTCCTAGATCCGCGCGACTACAGCGTTGTCGTGCCCTTGGGCACGGCAGGCGGCGTCGGATTGGGAAGGGGCCCGCTCTTCGCCGGCCCGGCTGACTCGGACACGAAGGTCACGGGGAACTGAATCGTTGCCGATCCGCCGTCGGGGGGAGCGAAGCGCGCATCTCGAGCGGCGGTCATGGCGCAGCCGAGCAGGCGGTCTGAGAGGGCGCTGCTCTTGGTCGCCGTCACATTGGCGGCACCTGCTGGACCGACACTCAGGGCGAAACGCATGGACCCGGAGCCAGGGAACGCCTCACGCGCGTAACAGGCACGAAGGGGTGCGCGAAGCCCAGCAATGACGCTTGCCGCGTTGGACACGTTGCCACCCGAAACCGCGGCGCCACCGACCGACACGTGACGCGCGTCACGAGGTGCCTTCTGCACGATGCCCGATGATCCTGGTAGTGGCTTGCCGAGCTCCACACCGCCCGGAATAGGCGCGAGCGGCGTCGAGACGCCCCCTTGCCCAGGCGCTGGAAATCCGGGAACAGACGGGACGAAACCCGGGTGAGGTTTGACTTGAGGTGAGACCGATTCGTACGGCCGCCCCACACGGGTGGGTGCGCCGACGGAGGTCTGCTCGGAAGAGACGATGCGGGCCTCGGCTGGAGCGGCGTTCACGGTTGGGGCGCTAGCCGGGACGCGCGGGGGCAGTGGTGCAGCCGAGGCGGAGGGGTGAGGCTCCGCCTGAATCTCCGGCCGTTCGTGACCACCCAGGTAGGCTCGGAGGGCTCCGGGCGTGTCGCACCCGGTCAACAGAGCAAGCAGGCAGCCCACCGTCAGGGATGTGCCCGCACACGCTCGCCAGCCCTCCGAAGTCTTCATCACTGTTGTCCTACGGGCCATGCGGCGTCGTCCTTCCTTCGAACCACGTTCAACGTGTCATCACTTGTCGCCAAAGGTCGGCATCGCCGGCAGCTCGAAGGGGAACTCGGCTTCGGCCACTTCGGTCTGGTTCTTCCCAGCCCAGACTCCATTGGCGACGAGCTTGTACCGGCCCGCCACCGGAGCCGGGATGATGAACCGTACCCAAAGCTCTGGGCTCGTCGCCCCCGGGCCGTCGAACAATTCGTTGATGTAGTTGACGGCCACGATACTCGTGCCATCGGGTAGCTCGAGGCTCAAGTCCTCGTCTCCCAGGAGCACGCCTCCACCAAAGCCGTTTCCGCTGTAGGTAGCGCTGAAGTCTAAGCGCAACGCCACTTCGTCGACCGCGAGGCTTTCATGCTCCCAGTAGGCATCCGCTGCGACGAACGCTCCTTGGAAGTCGAATGCGAGCGTTCCGGCTTGCATCTGACCTGAGAGCGGCAACGCTTGTGGTTCTAGCGTGACAAGCGGAGCTTCGGCGCTGGGCAGTAGCGGCACCTGGGCTTGGTGGCGGTTGGGGGCGCCGAAGGTCAGGAATGCCTCGTCGAGGACGAACTGGCGATCGAGCGCAAAGCTGAAGATGCCGTTCCCTTTGCGCGATCCCGGGACCAGGGGCAGCTCGCTATTGCTAGCGTTCACTTCATAGTCGCGCCCCTCCGATCTTAGCAGTACTAGCGCCGGAAACGCTTCAGTCGCGCTGACTCGATTCTCGAGCGTGGCATCGATGGTGAGGCTGCCAAGCGAGCACGACGGCGTCGCGGCCACATAGGCGGCGGAGCCAAGACTTGCTTTGAAGCCAGTTTGCCAAATGGTCTGGTTCAGCTCAATCATCTCGACGGGCCGGTCGTCGCAGCTCACCGCGGTGCCGCCCGCTTCGCCTCCCGGCTCGGCCGCCACGTCAACGGGCGCCGAATCGTCGAAGCTCGCTTCGCCGCCAGTACCGCCCTCGTTGCCCGCGAGCCCACGACCCGAACCGCCACCGCAAGCCAGCGTGCAGGATGCCGCGAGCAGGAATGCGCCCAGGCGCGGGGTCGCCAGCGTCGTGAGGCGAGAGGATCGAGCCAAGATGTTGTGAAGAGAGAGCGTCGTCATTGAAACCCACTGGTGAAGGGCGGCACTCATCGCCGCTGAAGGGGTGTCGGGGCCAGGTCCCGAGCCGGTTCCTGAAAAGCGCGTCCCCCCGGTCGATTTTCGAGGCGAGGGGGCGAGCGCCACTTTTCCGGAAACGACCGCCTCGCTCGGCCCGACTCCGCTCCAAAGCCCTCATTTCGGGGCGGGAACCGACGAGCGAGACGATGCAAAAGCGACGACTGACTCAGACGTGCACCACGGCCCTCACTGGGCTTCTCCTGATCACCGCCTGCGGGGGCGACCCGTCGGCCAAGAAGCCGGCAGCCGCCGACTCGGTCGAAGCCGACTGCGCGGATGGGGCCGACAACGACGGTGACGGCGTCACCGATTGCGATGACCTCGACTGCCGCGCGACCAGCAAGAGTTGCGAGCTCGCGCCCCAGCTCGACCGCACGGTGCCGACCACGGTTTGGGAAGCGGCGCAGTTCCTCTTCAGCGGTAAGGACCCGATCCAGAAAGAGACGAGCGCGAAGGCCTTCTCGAAAAAGCGGATCGCCATCCTGCGCGGTAAGGTTGTCGACACGGCGGGTGAGCCACTTGCCGGTGTACGCGTCGCCATCGCACGACACGACGAGTGGGGCTACACGGTCACGCGCCCTGACGGCGTGTTCGACCTGGCAGTCGAGGGCGGCTCGCAACTCTTGGTTCAGTTCTCGCGCGATGGCTTCCTTACTGCCGAACGCGGGCTTCAAGCCGCGTGGCGTAGTTACGAGTCGGTGCCTGAGCTGGGCTTGGTCGAGGCTGGGAAAGCCGTCACCAAGATCGCGGGCGAGGCAGACCGCGAGCAAGTCGCGGTGGGCGATGCCGTGGAGGATGCGCTCGGGCGCCGGCAACCTGTCGTCGTATTCGTGAGTAACACCACCGCTACTGCCACGCTGCCCGACGGCACCGAAGAGCAGCTCGCCCGGTTCAACGTGCGCCTCGCCGAGTACCCGTTCGAGCCTCCGACGACCGACGCGCTCGATGAGCCAGCCCGCTTCGCACCCGGCACCGCGCCCCGTCCGGCCAGCCTCAACTGGGGCATCGAAGCCACCATCGACGAAGCGGAGGAGCTCGGGGCAACTCGGGTCGACTTCTCGACCCCGGCTTCGATCTTGGTGGAGAACTTTCTTGGCCTACCGACGGGTAGTCCAATCCCGCTTGGCTACTACCAACGAGGAGAGGGCAACTGGCAGGGCGAAGCGCCAGGGCGGGTGATCGAGATCCTAGGCGTGACCGACGGCGAAGCTGATGTCGATGCCGACGGTGACGGCGAAGCGGACGACGAGGACACCCTCCTCGACCTGCACGTTTATCACGGCGTGCGGCGCGAGCTCGCTCGGCGCTACGAGCCTGGAGCCAAGATCTGGCACCTGCCCGTTTGGCACTTCTCGCCGCACTCGGCTGATATCGCAACCGTGCCACCACCCGGTGCTGTGGCTCCTACTACGGGCGGTGCCATGGCTCGCCCGCTCGATGAACCGACCCGCCACGGATCACTCCTCGTCGAACGAGGGGCTCTGGGTGAAGCATTCTCGCTTGGTCTCGCTGGGACGCCCTACTCGCTTCGCTACCAATCGGATCGCGGCATCGAGTACCGAAATGGCTTTCGCATTGAGTTCCCGGCCATCGGTGACGAGGTCCCCGAGGGCCTCAAGCGCGTCAGCGTGCGAGTGAACATCGCAGGCCAAACGCTGCGCCAAACGCTCGACCCTAAGGCTAACGTCAAGGCCGAGCTCGACTGGAACGGCAAGGACGCCTTTGGCCGCACCGTCCAGGGACAACAGCGCGCGCGCGTCACCCTCAGCTACATCTACGATGGCGAGCTGCGTCCCGCCGCAACCTTTGGTGCGACCTCGCGTCTCAGCGTGACCAGCGAAGCCGTCGACGATGGCACACTCACGCTCGAAGCAGCGCTGACGAAGCGCTTCAACATGACTGTCGGCACCTTCGATGCTTCGGGCTACCAGCTCGGTGGCCTCGGGCTAGATGTGCTGCATGCGTTCGACCCGGGTACCGGAAAGATCTACTTCGGTAGCGGCGACGAGCGATCCGCCGAGAATGTAGCGTTGGTCACCACGCGCCCTGCCGGCGACGCTGTGCTCGGCACGCCCGACGGGGTCTTTGCTGCGCCCGATGGCAGCGTCATCATCTCTCAGGACGACGAACAGCAGGGCGACCTGGGCCGCTTGCTTCAGCTTACGCCCGACGGCGAGGTCTTCGCGCTCGCTGGGGAGGGCGCCCTGGGCGACGCCGCCGACCTGGTTCTCGGGTCGCCACAGGGCATCGCCATGAAGAGCGACGGCAGCGTGATCGTCGCCGATTTCGTGCTCGACGCCATTCGCGAGATCGCCCCCGACGGCTCATTCCGCACGCTGGTAGGTGCTTCCGACGACCTGTTCGGTGATGCAGAAATTGTGGAGCGACTCTCCGCGCTTGACGGCATCGCCCTCGGCTTGCGTGAAGAGCTGTACATCATCAACGGGCATGACGTGCTGAAGCTCGAGGGCGGCATCCTCGAACGCTTCGCTGGTACCGGTGAAGCCCCGAATGACGACGATGTGCTCGAAGGCGACGGCGCCCCTGCGCTCACCGTCCCCCTCAATGTGCCGAGCGGTGTGGCGGTCGCGGCCGATGGCAGTGTCTTCATTAGCGAGCGTGATGGATCGCGCGTCCGCGTCGTCACGCCGGATGGGCTCATGCGTACGGTCGCTGGCACCGGCGTCCCCGGTTTCTCGGGTGACGGCCAGCGTGCCGTCGCGGCCCAGCTCTCCGATCCGCGCGGCCTGGCCATCGGCAAAGATGGGTCTATCTACATTGCCGACCAACTCAACGACCGCATCCGTCGCGTCACCCCCGATGGCTTCATTCAAACGGTGGTGGGGGGCGGCGACCAGGACTTGCGGGAAGGCCAGCTGCCGACGCAAATCAAGCTCGACAAGCCCGATGGTATCTCGCTCGACAGCGACGGTGCCCTCTACATCGCGACGGGCAGCACGGTCTACAAGGTCGCGCCGGGTCTCGCTGAGATCCAGGAGACCAACGACAGCCTGATCCCCTCCGAAGACGGCCACACGCTCTATCGCTTCGACTCACGTGGGAAGCACAGGGAGACCATCAACGCTGTCACGGGCATCACCGAGCTCGAGTTTGGTTACGACGCCGACTCCGGCTTGCTCACTAGCGTCAAAGACAAAAACGGCCTCACCACCAAGATCGAACGCGACGATGACGGCGTGCCCGGCACCTTCGTCGGCCCCTTCGGCCAGCGCACCAACCTCGACCTCTTCGAAGGTCGCCTCAAAAGCATCACCGACCCTCTCGATCGAACTGTACACCTCGAGTACAACGACGCTGGCTTGCTCTCGAAGATCGTCTCGCCAATGGGCGCTGAACGGGTCTTCCAGTACTCCAAAGATGGCCTCGGCATCCTGACACGGGTCGAAGACAACAACCGCGAGAAACGCGGCAATGAGCCTAGCAACTACTTCGAGGACATCGTCCGTAGTGTCCTCGGTACCGGTAACGACCTCAACATCAACGTCAAGGTCCAGCAAGCGGGCGGCACGGAGCTCAAGTTCGCGACCACCAGCACCAGCGAAGAAATCCGTCGCAGGCTGGAGGCCGCCGACGGTTCGGTCACCGAGAGCACCGACGGCCGGCTGACCTTGCCCGAGGTCTTTGCCGACGGCACGCGGAGCGTCAGCACCTTTGCTACCGACTCGGGTTTCGGTTCGCAGGTCCTGCTGCCTGTGTCGAGCGTGGTGACGCTCCCCTCCGGCCGCGTTCACCAAGTCACCACGAACGAACGCAAGACGCTCAGCGACGCGACCAACTTGCTGAGCGCCACGCGCTGGGAGACCACGGTCGAGGTCAATGGGCGGACTGCCAAGACTACCTTCGATCGCAAGGACCGCTCGGTTCAGAGCACCACGCCGCTTGGCCGCGCCAGCACCACCGTGCTCGACGAGCTCGGCCGCACGATAGAGCAGGAGGCCCCCGGCCTTGGCACCGTCAGTTTCAAATACGACGACTTCGGCCGCATCGCGCGCGTCAGCCGCACCGCCGGGAAAGAAACCCGCACGCAAGCGTATACCTACGACGACAGCGACGGCTTCATGCGCACTGTTACCGACGCGCTCGACCAGACCACCCAACTCGAGCCCGATCTCGTCGGCCGCTTGCTCGGCGTGGTTGACCCCAGCGGCGCCCGCTTCGAGCAGACGTTCGACGACGACAACCGCCTGAGCCTGGTCAGCATACCTGGCAAGAAGCAGCACTTCTTCGACTACGACGGCACCTCGAGCCTACTCAAGCTATCGACCCCGCCCAGCGTCGAAGGCCCGAGCCCGACCGACCTGCCAATCGGTAACGCTCGCTATTCGTACAACGAGCGCTATCAACCGACGCTCGTCGAACGCGCCGACGGCACCACCCTCGCGTACGAGTACGACTTCGCCCAGCGGCTGAAAACACTCACCACGTCCGGCATCGCCCTCAATTACGAGTACGACAACGCCGGCCGCGTCAGCACCGTCCACCGCAACGACGGCCCCAGTGTGGCGATGGAGTTCGATGGTCCGCTCCCCACCCTCCTGCAGTGGACGGGCCCCGTCGAAGGCAAAGTCACGGCCAGCTACGACGACGACCTCCGTCTCTCGCAGCTCACGGTCAACGACCAAAGCACCGTTTCGTTCGGGTACGACGACGATGGCGCCGTCGTGAGCGCCACCGGCAACCAGCAAACCCTCGCGCTCACCCGCGACCCTGCCACCGGCTTCGTCACCGGCACCGCGCTGGGCTCCGTCTCAACGACCCAGTCGCACGACGGCTTCGGCGACCTCAGCGCCCTCGAAGCGACCTTCCAAAACAAAGTCAACTTCAGCCAGACCCTTGAACGCGACGCCCTCGGTCGCATCATCCAACTCGACGAAACCATCGGCACGACCCAGAGCACAACGCTGTATACCTACGACGCCGCAGGGCGCCTGGAGACGGTAACGCGCGGCGACGACGTCACCACATACGAGTACGACGAGAACGGCAACCGCCTGAGCGTCTCGCTCAACGGCACCCAGGCCGTGGCCGCGGAGTACGACGCGCAAGATCGCATCGTCAGCCACGGGGACGTGACTTTCGAGCAGACCGCCTACGGCGAGCTGCTGCGTCGCAGCGGTCCTGACGGCGCGCTCGAGCTCGCGTATGACGGCTTGGGCAACCTGCTGACGGCGAACGTCACTTCAGCCGCAAGCACCAAGCAGATCGACTACACGATGGACGGCATGGGGCGGCGTGTCGGTAAGCAAGTTGCCGGCAGGTTCAGCCGCGCCTGGCTTTACCGCGACCAACTGCGCCCGGTCGCCGAGATTACCGACGCCGGCGTCTTCTCGCACTTCGTCTACGCGAGCACGTCACCCGGCGCCCCGGACTTCATGCTCCGGGCGGGCGTGCCGTTCCGCTTCGTGAAGGATCACCTCGGATCGGTACGCCTCGTTGTCAACGCGACGACCGGCGTCGTTGCGCAGCGGCTCGACTATGATGAGTTCGGCAACGTAACGCAGGATTCGGCGCCGGGGTTTCAGCCGTTTGGTTTCGCGGGCGGGCTCTACGACGCCGACACGGCACTCGTGCGCTTCGGTGCGCGGGACTACGACGCGAGAGTCGGGCGTTGGCTGGCTAAGGACCCGATCGGGTTCGAAGGTGGTCAGGGGAACCTATACGTGTACGTGGGCAATGACCCACTCAACAACACCGATCCGTCCGGCCTGATTAGTCATCCTTTCCGCGATTGGCGCGTGAACTGCCCCGGGTGGCTCGCGTGGGCTTGCGGCGAAGAGCCAGCGGTGATTGGAGATGTGCGGCGTCATGCGTCGGACTTCTCGGACGGGGTCGGAAGCTACGGTGTCGGTCTAGGCATGGGAGCTGCACACCTAGCGGCCAAGACCGGCGCCCTCGGCTCAGATGCCGAGAAGCATGCCCGCGAGGTGGATGCCGTCATCTCTGTCGGGAAGGAGCTTGCCAAGCGCTACCCTGCGCAGGCTGCCCGGGCAGCATGGCAGGGATTTAAGGCGCGGCCAGGCTACGCGTTCGGCCGCCTTGCGACTGGATTCGTTATCTCGAGCTACGCGACCCCCTACGTGGGTATGCCCCTGTCCGGCCTGGCGGGGTATGGGAGCGTCGTCGGCATCGCACAACGCGGCGCACTGGGCCTCAACTTCTACCGCGGGCTGATCATCGGCACATGACCACTGGAAAACACGGACGACTGATCGACAAGACCGCCGGGCTTCTCCACGACCTTCTCGTCGCCGGCGCATTCCTCTGGTTGTGTTTGTCACCAACCCAACCAGTGAGGTGGCTGGTCTACGTATTGATAACCTGTAGCGCTCTCCTCATATTTCGTAGCCGGTTCGCCGAACGCACGCTCGTGCATCGGCATCCCTGGATGATGGGGCTCCTGATCATGGTCGATCTCGTCGGTCTGGTCGTTGTCTTCGCGATGGCAATGGACCACCAGGTACTCCTCATCGTGGCTGTGATGATTTGGATCTCGGTCCGTGCGTTGCTGATTCCAACCCCGGCCCCGCCGAGGCCTCTGGGACCACTGCCGGACCGGATGCTCCTCGAGCCGAGCGAAGAGGATCGGACGTCAGGCTCCACGGGACACGAGAAGCGCCCGTGATACCTCTGAGAGGTTCCCCTAGCCGTGGACAACACCGATGATCAAGCGTGAAGGTGAGGAGCGGGTGCAGATGATCGTCGATTGGGCGAAGTTCGACTTCTCCGTGGTCGCGCTCGCCCTCATCGCCCGCGAGCAATATCTGTTGGGCCTGGTCACCTGGGTGCCCTGCATGGCTGCGGTTCTCGCTGTAGCGCGCAAGCTGACGATCACCAGGCCTGACGGAGCGGTACGGTTCAGCGTCACTCGGTTGTGGGAGCGCACGTGCGCGGCGAATACAATCGAGGTGGCGGAACCGAGCTTGCTGCACTGGCAGGGGGCGTTCTGTGGTGGCATCGAGCTGCTCGGCCGCGACACGAAGTTGGTCGCTAGGTCGCTGATGGTCGGAATGCCCAAGGTACCCGAGACGATGGGTGCGCGCAGAATCGGGCCACCGATGTGGCAGTGGAGTCTGCGGCACGCGCTGATGGGCATACTAAACATCGCGATATTGATCCTGAGCATCGTGCTGGTTCGCGACGCTCCCGGGTGGCTAGGCCTGTTGACGATCGCTGCCGCGTGTGGCTCGATCGTCTCGACCATCGTCGTTACCTTTCGAGGCGCCCCGTCGCTCAAGTGGCAGGCGAACCGCGTGTCGGCGGCTGGGCTCGGCGGCGCCCGCGTGATTGGGGAGTGAAGGCCTTGATCCCCCTTGCTGGCGCTCTTGCCGCTTGGTTCGCCGCCTTCGTGGTTTGGGCCGTGGTTCCTCCCGGTCCCCGCCTCAGCTGCCTGCGACTCCTACTCATGGTCACGCTCATGGCTGGCGGCAACGGGCTGTTGCTCTGGGCCATTCTGCTGGCCTTTAAGTGAGCGCCACGGCGCCGCGCGGTCCTCACGAGTGAACTCGCGCCGTGCAGTTCCTGGGTGCTCAGGTTCGGTCGGATAACGAAAACCCAAGGCATGAAGCTGTGTTTCTCAGGAGTTCATTCCTGCCAAAGGAAATTCACGGGACTACGACGCGAGTGGCGAACGTTGGATTGCCAAGAACGGATTGCGATTGTCCCTCCAAACCACGCCGACAAGCACCGCTCGAATCTCGGCTGCCTCGCGGTGCTTGTTGGCGTGCCGCTTGCGATTCGAGAGCGACTGAAGGGAAGGGCTGAAAATGAAGGCCAACCGGATTGCACTCGTCGATGGCGACCTAGTCGAACAAGAGGTCGATGGGATCGTGAACGCCTGGAATCGAAACGTGTTCCCGTGGTGGCTGCTGCTGCCGCAGGGAGTATCGGCGTCGATCAAGCGCAAGGCCGGCCTCGCCCCGTTTCGGGAGCTGCGCCGCCATGGCGTGCTGCCACTAGGCGGGGCCGTGGTGACGACTGCCGGCGAGCTGCCGCTCAAGGCCATCATTCACGTCGCCGGGATCGGGCTGACATGGCGCGCGTCCGAGCGGTCGATCCGACTCTCCGTTCGAAACGCGATCGCGCTCGCCAGTACGCACGCGATAGCCCGGCTTGCCTTCCCGCTGATTGGAGCTGGCACTGGCGGCTTCACCGAACAGGAGTCGCAGCGCATCATGCTCGATGAACTAGGGGTGGTCCCCTTCGACGGTGAGGCGCGAGTCGTGCGTTTTCGTCCTATCGCCGCGCACGGCCAATGACAGTCCTCGCCCTAGCAGCAGGTGGCCTGGTCTTCTGGTTAGCCGCCTTCGTGGTCGGGGACCGGTGGCCTTCAGGCCGCTACATCGGGTACGTCCGAATTCCGGCCATGTCGCTTCTCTTTGGGGGCGGCATCGGTCTGCTCTTCATGGCGACGCGGGCCCTCCTCCAATGAGCTCACCTCGTTCAGGGTCACCGTGTGAACCGGGCCTTGGGGGGCCCTCGTGCCCAGACAGGCGCGTCCCCACGAAAGGGTCGCGGGTTCTACCCCCCGGGCCCCGGCCCGTGGTAAGCCCTGCGGCAGGTCGGGACCGTCAGTTTTGGGGCCGATGCGAGATTTTACGCAACCGGCCCGGCTGCCGGCTCGATGATCCGGAACAACATGGTTCAGCACGCTTCGAGCCCCCTGCCTCCGGGCGGCGACCCCTTCGAGGGGACGGCCTACCGTTGGCTGCGG